>DKKP01000120.1 GCA_002455335.1 Anaerolineales bacterium UBA6663 | reverse complement strand
CGCTGGATCCTGACCGCCCCCGCGCTGCGCCGCACGAACGGGCGCCTGATCGTGCGCGACCTCCCGGCTGAACGGGCGCGCCCGGGCCTGGCCGACCTGATCGGCGCGGCCGGGCGCGGTCTGTGGCGCGATTGGGTCACTCGCCCGTCGCGGCCATGAGCGCGGCGGCGGCCGGTGCGAACGCCGACGTGGCATCACGTTCCTCCTAGGCGCCTCGGACGAACGCGTCATGAGGCCTATAATCGGGATGTGGCCCCCGATTCGCTCCAGATCGATCCGATGGGCGAGGCATTGACTGCGCTGCGGCTGCCGACGATCGAGCGCACGTTGATGTTCCACAGTGCCACGGCCAGGGACTGTCTGATCGAGGTGGAGGGCGAAGCGCCGCGACGATCGAGGCATNNCCAGGCGAACTGGCGTTGGTGTCGCTCGGAGCGGGCTGAGGATCAACGACCATGAACCCAACCGACCCCGACAACGCCATCGCGTCGGTGCTGGCGACGCTCCCACCTGGCTCCCGGTTCTGGCATCTGTATCGCTCTGAGCCCGACCTGATCGAGTTCGCCGGGCTATATCTGCGGGCAGGGCTACTGGGCAACCAGCGCTGTGTGTGTCTGGGCGATGCCGCGATCGTCTCCGCCGTGCAGGATGCTTTGGGCAAACTTCTCCCGGACTTCGCGGCACGTCGGGCCGATGGGGACTTCATCGGCCGACGGATCGCGGCGGCGGAACTGCGCAGGAACTTCACCCAGCCGAACCTGGCGATCGCCGAGATGAATGCGCTCTTCGATCAGGCCCGCGCGGACGGCTATGTCGGCGTCCGCCTCCTGGTCGATTGGAACGGGTTGGGCACTGTGACCCGAAGCGACCTGGCGGCCTATGAGCGCGCTGTCGCGCAGTCGCTGGCCGATCGCCCTGGCGTGATCGCCTGCGCGTATCCGCTGACCGGGCCGTCGGTCGAAGACGTGTTCGACGTCTCACAGGCCCATTCACTCCTGACCGCCAATCGGCTGGGGGCCTGGGCCCTGGTCACCGACGCGCGGTTGCATCGCGCCGGCTTCTCACTGCGCCAACTGCACGAGCAGCTCGATCGGGATC
Source organism: Anaerolineales bacterium UBA6663 (assembly GCA_002455335.1). Classification (GTDB taxonomy): domain Bacteria; phylum Chloroflexota; class Anaerolineae; order Anaerolineales; family UBA6663; genus UBA6663. The sequence continues at coordinate 26,236 of DKKP01000120.1, read as the reverse complement.
TGGCCGATCAGGCGGCCGACCTCCAGATCAGCAACGCGGCGCTCCGTCAGGCGATTGCCGAGCGCGAACGGGCCGAGCGCGATCTTCAGGATCACGTCTGGTTTCTTGAGGGTCTCGATCACGTCAACCGCGCGATGCAGGGCGCCAGCGACCTGGAGTCGATGATGCGTGATGTGCTCGATACGCTCCTCGACGTGTTCAAGAGCGATCGGGCCTGGATGGTCTACCCTTGCGATCCCGAGACGCCGACCTGGACAGTGCCCATGGAGCGCACGCGCCCCGAGTACCCGGGCGTGTTGCCGGTCGGCGTGACGCTGCCGCTCGACGCCAACGGCGTTGAAGTCTTCAGATTGATGCGCGCGACCGACGGGCCTTTGATGTTCGGGCCCGGCACCGAACGCCCAGTACCGCCCGAGGTGGAGCAGGGTTTTGGCGTCAAGTCGTTCCTCGTGCAGGCGCTCTACCCGCGGGTCGGACTGCCCTGGTCGTTCGGGCTGCATCAGTGCTCCCACGCGCGGCAGTGGACTCCGGTGGAGGCCCGCCTGCTCCAGGAGATCGGTCGGCGGATGGCCGACACGTTGACCACGCTGCTGACAATCCGTGATCTCCGGACGAGCGAATCTGAGTTGGCCAAGGCTCAACAACTCGCCCACATCGGCCACTGGGAGCATGATCTCGAGACAAACCGCCTGTTTGGATCGGAGGAGACCCAACGGATCATCGGCGTGTCTGAGCCGGCCGGCGGTCTCGACCTCGCGGCGCTGTTAGAGCTTATCCACCCGGACGACCGTCAGAGCGTTGAAGCGTGCGTGGCCCAGGCCATGCGCGGCGAGGCGTCAGCGAGCGTCGAGTATCGATTGAATCGACCCGATGGCAGTCAGCGCTATATCTTCGGGCAATGGAACGCGACCCTGGATGCGACTGGGAAGCCGAACCGGTTGTTCGGCACCCTACAGGACATCAGCGAACGCAGACGGGCCGAAGAAGAACGGCGCACGCTGTCGCATGCCATCGAGCAAAGCCCGGTCTCGATCATCATCACAGACACGACCGGCGCGATCGAGTACGTCAACCCAAAGTTCACCCAGGCCAGCGGCTACACCCGCGACGAAGCGATCGGCCAGACACCGCGGCTGCTCAAGTCGAATGAGACCTCATCGGACGAGTACCGCAAGCTCTGGGACACAATTTCGCAGGGCGAAACCTGGCGCGGAGAGTTTCACAACAAGCGCAAGGACGGCACGCTGTACTGGGAGTGGGCGTCGATCTCGCCGGTGCTCGACGATAACGGGCGCGTGGCGCACTTCGTCGCAGTGAAGGAGGACATCACCGACCGTAAACAATCTGAGGAGGCCCTGGCGCATCGCCTTGCGGAGCTCGAAGCCGTGGGCGAGATCTCGGCGGCGTTGCGTACGACACAAGACCGGTTCGATCTGCAATCCGTGATCCTCGACCGGCTCTTCGAGTTGTTGCGCGCCGATGGCGCGGCCTTTGCTATGCGAGATTCGACCAGTTATGAGACCGAGCTCGAATCGGCGATTGGCCTGATGGCGACGGCCAGGCGCGCGCGGTTCGCAACTGGTGAGGGGGTGAGCGGGCACGTGGTCCTGACGGGCGAGTTCCATCGTGACCCTGCAGCCGACCTCGGCGTCGCGCTGGCGCGCCCCGAATGGCGCGGTCGGACCCGCGCGCTCGTCTGCGCGCCGCTGATCGCACAGACGGAGCGGATCGGCGTGCTCTGGCTGAGTCGACCGGAGCCCTTTTCAGACCACGAGGCCCGACTCATAGCGGCGATCGCCGACATCGCTGCCAATGCGATCAAGCGTGCGACGCTGATGGAGCAGTCGCAGCGCGATGCGCTCAACCTGGCGCTGGCCTATGAGGACACGATCGAGGGTTGGTCGCGAGCTCTTGACCTCCGTGATCATGAGACCGAAGGCCATTCGTTGCGCGTCACCGACCTGACGGTGCGGTTGGCTCAGGAAGCGGGCCTGCCCGAAGACGAGATCGCGCATGTCCGCCGCGGCGCTCTGCTGCACGACATCGGAAAGATGGGCGTGCCCGATTCGATCCTGCTCAAGCCCTGTCCGCTGAACGCAGCTGAGCTCGCGATCATGCGCCGGCATCCGGTGCACGCTTACAACATGCTGGGGCCGATTGCGTATCTGCGCCCGGCGCTCGACATCCCTTATCGGCATCATGAGAAATGGGATGGCACGGGCTACCCCGATGGGTTGCGTGGCGATGCCATCCCGTTCGCGGCGCGGCTCTTTGCCATCGTAGATGTGTGGGATGCCCTGACCTCTGATCGTCCCTATCGCGCGGCCTGGACGCCCGATCAGGCCCTGGCCTACATTCATGAGCAGCGGGGCCGGCACTTCGACCCCGACACGGTCGATCTCTTCTTTCGGGTATTCGGCAGCGCGCCCGGCCCGGCCGGCGAACGGCCCACCGTGGACCTCACTCATTGAGTCAATTCCGCGCTGACAGCGTGCTCGTGCACACCCTGGCTCTTGTCGCTTGCGGTTCGACCAAATCCGCTAGAATGCATGGGTGCCCTCGCTGATCGACGTCGGCCTGCGAATACTCACTTTTGCGCTGGGCGCCCTATGCGTGGCCATGGCGTTCCGTTCGGCCGTGAGGGTCTTTGTGATCCCGCGCGGTCTGCTCGACCCCCTGGCCGCCTTCGTCTTCCGCTTCATGCGACGTGGGTTCGACCTGATCGCGGCGCGGTTCACCACGTATGAGCAGCGTGATCAGGTGATGGCGGCCTATGGGCCGTGGTCACTATTGGCCTTTGTCCCGGTGCTTGTGAGCCTGGTCGCTGTCGGTTTTGTGTTGATGTTCTGGGCGACGGGTATGGCTCTGTATGATGCGTGTGTGCTCAGCGGCTCGTCGTTGCTGACGCTTGGCGTCAAGGCCCCACCGACGCCGCTTGCGACCGTGTTGGCTTATCTCGAGGCGGGCTCGGGCCTGGTGATCATCGCGCTGTTGATCGCCTATCTGCCGACAATCTACGGCGCCTTCTCGCAGCGCGAGACCCTGGTGCGCCTGCTCGAGACGCGTGCCGGGACGCCGCCTTCGGCCGTGTACATGTACGAGTTGGCCTTCCCGCTTGGGCGGATGGATCACCTGCAGGAGCTCTGGGCCCAATGGGAGACGTGGTTCGCGCAGACCGACGAAACCCATACGTCATTGGCGATGCTGTCGTTCTTTCGGTCATCGCAGCCGCACCATCACTGGTTGACGGCCGCCGGCGCGGTGCTCGACGGCGCGGCGCTTTATCTCTCGACGCTTGACTACCCGCGTAACGCCAACCCGGCGTTATGCATCCGTGCCGGCTATCTGGCCCTGCGCCATATCTGCGACCTGTTTCATATCCCTTATCCGACTGACCCGCATTTTCCGCAGGATCCGATCAGCATCACGCGCGCCGAGTACGACGAGGCCTGCGCGCGGCTCGCGGTGGCCGGCGTGCCGCTCAAGCCCGATCTCGATCAGGCCTGGCTCGATTTCGCCGGCTGGCGCGTGAACTATGATCGGACGTTGCTGGCGCTGTGCGCGTTGACCCTGCCGCCGCCGGCGCCCTGGTCGAGCGATCGAATGCCGCCGTATAAGCCGTTGCCGTTCTGGGGCCCGCTCACACCAGCCGAGCCTTCAGCACAAGCGGCTCGGTCGCTCTGAGGAGAACACCATGCGCATCCCAACCGGCACACCTGTCGCTGGCCCGCCGACCGGTGTCAACGACATGGCCCTCGCCAGCCTGTTGGCCGGCGGCGTCACGTGGGTGATCGGCTGGTTCGGCGGCTGTCTGGCAGGATGGATCCTTCCGGGGACCAATCTGTGCACCGGCCTGATCGGCCTGATCGCCACGGTCGTCGGGATCGTCACCGGGCATATCGGCCTGCAGCAGACCGGGCCCGGCAGCGCGGAGGCCGAGTCGCGCTGGATGGCCGTCGTCGGTTTGGCCCTGAATTATGCGTCGATCGCGGTACTTGTCGTCGGCCTATGCGCGTTGCTCATCGTGTTCGTGCTCACGGGCGCCACGCTCTTCACGGTGACCGATTGGTCGCAGCTCTTGTCAGCCACGCCCGGGCCCTGATCGGGCCAGATATCGTCCATCATCGATGGAGGGCCCGCTCCCGTACGGGTCCACACCGGTTTCATTGACCAGTAGGAGGCCTCATGAACATCCCATCCAACACCCCGCCGGCGCCAAGCTACGGATCTTCTGGCGGCGGCACCAACTCGATGGCCTTGATCAGCCTGATCTCTGCCGGCGTCACCTGGATCCTGGGCTGGTTGGGCGGCTGTGGCCTGAGCGCGCTTCTTGGACCATTCGCGCTTGGCTGTAGCGGCATCGGGCTGATTTCGACTGTCGTCGGGATCGTCACGGGCCACATGGGCATGGGCCAGACCGGCGCCGGCAGCTCGGAGTCGGGCTCGCGCTGGATGGCCATCACCGGCCTGGCTCTGAATTACCTGTCGGTTCTGTTGATGGTGCTGGGGATCTGCTTCATGATCCTGGTCTTTGGCGGGGCGCTGGCCTTCCTGGGGCTGAACGCCGAAGAGTTCCAGCAGATGCTCACCCCGATGCCTTGATCGAGAAGGTGCGCTCTGGGACGTCCGGGCCGCGCCCGGACGTCCCAGAGCGCGCGGACACCTCTCTGACAGCTTCTGAGAGGCGTCGGATGGTAGAATTAATGATGCTTTCGGTGAAGACGGCGCTAACACCGCCGTCTTCTTTATTGAGTTATCGCCGCCCAGGGCGCAACTCGACGTAAACGACATGCCAGAAGAGCTCTCCCGCAAGATCATGAAGCCCACGCGCCCGGTCGGAATCGCCGGCTACGGCGCTTACGTGCCGCGTTTCCGCCTGCCGGCCAGCGAAGTGGCCCGGGTCTGGACGGGCGGCGACGGTGCGCTGCCGATCAAGGAAAAGGCCGTGCCCGGCGCTGACGAAGACGTGGCGACGATGTCGATCGAGGCCTCACGCAACGCGCTGAGCCGCGCTGCCATCGATCCCGCCCTGATCCGTGCGGTGTGGGTCGGTTCCGAGAGCCACCCTTACGCCGTCAAGCCGACGTCGACGATCGTGGCCGAAGCGCTTGACATCGTGCCGCACACGCTGGCCGCAGACTGGCAGTTCGCGTGCAAGGCCGGCACCGAGGCGATGCAGGCCGCGATCGGCTTCGTCGGCTCGGGCATGGCCGATTACGCCCTGGCCATCGGCATGGACACGGCCCAGGGGCGTCCGGGCGATGCGCTCGAGTACACGGCCGGCGCCGGCGGTGCGGCGTTTCTGCTCGGCCCGGCTGAGGAGTCGCTGGCCGAGATCGAGGGCTCGTACTCGTTCGTCACCGACACGCCGGATTTCTGGCGTCGGCAGCATGCCAAGTACCCGGAGCACGGGCAGCGCTTTACGGGCGAGCCCGCATACTTCAAACACGTGACGGGCGCGGCCCAGACCTACATGGAGCTCGCGGGCGCCGCGCCGGGCGATTTCGATTACGTGGTGCTGCATCAGCCCAACCTCAAATTCCCGCAACGCGCAGCCAAGCTCTGCGGCTTCACCGATGCCCAGATCAAGCCCGGGCTGCTGGTCGGCGAGATCGGCAACACCTACGCCGGCTGCGCCATGATCGGCCTGACCGCCGTGCTCGATGTTGCGAAGCCCGGCGATCGGCTGCTGCTCGTGTCGTTTGGCTCGGGCGCCGGCTCCGATGCCTTCGGTCTGCGCGTGACCGAGCGGGTGCTCGAACGCCAGGGCCGCGCCGCAAAAACCCGTGACTACATCGCGCGTCGGACGCCCATCGATTACGCACTCTACGCGCGGCTGCGCGACAAACTGGTATTGAAGTAACTATGAATCGTGCTCGTCACATCGTCATTGCGCTCGTCGCGCTCGGCCTTGTCGTCGCCGGCGCGCTTGCGTGGCTCAACTGGAACTCAACACCGCGGTTGATCACCGGTGACATCTGGACGTACGGGCTCAGCCCGGCTGCCACATCCGGGCTGTGGACCCTGAGCGAGGAGTCCGTTTTCGACGGACACCAACTCGCCGCCGTCGAAGCCACGACTGATACGGTCGAGATCCCGGGGCTGTTGTATCTCTACTCGGCCAGCTATGTGGCCGAGGCGACCAACCCGTCGTATGCCGACCTCGGCGTGCGTCTTCTGCACTTCGAGACGAGCGAAGATGCCGCAGCGGCGTTGTCCGCCGAGACTTTGGGTGAGGGCTGGGGGGGCGTCGAAGGCGCCGTCGCAGGGGCCGATGAATCGCGGATCTGGCGCTATACCGATCCGGATGCGGCCATCCGTCAGGGGCTATGGCGTGCCGATTTCCGCGTGCTCAACGTGATCGGTTCGGTGTCGCTCCTGGCTTCCGAGGTCGCCGCGCCTGATCCGTCGCTGGTGATCGGCTATGCGGGCCAGATCGCCGAGGCATTGCGCTCGCGGCCGACACCGGCCGTGCTGCAGGCGGCCAGTCTCTTTCAGGCCGGGCCGGTTGATGTGCGGCCCTACCTCCTCGGCTCGCGGCAGTTGGCCGAGCTGGATGCGCAATACGGTGACCGGTGGATGATCAACACCGGGCAATTGCCGTCGTTCACGACTAACGCCCAGTTCAGCGCCGACGCGCAACCCGTGCTCGATCGTTTGGGGCGGCAGGTCGGGTATCAGTCGTATTGGGTCAAGGGGATCACGCAAGAAGAAGAGCTGCGCGCGGTCGGCGTCCTGCTCTTCCAGCAGGTCTCGGTCTACAAGGATATCGAGGGCGCGACCTCGGGACTGAACGCCATGGTCGGGTTGTCGACCGGCTCGGAGCTCACGCCTGGTCCATCGGTCGGCGACGCAGCGCGCAAGTGGGTGATCGTCACGCAGCCCAGGCAGAACCCGGTTGGCCAGTCGGCCGTGGTCGAGATCAACTTCCGCGTCGGCCGGTACGTTGCCAGCGTGCAGGTGACCTCGCGCCCGGTCGAGAGCGAATCGGCGGCGATCACCCTGAGCGGGCCGACCGATACCTTGGCCGAAGCGCTGGCGCGCCAGCTCGCCGAGAACCTGTCGTCGGCGCCCTGAGACGGTAGACCGTGATCCGCGGTCTACACACAGCATCGAGGAACGCATGAGCAACGTCTTTGTCGCCGGCGTCGGGTTGACGCCGGCCGGGGAGCACTGGGAGCGATCGCTGCGCGAGTTGGCGTTCGCGGCGCTTGAGGCGGCGGCGCGCGACACCGAGCGAGTGCTCGGCGGACCTGCGCCGGCAGAGGCGCTCTTCGCGGCGAATGCCCTGGCCGGGCAACTCAGCGGGCAGGCGCACCTTGGCGTGTTGATCGCGGACTTCGCCGGGTTACGCGGGATCGAGGCTGTGACGATTGAGGCCGCTGGGGCTTCGGGCGGCGCAGCGCTGCGTCAGGCTTATATCGCGATCGCTTCGGGGCAGGTCGAGACGGCCCTGGTCGTCGGCGTCGAGAAGACCACAGACACCATCGGCGGGCGCGTCAATGCCGCTCTCGCGACGGCTGGCGATTCGGATTTCGAAAGCGTGCAAGGCGCCACGCCGGCCGCGCTGGCCGGTTTGCTCATGCAGCGCTATATGCATACCCATGGCGTTCCGCGCGAGGGCTTTGCGAACTTCGCGGTGAACGCGCACGCCAACGGCAAGGCCAATCCGAATGCCATGTTCCGCAACACGTTGACCCGCGATGCGGTCTTGCGTGGCGGCGCTTTGGCGGATCCGATTTCGGTGATGGATGTGGCGCCGGAGTGCGACGGCGCCGCCGCCGTGGTGCTCACGTCGCGGCCGACCGCGGTGCGGGTCGTTGCGTCGGCGCAGGCCACCGACACCCTTGCCCTTCACGATCGGCCCGACCTGCTGGCTTTCGACGCCGCCCGACTCTCGGCCGGCCGAGCCTATAAAATGGCCGGCCTTGGCCCTGACGAACTCGACCTGTTCGAGCTCTTCGATGCCTACAGCATCTTCGCCGCGCTCAGTCTTGAGGCGGCAGGTTTTGCCGAGCCCGGGCAGGGCTGGCGGTTGGCGTCCGAAGAGGTGATTGGCAGGGGGGGGCGAATCCCCATTCAGACCTTTGGCGGTTTGAAGGCCCGGGGAAATCCAGTAGGCGCGACAGGCGTCTATCAGGTCGCCGAGGTGGCGCTTCAACTGCGTGGCGAGGCCGGGGCCAACCAGATCGCCGACGCCCGGGTCGGCATGGCGCAATGCATCGGCGGAATCGGCGCCAATGTGGTCACCCATATCCTGCGCTCTGAGTAGGCGACATAATGTAGCCTTTGGGCTAATGACAGCCGGAGGCGTACAGGGAAGGGCCGGGATGAAACCCGGCCCTTCCCTGTACGCCTGCAGTCCCTTCTACATGAGCGTTTGCCGAATCAGAGGGCTTTGAGGGACCGTTGATAGCTTGTGAGAGGTCGCTGGTGGTAATTTAGCCTGGCGTTCAAGGAACGAAAGGCGATAAGTAGCGATTATGGAAATCTCACGTCACTGGCGCCTGCGCCAGCAGCGATACGGTCTGGTCGGCGAAGTCTGTCCGCACTGCGATGCCAAGATCTTCCCCCCGCGCGATGTTTGCCCAAGCTGCTCGGGAGAGGCAAAGACACCTTATGTCTTTTCGGGACGTGGCGAGGTTTATTCCTACACCATCGTCCACGATCCGCCCGAAGGTTTCGAAGCCAATGCCCCTTACGCGGTGGCTCTGGTCAAGCTGGATGAGGGTCCGATCCTGACCTCGCAACTGACCGATATCGAGCCGGCGGAGGTCAAAATCGGCCAGCGAGTCGAGATGGTCACACGCAAGCTGCGCGAAGACGGCGATGAGCGCGGGATGCTCATCTACGGCTATAAGTTCCGACCTGAGCTGGCGACGGCCCATTGAGCCAGACTTGCGGTTGAGGAAGCCCTCGAGAGCGAGACTCTCGAGGGCTTTTTGTTTGTTCGAGAGTCGTCGCTTGGCAAGGACCGTATAATGGGGGATGCGTCTGCGCACAGCCCTCGGTGAAAGGGGTCCCGCCTGGATGAGCGGCGCTGACCATCCCCAATATCCTCTGACGCCCGAATGGTTGTGGGCGTTTGTCAAAACCACACACCTCGCCGTGTTGTTCTTCGAAGCTGGCGGTGAGTTAGTCTCGGCTAACCCGGCTGCGTTAGCGCTTCTGGGGATGTCCAAGGAGGACACGGCCGCGGCGCGTCTATGGGATCTTGTCACCCAGGATGGCGCACCCGTGTCGCCTGACGACCATCCGGTTCGACGTGCACTGCGCCATGAACCCATGCGCCAGAGCGAGGTCTTCGGCCTGAACGCGAGCCGGCCTGAGGACATCCGCTGGGTCAAACTCAGCGCCCAGTCGATTGCCCCGAGCGGGCATCCACCCACCTCGGGTGTCTACGTGACGCTCGAGCAACTCTCGGAACCTCCTGCGGCGCGAGGGCTGGAACAGCGCTGGCTCGACGCGTTTCGCCATTGCGCACACGGCATCGCCCTGGGCATCCCATCCAGCAATCGGATCCTGGCCTGCAACCCGGCTTTCGCGGCGCTACAGGGTCGTACGGTCGACGAGATCACGTCGATGCCGATCTTGAGCCTGTATGCGCCCGAAGATCGCGCATCCGTGCTTGCCGCCATTGCCGAGGCCGATCGCGTCGGTCGTGTGCGATACGACGCGCATATGCAGCGCAAAGACGGGACCATCTATCCCGTGCAGATGGATGTCGTCAGCGTCCGAGATGCGTCTGGCGTGCTGCTTTATCGCGTGGCGACCCAGCTGGATCTGACTGAACGGCGCCGGGCTGACCGGCAAATCAATCAACTCAATCGACTGTACGCGACGCTCAGCCAGATCAATCAGGCCATCGTGCGTGTCTCCAACCACGTCGATCTCTTCAGCGCGATCTGCCAGATCGCCGTCGACTATGGGCAGTTCCAACTGGCCTGGATCGGGCTCTTCGACCCGCAGACCGGTGTGATCACACCAGCCGCCTCCAGTCAGCTTCTTCATTGCCAGGGTCTGAAAATCCATGAGCCCCCGCATAACGACGGTCCGTTGAGCCTCGCGCTGCGACAAGGGATCACCGTCCATGTCAGCGGGGCGCAAGCCGAGAGTCTGCGTTGTTGGGGCTCGACGCCCGAGATCCACTTCAAGGCGGGCGCAGTCGTGCCATTGCGCCGCGGCGGCCAGGTCGTTGGGCTTCTGGCTCTGTATGCCGCCGATCTAGGCTTCTTCACGCTTCCCGAGGAGATCCGACTGCTTGACGAGATCGGGATCGATGTCTCGTTTGCGCTCGATCTCCTCGAGCGCGAGGAGCGGCGCGCCCGGGCCGATGTCGATCTCGCGGCCAGCGAGTCGGCGCTCAAAAAATCGCAGGCGGTTGCGCATGTGGGGCATTGGAGTTGGGACACCCTCAGCAACACGGTCACCTGGTCGGACGAGATGCACAGGATCTTTGGCGTCGAGCCGGGCGCGACGGAGCTTGACCTCACCGATGTGATCGCGCGGGCCATTCACCCAGACGACCGTGAGCGCGTGAACCGCGCCAACACCGCGGTCATCGACGAGCAGGCGCCGGCGCCCATGGAGTATCGCGTGATCTGGCCGGATGGCACGATCCGCACGGTGTGGGCACAGCCCGGCGAAGCCCTCCGCAACGCAAGCGGCGAGATCGTGCGGCTGACCGGCATCGTTCAAGACATCACCGGGCGCAAAGCTGATGAGATTCGAATCCAGCAACAGGCGCAGCATCTCAAGCTTCAGGTGGAGCGACTGAAGGCATTGCGCGCGATCGACTTGATGATCACCGCGAACTTCGACATCCGGCCGACGTTGATCGCTCTGCTCGATCAGGTGATCGCCAGATTGAACGTCGATGCGGCCGCTGTCCTGTTGTTCAATGAGGGTCTGCAGACGCTTGATTTCGCTGCCGGGCGCGGCTTTCGCAGCCGTGTGATCGAGCAGACCCGGCTGCTTCTCGGCCAGGGCTACGCCGGCCGGGCCGGCTTCGAGCGCGTCACTGTGGTTGTCCCGGATCTGCAGGCGGTGAGGGCGGGCAATGCGCGGGCCCCGCTGTTGGCGGATGAGGACTGTCACGCCTATTGCGGTGTGCCCTTGATCGCCAAAGGGCGACTGGTGGGCGTCCTCGAGATCTTCCAGCGCACGCCGTTGCCGGAAGACCCAGACTGGCTGGAGTTTTTGGAGACCCTGGCCGGGCAGGCCGCGATCGCGATCGACAACGCGCACCTCTTCGACGATCTGCAGCGCACAAATGCCGAACTCCGTCTCGCGTACGACGCCACGATCGAGGGTTGGTCACACGCGATGGACCTGCGCGATCGTGAGACCGAGGGACACAGCCGGCGCGTCACCGACCTGACGGTTCGGCTGGCCGAGGCCGCCGGGCTGGGTACGGAACAGATCACGCACGCCCGTCGCGGCGCTCTGCTGCACGACATCGGCAAGCTCGGCATCCCGGATCGGATCCTGTTCAAGGCCGATACGCTGACCGATGACGAATGGGCCGTCATGCGCAAGCATCCGCAGTATGCGTTTGACATGCTGTCGTCGATCGAGTATCTGCGGCCGGCCCTCGACATCCCATATTGCCATCACGAGAAGTGGGACGGGACAGGCTATCCGCGCGGGCTCAGGGGCGAACAGATCCCTCTCGCAGCGCGCATCTTCATGGTTGCCGACGTGTGGGATGCGTTGCGTTCCGATCGGCCCTATCGGCGAGCCTGGCCCGAAGCGGATGTGTTGGACTTCATCCGGCGGCAGTCGGGCAGCCACTTCGATCCGATGGCCGTTTCGCTGTTTTTCAAGGTCGTACTCGATCGCTAGCGCGACCCACGCTCGGAGGTCAGATCCAGCCGCGTTGCGCGGCAGCCGCGATCGCGGCGGCGCGTGAGTCGACGCCGAGCTTGCCGTAGATGCTGGCGAGGTGGGCCTTGACCGTGCGCTCGCTGATCCCGAGATGGAGTGCGATCTCCTTGCTGCGCTCGCCGCGCGCGACGGCGGCCAGCACCTCTCCTTCGCGCTCGGTCAGGCCGACGGCGTCCGGCGCCCGTTTGGCGGTCGCACCGGACGAGGCCTGCGCCAGCGCGCGCATCACGATCTCTGGGCCGAGCAATGTTTCGCCACGCGCCGCGGCCCGGATGGTATCGAAGAGCGCAGCGCGGCCCGTATCTTTGAGCAGATAGCCGCGCGCGCCCGCCTGCAGCCCGCGCAGCAGCAGGGCGTCTTCGTTGTACGTCGTCAGGATCACCACGGCGATTTCGGGTTGCTCGACCCCCAGACGCTCGATCGCGGTCAGGCCGTCGATCACGGGCATACGCAGGTCCATCAAAACCACATCCGGCTTGAGATCGGCGCAGCGTGCCAGCGCCTCAGCCCCATCGGTGGCCTCGCCGACCAGTTCGAGATCGGGCTCGGTCTCCAGGATCAGGCGCAGCCCTTGGCGCACGATCAGATGATCATCGGCGATCACGATCCGGATCGGCGGCATCTCAGTGGCCCTCCAACGGCAACCGCGCCGTCACCGTCGTGCCTGCGCCGGGTCGGCTGGATAGCTCGACCTCACCGCCGATCAGGCGTGCCCGCTCGCGCATGCCAAGCAGGCCGAAATGGCCGGCCGCCACAGCGCTCGGGTCGAACCCGCATCCATCGTCAACGATCGTCATCAGCAAGACGCCGTTTTTGCGTTCGGCCGTCACTATCACCCGCTGCGCCTGCGCGTGGCGGGCCGCGTTGGTCAGGGCCTCCGACAGGATGCGCAGCAGGGTCTCGGCCACGTCCTCGATCGGCCCGAGGTCGGGCGCGATCTGACACTCGGCCGCGATGCCCGTCGCCTCGGAGAAGCGCGCGACCTCACGACAGATCGCTGACTCGGGATCGGCTGGCGTCGTCGTGCGCAAGTCGTCGATCGCGCGGCGCGCGTCGGCCAGCGTGATGCGGGCCTGAGCCATGGCGTCGCCCACGATGGCCTTGGCCCTGTCGGCGCGCTGGTTAGCGAGATGCGCGTCGGCGGCCTCGAGTTGGAGGATCAGGCCGGCCAAGCCCTGGGAGAGCGTGTCGTGCAGGTCGCGCGCGATACGTTGGCGCTCGGCCGCGACCGTCAGGTCCTCGACGCGTGTGGCATAGTCGCTCAATTGCCGGTTGGCGGATTCGAGCCCGCTCGCCAGCAACTGCGCCCGTTCGCGGGCCTCGGCCTGCCGGCTGTAGAGCGTGACGTAGATGACGACGAAGAGCGTGATCGGCATGATCGAGGCCGCCCACCAGGTGAGCTCGGTCCAGCCAAAACTCAGGCCATAGGCAACAAGCGCCAGCGCGATCACGTACGCGGCGGCGCCGATCGCCGCCCGAAGCCTCCCGCGAAAGATCCCGACGATTTCGCCCACCAGGGCCATGAACACGCCGAAGTACAGGGCGATGTGCGCGCCCAGGACCGCCACCCCGAACGCCAGCAGGCCCTGCGTCACGACATAGGCCCAGGTCAGACCCGGGCGGAGCTTTCCAAAGAACACGGCCCAGTGCAGGGCCAGATGCAGGCCAAGCGTCAGCGTAAGCGCGCTCAGGCGCAGCGGCTCGTGTAACGCAGGAGTGGTCGCGATCGCCAGGGCGTAGGCCCCGACGAAGACCAGTGTCAGGAAGATGAAGAAGGCCCGCTCGCCCTGGGCGCTTGTGGGCGTTGAAGACGTGGAGGAGATCGCCATAGCCGCATTGTGACGCTGAGCCGAGGTTCGCGCCATTGTTCGAAAGGACAGTGTCCGGAACCCTGTCCGAAGGTCCATTGTCCCATTTTCCCAAAGGCACACTGGGAGCGAGCACGCTCCAGCCGTAAGGTGTGACTCGAAGCGCAGCCCCGCTGGGGCGTCGCTCACAACTTTGTTTTGGGGAGACCATCATGTCGCGCACACCTTACGATCTGCCGGTCGTCGTCGCCAAAGCGGCCGTGACTCATACAGTGACCTACTTCGTCATCGGCCTGTTGGCGTCGACGCTGTTCGACTATGGGGGGTTGTTCGCGCAGCCCGGTCTTGGCGCTTACATGCGCCCCATCGACGACAGGTGGGTGATGGCCGGCCCGCTGTTCCAGCCTGTACGCGGCGCACTCTTCGGGCTTGTGATCTATCTACTGCGCCAAACGACCCTTGAGGCGCGGCGTGGCTGGCTGACCCTCTGGTTCGTGCTTGTCGCTGTCGGGATCCTGAACACTTTTGGGCCGACGCCGGGCTCGATCGAGGGCCTGATCTACACCCGGCTGCCGATCCTTACGCATTTGCGCGGCCTGCCCGAGGTGTTGCTCCAGAGCCTGCTGCTCTCGGTGATCCTGTACGTCTGGGTCAACCACCCGCGGCCCTGGCTGACGTGGCTGCTCGGGATCGCGTGCGCCCTGATGCTGGCGCTGCCGGCGCTTGGATTGTTGCTGAGCTAGGCAAGCGGTTGTGCACCTGAAGGAGACACGATGAACGCGATCGAAGTAAGAGACCTGAACAAGAGTTTCGGAAAAGTGCAGGCCGTGGCCGGGCTCAGCTTCTTCGCGCGGCAGGGCGAGGTGCTCAGCCTGCTGGGGCCGAACGGCGCCGGGAAGAGCACGACGATCTCGATGCTCTCGGGGTTGATCGAGCCCGATGGCGGCAGCGCCGAGATCTTCGGCCATTCGATCCGAGCCGAGCCGCAGGCGGCGAAAGCCCGTCTGGGCGTCGTGCCGCAGGAGATCGCGCTGTACCCGGATCTGACCGCCCGCGAGAACCTGATCTTCTGGGGAAAGATGTATGGCCTGCGCGGCGCCGCATTGGCAAAACGCGTCGACGCCGTGCTCGAGACGATCGGGCTTAACGGCCGACAGCGCGACCGGGTTGGCACCTACTCGGGTGGTATGAAGCGGCGGGTCAACATCGGCGCCGCGCTCCTGCACGAGCCGGCTGTCGTCATCATGGATGAGCCGACGGTCGGCATCGACCCGCAATCGCGGCGGCACATCCTCGATCACGTCAAGGCACTCAACCGGGCCGGCGCGACTGTGCTTTACACCACGCACTATATGGAAGAGGCGGCCGAGCTGTCGGACCACATCGCCATCCTGGATCAGGGACGCGTGATCGCATACGGCACCCACGCCGAGTTGATCGCCCAATCGGGCGGCCTGGCCCGGATCGACCTGACCCTGAACGTCGAGGCCGAGCGGGTGCTTCCGGCCTGGCGGTCGGTCCCGGGCCTCGCGCACCTCGACGTCGTCGACGGGCATGTCACGGCCCTGGTCGACGACAGCAACGCCCTGTTGCCACGCCTGTTCGAGCTCGCGACCCAGGCCGGCGCGCGCATCATGACGGTCGATATCCGTGAGCCCAACCTGGAGAGCGTCTTCCTGGAACTGACGGGCAAAGCGTTGAGGGATGAGGCGTGAGGGGCGAAGAGCGAGGGGCGAGGAGCGCATCATCACGAACAAGACGGGCTGTCGAGGCCGGTGCGGCCTGTGCGCGGGAAGACATCATGAAAGTCATCGACATCGCAATCAAGGACCTCACTCAGACCATGCGCAGCGTCTTCGCGCTGGGCATGATGGTGGCGGCGCCGTTGTTGATCATCGGCCTGATCTACTTCGCCTTCGGGGGAGCGGAGGGCGACGCCGCGGAGACACCGCCGGCGGTGCGCGTGGGGCTGGTCAATCTGGATGCGCTGCCGAAGGATGCGCCGTTGGAAGAGGCGCTTGGCAAAACGATCGTGGGGATGTTCGTCGACCCGAGCGTGGCGGGCTGGATCACGACGACGGAATTCGCCGATGAAGCGGCGGCGCGAACCGCTGTTGCTGAGCGCCGCGTGGGCGTGGCCGTGATCGTGCCGGGTGGCTTCACGGCGGATGTGCTGGCCGGGCGCGCGGCTGCCGTGACGCTCGTGAGCGATCCGACCCTGAGCGTCGGCCCGCAGATGGCCGAGGCCATGGTCCGCGCATTGCTGCAGGGCGTGGCAGGCGGTGGCATCGCGCTTGAGACGGTGCAGGGGCGGCTGCACGCCGCCGGGCAGGATCCGCTAACCCTGGATGCCGGGGCGTTGATGCGCGATTACGCCACCTGGTATCGCGAAGTGCAGCGCGGCCTGCTCCACGAGACCGAACCGGCGGTGCTGGTTTGGGTCGCGCCGACCGCAACCGGATCCGGCGACGGCACGCTGCAACGCATCATCGCGCAAATGGCGGCGGGGCAGATGGTCTTCTTCGCCTTCTATACAGGCGCCTACTCGATGATGTCGCTGCTGCGTGAGGACGAGGAGGGTACGCTGGCGCGGCTGTTCGCGACACCGACCGGCCGGATCGATATCCTGGCCGGCAAGCTACTGGCCGTCATGCTTACAGTGATCGTTCAGGGTCTTGTGCTGATGACCGCCGCGCACTTCGCCTTCGGCGTGGCATGGGGCCAACCGGCCGCTGTGGCTCTGGCATTGATCGGTCAGGTCGCGGCCGCATCGGGGTTGGGTGTGCTCCTTATCGCGTTCGTCAAGACCACGCGGCAGGCCGGCCCGGTGTTGGGCGGTGGCCTGACTGTGCTTGGCATGCTGGGCGGGCTATTCAGTGGAGCCGTGACGATGCCCGAGACGTTCGCCCGACTTGGGGATTTCACGCCGCAGGGCTGGGCGATGAAAGCCTGGATGCTTGCGCTCGAAGGCCAACCGACTGGCGCGGTCGTGACGTCGTGCGTGGTGCTTGTGTCTCTGGGCATCGTGTTCTTTTCCGCTGGCGCCTGGCGGATTCAGAGGCGGTACGCGTAGGGAGACGGCTTCCGCCGTCCATGAACGGGAGCCACGATGAAAGTACTGATCCTGACCCTCAAAGACCTCGAGCAGATTGTGAACGATCGCAAGTCGTTGTTGTTCCTTGTCGTGATGCCGATCGTGTTCACGTTCTTCATGGGCATCGCCTACGGCGGCTCGACGACGACGGCTGATACCAGGCTGCGGCTGGCCTGGATTTCGGCTGACCCAGAGGCGCCTCTGGCGCAGCGTCTGTTCGAGCGCCTGGCGGGTTCGGCGACTGTCAACCCGGTGCGGATGGCTGCGGCCGAGGCGCAGACCGCCCTGACGAACAACGAGGTCGCCGGCATGCTGATCGTGCCGGGCGGATTTGGGGTCGAACCCATGGCCGCGCAGCCCGCGCTCCAGCTCGTCGCAGATCCTGCTTCCGTGTCCGGGCAGACGCTGTACCGAACTGTGCAACTCGCGCTGACTGAATGGTTGAGCTCGGCCGAGATCGCGCGGTTGAGCGTTGCGGCGGCCCCGGGCGAAGACCCGGCGCAGACGTGGCAGATCGCGTTCGATCAGGCGTGGGCGGCCTGGGGCGAGCAGGTGGTGAGCGGTCGGGTGCGGGTCGAGCAAGCCGTGGCGATCGCGTCGGAGGCCCCCTTTGGAGGCAACCCCTACAACCAGACCTCGCCCGGGATCCTTGTACAGTTCGCGATCTTCGGCCTGGTGTCGTCGGCCCAGATCCTGATGCAGGAGCGCAAGCTGCGCACGCTGCAGCGGTTATTGACGACCGAGATGCGGCCCTGGGAGATCGTGGCCGGGCACATGCTCGCCATGTTCGCCGTCGTCTTCGGGCAGACCGTACTCTTGATCGCGCTTGGCCAATGGGCGCTGGGCGTCGACTACCTGCGCGATGCGGGCGCGACGTTTCTCATCGCCATCGCGCTTGGGCTGTGGGTGGCCTGTCTGGGTTTGCTGATCGGTGTTGTGGCGCGCAGCGACGACCAGGTGGTGCTCTACTCGATGCTGGCGATGTTCGTCTTCTCGGCGTTGGGCGGCACCTGGTTCCCGCTTGAATTCGCCGGCGGGGTCTTTGCCGCGATCGGTGGGCTGTTGCCCTCGGCCTGGGCCATGATCGGATTTCAGAACATCGTCATCCGGGGTCAGGGGTTGGCCTCTGCCTGGGCGCCGGCCGGCGTGTTGCTCGCCTATGCGCTGGGGTTCTTTGGGCTGGCGGTGTGGCGATTCCAAAAGGTGATCGGCTGATCAGAAGGGTTGACCGCGACGACGCGAAGCTCGCAAAGCGCCTTTCTTGTGGGCTTCGCTCGTCGCTCCCCGCTCCACATCCCCACTCATCCCGTATACTTCCCACATCTGCACAGCGGGGGATCCCCATGCGCCTCAATTACGGCAAAACCTTTCTGCTTGGCTTCGGCTTCTTTGGCGTCAGTGTGATCTGGATGGTCTACAACGCCTTTGTGCCGCTCTTCCTCGAGCAAAAGTTTGGGCTTGCTCCTGGGTGGATCGGTTTCTTCATGACGCTCGACAACATCGCGGCGCTGCTCATCCAGCCGCCGGTGGGCGCCTGGTCCGATCGGCTGCGCACGCCGATCGGGCGACGGATGCCCTTCATCCTGATCGGCGCGCCGATCGGGGCGTTGGCTTTTGGCCTGATCCCGTTCGCCGCGATCCTACCGCTGTTTGTGGCCTGCACCTCGACCCTGCTGCTCAGCATGGCGATCTGGCGCACGCCTGTCGTCGCGTTGATGCCCGACATCACGCCCTCGCCGCTGCGCTCGCAGGCTAACGGCATCATCAACCTCATGGGCGGTCTTGGCGCGATCGCGGCCACGCTTGGCGGCTCGGCGCTGTACAAGATCGATCCGGCGTACCCGTTCTGGCTTGGATCGGCTCTGGTGATCGTCGCGACGGTGATGGTCTTCGCCTTCATCCGTGAGCCGAAGGCGGTCGGCGCGGGTGAGCAGGCCCCCGGCCTGCTGTCCAGCCTGCGCGAGGTGCTTGCCGACCCCGATCGCAGCGCGCTGCGGCTTCTGCTCGCGATCTTCTTTTGGTTCCTGGGCTATACGGCGGTCGAGGCCTTCTTCACGCTCTACGCCGTCAATCATCTTGGTTTGGCCAATGAGGACGGCGTGCGCCTGCTCGGACAGCTTTCGTTGATGTTCGTGCTTTTCGCGCTGCCCGCCGGCTACATCGGCGCGCGAATCGGGCGCCGAGCGACGATCGTGATCGGCATCCTGATCCTCGGCTCGATGATGCTCGGTATGTTCTTGCTGCCCGCCGCCACGCTGACCACGCGCCTGTTCGCGGTGCCTGTGCTCGGCGAGGTGCCTGTGGCTGGGTTGATGTTGATGGCGGCCGGCATCGGCTGGGCCCTGATCAACATCAACTCGTTGCCGATGGTCGTCGATATGACGAGCGCCGCCCGAATCGGCACGTACACCGGCCTGTACTACATGTTCTCGACATTCTCGGCGATCATCGGGCCGAACGTGAACGGCTGGATCATCCAGTTGACGGGCAACAACTACAACCTTGTGATGATCGTGGCGCCGATCTTCATGGTCGTCGCCCTTGTGTTGATGCTTGGCGTGCGCCGTGGAGAGGCTGCGTCGGTCGTACAGTCGCCGGTGTAAAGGGCGCATCACCATGGGCTTGCTTGAGCGTGCGGGGGAACTTGAGACGTTAGCTGCGACCTGGGACCAGGTGACAGCAGGCTCAGGGCGGGTCGTGCTGGTGAGCGGCGAAGCGGGTATTGGCAAGACCGCACTCGTCGAGGCGTTTGTGAACGGAGCATCTGGGGCGCCGCGGGTGTTGTGGGGGGTGTGCGATGCGTTGTTCACGCCGCGCCCCTTTGGCCCGCTCCATGACCTGGCGTCTCAACTCGACGGCCGTTTGCCAGCGCTGCTCGCCAGCGATGCCGACCGCTCAGCGATCTTCCCCGCCATGCTGGCCGAGCTGCAGGCCCGCCCATCGATCCTTGTCATCGAGGACGCGCATTGGGCTGACGAGGCGACTTTCGATCTGCTCCGCTATCTCGGTCGCCGAATGCAGCGGACGCGCGCGCTCCTCATCATCACCTACCGCGACGACGAACTCGACCCCAAGCATCCGCTGCGCATTGTCCTCGGCGACCTCGCGACTTCGGCGGCGGTGCGGCGTATGCCGCTCGCGGCGCTCTCGCTCGACGCGGTGCGCGCGTTGGCCGGGGAGCAATCCATCGACGTCGCGGCGCTCCATCGTCAGACCGCCGGCAATCCCTTCTTCGTCACTGAGGTGCTGGCCGACCCGAGTGGCGGGATATCACGGACCGTGCGTGACGCTGTGTTCGCCCGCGCCGCCCGATTGTCGCCGCAGGGTTGGGCCGTGTTGCGCGCCGCCGCCGTGATCGGGCCAAGGATCGAGGCCTGGGCGTTGACGGAGGTCGCCGGACCCGATGCAGCTGCAGTCGATGCCTGTCTCACCCTTGGCATGCTGGGCACCCAGGGGGAGGCCCTCGCATTTCGCCATGAACTGTCACGTCAGGCCGTGCTTGATACCCTGTCGGCGCGGCAGCGGCAGGAGCTCCATCGCGCGACGTTCGCGGCGCTTCAGCGCTCGCCCGCGACACGGGGCGACGTGAACCGGCTGGCGCACCATGCCGTCGGCGCAGGCGAGCGCGATGCGATCCTGCAGACCGCACCGGCGGCGGGTCGGTTGGCTGCAGCGGCCGGGGCGCATCGTGCCGCAGCCGACTGGTATCGTCGCGCGCTTGAAGCGGGGGATGTCCTCGAGCCACGCAAACGCGCAGAGTTGCTCGAGGCGCGGGCCTGGGAGTGCAACTTCATCGGCCAACACGAGCCGGCCGCCTCCGCGCGACGGGAGGCCGCGGCGCTCTGGCGCGCGCTTGGTGAGCCGCGGCGCGAGGGCGAGAACCTGGCGCATCTGGCGCTCACCCTGACCTCGGTGCAGATGGGTGAGGCCTGGGAGGCCTGTCGGGCCGCGATCGTTGCGCTCGAACCACTCGGCGCGGGGCGTGAGTTGGCCCTGGCGTACCGCATCCAGGCCATGTTGCACCTCTTCGATCACGACTACGAAGAGTCGATCACGCTTGCCGAACAGGCAGTGGCGCTCGCCGAGCAACATGGCGACGCTCGTGTACTGGCGATGGCGCTCGACACCCTGGGCACCGGACAGCTGTACGTGGATGACGAGCAGGGGCGGCGCACGCTCGAACGTTGTCTTCAGGTCGCGCGCGAGGCCGGGCTCGAGCCGCGGGTCGCTACAGTCTATGCCAACCTGGGATCGACGGCCGGTGAGCTTTTTCGCCTTGACGAAGCGGAGCGCTATCTCGCCGATGGTTACGCCTACACAACGGCGCGCGACCTCGACGCGATCCGGGTGTACATCCTCGGCTGGCAGGCCCTCGTGCATCTCGCACGCGGGCGTTGGGAGGCCGCCGAAGGCGCGGCACGCGAGGCGCTCAAGCATCAGCTTGTTTCGCCTGCCAACAGCATCCCGGCGCTTCTGGCGCTGGGTCGGTTACAGACCCGGCGCGGCGACGCGCAGGCAGCGGCGACGCTGATTGAGGCCGTGGCGCTGGCGGAACGGTCTGGGGATTTCCAGAACGTTGCCCCGGCTGCGGCGGCCCAGGCCGAGGCAGCGTGGCTGGCAGGCGACGTCGCACAGGCGCGGGCCCACGCGCAGCGCGCCACCGAGCTGGCATTGGGCAAGCGTCACGCCTGGATCGCGGGCGAACTGGTGTACTGGATCTGGCGCGCGGGTGGGGCTCATTCGACCGAGGGGTTGGCCGAGCCTTATCGTCTGGAGATCGGCGGCGACTGGCGCGATGCGGCGGAGGCCTGGGCCCGGCTGGGCTGCCCTTACGAACAGGCTCGGGCGCTTGCGAACGGCGATCGTGTCGCGCAACTCGAGGCGCTGACGCTCTTCGACCGACTGGGTGCGCGCCCGATGGCCGACGCGCTACGCGAGCAATTACGCCAGGTTGGCGTTGCGGTTCCGCGCGGGCCGCGGGCCGCGACGCGCGAGAACCCCTTTGGCTTGACGTCGCGCCAGATGGAGATCCTGCACCTGCTTGGCGAGGGTCTGAGCAACGCCGAGATCGCGGCGCGGCTGCACCTTTCGCCCAAAACCGTCGACCACCACGTCTCGGCCGTCTTCGCCAAGCTCGACGTCCACTCGCGCGAGGAAGCCGCCGCGCGCATCCGTAGCCAGCGGCGTTGACCCTGCTGTGCGGGAGATCACCGCGAAGACTCGAAGAGCGCTNNAGCGCTCTTCGAGTCTTCGCGGTTCGTTTTTCGCGGTTGATCTGACGCGCCTAAGCCTGACGCGCTTCTTCGAGCAGACGCAGCGCGGTCTCGGCCAGCAGGGCCGAGCCGATCGGGAGGGCATCCTCGTCGAGCGTGAACGTCGGGGTGTGGACGCGCTGCGGCTCGGCGCCGGGCGCGCGGACGCCGAGCATGAACATCGCGCCGGGCGCCAGCTCGGTCATGTAGCTGAAGTCCTCGGCGCCCATCGTCGGCGTTGGCGTGCCGATACCCTGGTCGCCGAGCACGTCGCGGGCGGTGCGCTCGATCAGATCGGCGACACCGGCGTGGTTGTGCATGGGCGGGTAGCCGCGCTCGAACTTGAGCGTGTAATCGCCGCCGAAAGCCCGCGCCAGGCTGAAGCAGCGCTCGACCTCGGCCACCAGCCGCTCGCGCACGACCGGATCCATGCTGCGCAGCGTGCCCT
Organism: Anaerolineales bacterium UBA6663; assembly: GCA_002455335.1. Taxonomy (GTDB): domain Bacteria; phylum Chloroflexota; class Anaerolineae; order Anaerolineales; family UBA6663; genus UBA6663. The sequence continues at coordinate 3,748 of DKKP01000120.1, read as the reverse complement.
CGATGTACACCGACCGTGGGATGACGTTCGAGGCCTCGCCGCCACGCACCACGCCGATCGAGAGCACGCTCGGCTGGAAGGGGTCGATCTGGCGCGAGGGCACGGCGTAGAGCGCGTTGAGCACCTGCGTCGCCAGCCAAATCGGGTCGATCGCCACCTGTGGGCGCGCACCGTGTCCACCGGTGCCGGTGACGTGTCCGAAGAAGGTGTCGACGGCTGCCGCCACCTTGCCCGAGCCGATCTCGATCTGGCCGACGTAGTGCTCGCCGTCGACGTGCAGAGCGATCACACGGTCGACGCCCTTGAGCGCGCCGTCGGCGATCATGCGCGGCGCGCCGCTGATCCCCTCGGAGTCAGCGATTTCCTCGGAGGGCTGAAAGAGCAGACGGATCTGGCCGCGGATGGGCTGAGCCGCCAGGAGCTTCGCGGCGCCGAGAAGCATCGCGGTGTGCGAGTCGTGCCCGCAGGCGTGCATTCTTCCGGGCACCTCGGAGGCAAAGTCGAGGCCCGTGTCCTCGAGGATGGGCAGCGCGTCCATGTCGGCGCGGATGCCGACCACAGGCCCGTCGCCGTCACCGATATAGCCGACCACGCCGGTCTTGCCGACGCCCGTCTGGGTCTCGATGCCGAGCTCGCCCAGCGTCTGCGCCACAAGCGACGCGGTCTTGTGCACCTCAAAGCCGAGCTCTGGCTGGCGGTGGATCTTGCGCCGCAGATCGACGATGAAGGGCTTGATGGCCTGAGCTTCGACAAGACGTGGATGGGTCATGGGGTTCCTCGGATCGTGGGTGATCCTCCCATTGTACCGGCCAGGCCGGGCGTTCTACCACGCCGGCCCCCGGCGCATGCACGGGCAACCGGATGCAACAGCCTCAACGCGTGCGTGCACACCCTCAGGCCCGCCCGATACGAAAGCGCGCGCCAAAGGCGGCCGCCAGCGCTGTGAGCACAAGGCCGATCAGCATCGTGGGCGCCAGGAGCGCCAGCCAGGTCGATGGGTCGAGGCCGCCTCCGCGTTGGACGGCCTGCAGCGCGACGATCAACCAGGTCGTTTCACGTGGGCCGGCCAGCAGATATTGCCAGCCAAAGTCCGAGAGCGTTGCCGACAGCCAGACCAGCGCGCCGGCCAACGCGGCGACCCAGGGCAACAGCCGCTCGCGCCCCTTTGCCGCTTCGGGCACGCCGAAGAAGGCCAGGGCCATGAGCGTCAACGCGGTCACGCTGAACCCGGGCGGCACAAGGGCGGCCCAGTTCCCCAACAGGCCGAGGCCCTGATAGCGGAGCAACCAGTTCAAGGCATGGGCCGCCGGGGTCACGAAGAGCCACGGCGCGAACGGGACGAGCAGCCAGAGGCTGTGACGGCCCAACGGGCGAAGCCCGCCGATGGCATAGCCGCCGAGCAGCGCCAGCGGCCACTGGATGACGAGGCCCACCAGCGGCGGGACGAGGGTGTTGAACCAGGTCGTGGCTTCATCGCGTGGCACGCCGCCGCGCGCGGGTTCGCTGAGCACCAGCGGGGCTACAAAGGCAAGCGCTAACGCCAGCCCGGCCAGGGCTGCGACCGCGCCACCGAACGCCAGCGCCGGCCAGGCCCCCGCCGAGGGCGTCACAGCGACCTCGTCCATTGGCTCAAGCCTGGGCCGAGCGAGCGCCAGCCCAATACCCACGCTCAGCCCCACACCCAGGACGGGTACAAGCACAAGCGTCGTCGCTGCTGCCGCCGCTCCGAAGGCCATGAGCTGGGCGCCAGACCGATACGCTGTGACCAGCGGCGTCGCGGTGCCGCCGCCCGGCCCGCCACCGGTCAGGGTGAACGGCAGATCCATGACCTGCCAGGCCAGGGCAGCAGACGCCAGGATCATGCCCAACCACGCCAATGCCAGCCAGCGAACGGGTTTCGTGCCGCGCGCCGCCGCTCCAAAGACGATCACGCCGGCGCTGACCCCGAAGACGAGCGCGGCCAGCGCGTCGATCGCGATCACAAGGATGCGGGCTCCTACAGGATCCTGAAGCACAGTGAAGCGTTCGATCAGGCCGAGGCTGCGCAGCCCGAACAGCGTCAGAACGCATGCCAGGCCCACGGCGCCGGGGGCGAAGAACGCCATCGGTGTCGTGGCCAGGGCCCTGAAGAGCGCGCCGCCGCGAGCGCGGGTCAGCGCCCAACCCAGGGCGGGCGGCACGACAGCGACGGCCAGAACGCGCGCCAGAACCAACAGGCCGCTGAAGAGCAGCCCGTCCTGAAAGGCGTCGTTTTCGAAGAGTCGGGCGTAGTTGTCAAAACCGACGCTGGTCGAAGCCCGCGAGAGGAATTCCACGTCCTGTGTGCTGAGAAGCAGGGTGTCGAGCGTCGGCCAGAGCTGCGTCAGCGCGCAGGCAACACCGGACGGCGCCACCAACAGGGCGGCCAGGGCCAGGCGCGCTGCTGAGAATGATCGCTGAGTCGGTGAGACGGGGTCCGCAATCGACATGCCGGGCTCCTTATCCACTGTCCGAGTTGCGTTGGGCCTACACAGGACCTCGCCAGAGTATACAAAATCCGCACACATTTGGCCGCCATAGTCGATGTCGTTACAGGTCATTGCCCGGCGGGAAGCGGGAGCTGTCGAGAACGCCCCATGGCCAATAACGACGAATGACGGTGAGTTGCTGGACAAGGAGAAAGAAATGGATCGCAAGACAATGACACGGATCGGATGGGTCCTCGGAGCCTTGATCGTTCTGGGCCTGGTCGGGGCCGCCGCGTTCTGGGCCGGCACCACGTACGGCTCAGGCTGGGTCGGGATGATGCCGCGGATGATGGCGCCCGATGTCCAGAGCCTGCCCGACGGCGCGCAGGTCATGCCCTATGGCATGCAGGGTATGTGGCAGCGCGGCCATGGCGGGATGCCGATGGCCTGGGGCGGCGGCTGGAGCTTTGGCCCCCTGGGCCTGATCTTCGGCGGCCTGCGGTTGCTGTTCTTCATCGGCCTGCTCTTCCTGGGCTTCGCGTTGCTCCGCCGCCTGTTCTTCGGCTGGGGCCACGGCCCGTGGCGTGGTGTGGGGCCTGAGGGCTTCGAGGCCCGCGCCCGCGAGCGCTTCGAGGCCTGGCACAAGGAGGCCCACGGCGAGACGGCGACACCGCCAGCGAACTGACGGGAGACCGCAGACCATAGACCCTGGATGGCATACCAGGTAGACCGAACAGGCTGCTGCGCTGTGGTCAATCACAACCTGTCAGAGTGGTTATGCAACGGCTTGCGCGGATGATCACCTCTCAGAAACTCGGGCAGTCACCAGATACCGCACCTGGGGAGCTGAGGGACATCCGCGCAAGCCGCGAAGTCCGCGGCTAGAATTCGCAGCTGACAACGCCGGGTGCCATCGGCATCCGGTCGCCCGTGCACAAGCTGCGATTCAACTTTCTGCGGTCTGCCGTCTCTCCGAGTATCATCCCCTCATGAAACGCATCCTCGTCGTCGACGATGAGCTCAAGATTGCGCAGATCGCGCGCGATTATCTCGAGCACGCCGGGTTCAAGGTGCAGCTGGCAGGCGATGGCCCGGGCGCGCTGGCCGCCTGGCGTACCGAGCAGCCCGATCTGGTCGTGCTCGATCTGGGCTTGCCGGGTCTCGATGGCCTGGATGTCACACGCCAGATCCGTCAGGGTGGCGCCACACCGATCATCATGCTGACCGCGCGCGGCGAGGAGAGCGATCGGCTGGTCGGGCTCGAGCTCGGCGCCGATGACTACATCGTCAAGCCCTTCAGC
>DKKP01000002.1 GCA_002455335.1 Anaerolineales bacterium UBA6663 | reverse complement strand
CTTTGGCGTCTGGCCCGCAGGCGCTGCTTGGCCTGATCGCGCTGGCCGTCGCGCTGGCGGCCGTGCCCGAGGGTTGGCCGACCGTGCTGGCGCGGATCCTCGATCGCGGCCGGTCGTTCGGCCTGGCCGCGCTGGCGGCCTTCTTGATTGCGGGCACTTTCTTCCTGCTCAACCGCGATGGCCTCGGCGCAGCGGCGGCAAGCTGGGTGACGTTCGTTGGACGCTTCACGCAGGGCCTCGACGGTCGATCGCTGACCGCCCTTGTCGTGCTGCTCGGCGCGTACGATCCGTTGATCCTTGTAGCCGGTTCCGTGCTGGCGGCGCTGACTTTTGCGCGCGGCGGCGTGGATCGCTTCCTGACGGTTGCGGTTCTTGTCGTCGCCGTGCTGAGCGCGATCGCCGTCGGACGCAGCCAGTTCGACCTGCTCTGGGTGATCGTCCTGCTGACGCCGCATGCCGCGCAGGCGCTGCAGCGCCTGGCGACCGAGTACGACTGGAGGCGGCGCTGGGCGCTGCCCGTCTCGCTGGCTCTGATCCTGCTCGCCGTGGTTGCCTTCGTCGGCCTGAACCTGTCGACGTTCGTGGGCTTTGCACGGCTCAACATCGACTTTCTGACGACGGCGACCGCGATCGACTGGCGGGTCTCGCCCTGGAGCAGCCTTGGGCTGGCCGGGGCCGGGATCGTCATGCTGCCGTTGATCACGGTCCTGATCGGGCTTGGCTGGTCGTATCGTGCCGCGGTCGTCGGGCTGCTCTCGGCGCTTGCCCTTCTGCTGGGTGCGACGATGTTGACCGCGGGCTGGGGCCAGGCGCAATTGCGCCCGGGCTCGCCGGTCGAGCTGTGGTGGCCGCGGCCTGTGGGCGCCGATCTGGCGCGGCTGCGCGAGACCGTGTTCTGGGCCGGCGAACAGACCGTCGGCGAGGGCACCGAGATCGAAGCGATCGTGCAGGCCTCGCCTGATGGCGCGGTGGCCTGGGCGCTGCGCGGCTTCTCGAAGACCCGGTTCGTTGCCGCGCTCGGGCCCGAGATCGCAACGGCGGCCGTGATCGCGCCGATGGCGGCCGTCGATGGCGCCGCGCCGACGCTTGGCGCGGCCTATGTCGGCGCCTCGTTCGAGCTCGACCCGGTCTGGTTCCCCGACAACCTCTTCTGGTTCGAGCAACTCGATTGGCTGCTCTACCGTCATGCGCCCGTGCAGTTCCCGACCCTGACCGTCCTCTGGCTGCGCTCCGACATCCAGGCCCCTGAGCCCGTCAGGCCTTGAGGTGATGAGAGGTGGAGGCTGATCAACCTCCGCCTCTCATCCTGGATCGTTATAATCGTCTCCATGTCCTTACCACTGATCATCGCGATCGACGGCCCGGTGGCCTCGGGCAAGTCGGCCGTTGGCAAACGCCTGGCCGAGCGGTTGGGTTATCTCTTCTTCGATACCGGCCTGATGTACCGCGCGTTGACGTATCTGGCCCTGCGTTCCGGTATCGCCGTGACCGATGCCGCGGCGCTGGCGGCCTTTGCCGAGCGGACCGAGATCGATCTCCGCCCCCCCGCGCCCGATGAGCGCGACGGCCGGGATGCGACTGTGCTTGCGGCCGGTGAAGACATCACGGCCGGGCTGCGCTCGAGCGAGGTCGAGGCCAACGTCTCGCCCGTGGCGGCTGTGCCCGCGGTGCGCGCCGTGCTCACGGCCGCGATGCGGCGGGTGGGTCTGCGTGGCCATGTGGTCATGGTCGGGCGCGATGTCGGCACCGCGATCGTGCCCGAGGCCGACGCCAAGATCTTTCTGACGGCCTCGGCCGAGACCCGGGCGCAGCGGCGCTACGCCGAGGTCAGCGCGCGCGGTGAGGATCGCAGCTACGCCGACATCCTGGCCAACCTGGCCGAACGCGACAGGATCGACTCGTCGCGTCAGACGGCGCCGCTGCGGGCCGCCGACGATGCGGCCCAGATCGACACCACGGGGCTTGCGCTCGACGCCGTCGTCGATCTGCTTGCACGTCACGTCGGCGCGACCCCCGCTTGAGGAAGCGATGATCGACGGATGGCGGGTGACCCTGAGTCCGCCTGCTTGACGCGCCGCGCCGGGGGTGATACGCTGAAGGTCTCACACGAGATCGCAGAGACGACCGACGATGACCAAGCTTCGCGACACACAGCCACACGTTGACGCCGCCGCCACTGGCGCGCGGGCGATGTGTGGCGTGACGCCCTCAGTCGAGGTGTCGCGCGTTTGATCCGGACGATCTTGCAGATGCGATACCAGGCCGCGGGCGGGTCAACGCTCACGGCTTTTTTGTTTGTCCGACAGGGGACCTGAGAGCCAGGGGCGCGGCCCGCCGGGCGGCGCGCTCAGCGAGACCATGCGTCGATGCGATCGCTCACCCTGGAGGAAACCATGTCAAAGCCTTCTCAACCGCAACAGCCCCAGCAGCCGCGCCCGGTCATCAAGCCGGTTCGGCAGGCCCCGATCCCGCTGCGGCCGCCCAAGCCCAACACGGTTCGGGCGCCGATCATGCCGCGCCGGCCGATGCGTCAGCCGGGGCGCTGAGCGGGCCGGCCAACGCCTCTTTGCCGCGAATTTCGCGAATGGCGCGAATTGGGTTGAATGATGACGCGCCAGACAGGAGCGTCTCCATTCGCGTCATTCGCGAAATTCGCGGCCAGAATCCGGAGCTGACCCCCCCCTCGCGATGCTGTCGGCAAACCGGCCGAGCTCGTCGTCGGGATGACGCGCGCCAGCCGGGCTTCACGACTGGCGCACATGGGTTTGCCAACAGGGTCAATGCGCCCGCGCACACATCGGACACTCCCGCTTTATCCCGATGTCCGGCCAGGTAGAATCACACCATGACCTCCGCCATCGACTTCGTCGAAACCGCCCCGCACCGGCATGCCGGCATCATCGAATCGATCGAGCCGGGTTCGCTGGCCGAGGCGCTTGGCCTGCAACCCGGTGACGAGGTGCTCGCCGTCAACGGTCACCCCGTCACCGACGTCATCGATGTGCAGTTCTTCGCTGCCGAGGATGAGGTGGAGATCGAGTTTCGACGAGCGAGGGGCGACGAGCGAGGAGCGAGCGTTGAACAATCCAGCGACGTTCGCCCCTCGCCCCTCGCCCCTCACCCTTCGTCCTCCTCCCGCTCACACCGCGAAGACAACCAGCCGCTCGGGATCACGTTCGTGCATCCCACCTTCGACATCGACATCCGGCGCTGCAACAACCTGTGCCCTTTCTGCTTCGTGCTGCAGACCGCGCCGCGCATGCGTCGGACGTTGTACATCAAGGACGACGACTATCGCTATTCGTTTTTGTACGGCCACTTCGTCACGCTGACCAATCTGAGCGACCATGACTGGGACCGGATCGAGAGCCAGCATCTCTCGCCGCTCTACATCTCGGTCCACTCGACCGACCTCGAGAACCGGCGCGCCTGTCTCGCGAACCCCAAAGCGCCCGACATCCTCGAGCAGTTGAACTGGCTGGCCGAACGCGGCATCGAGATGCACACCCAGCTGGTCGTCACACCCGGGCTCAACGACGGCGCCTTCCTGGAGAAATCGGTGCGGGATCTCGCCGAGTTGTACCCGGCGGTTCAGTCGGTCAGCGTGGTGCCAGTCGGGCTGACGAAGCATCACAAGTACGGCCGCCGGCCGCACACGGTCGACGAGGCGCGCGCCGTGCTCAAGGCCGTCGCGGGTTGGCAGAAGGAGTTCCAGGCCGACCTGGGTGTGCGCTTCGCCTATCCGACCGATGAGTGGTTCCTTGTGACGAACACGCGCATCCCGGCCCGCGCCTACTACGACGACCTGCAACTCCAGGAGAACGGCCTTGGCCTGGTGCGCGACTACCTCGACGACTGGCGGGGGGTGAAGCGGGAGCTCAAAGTGCTCGTGGAGCGTGGAATGTGGAGCGAGGAGCGAGGGACGAGGGGCGAAGCGCCCATCGCTCTTCGCTCTTCGCTCCTCGCTACCGCCACGCTCGCCACCGCGACGCTCTTCGCCCCCACTCTGGCGAAAACCGCGGCCGAGTTCGACGCGATCGCGGGCACGCGGCTGGAGGTGGTGCCGATCCTGAACGAGCGACTGGGCCGGACGATCACGGTCGCCGGGTTGCTGATGGGAGAGGATGTGATCGCGCAGCTGCGCGGCCGCGACCTGGGCGCCTTCATCGCGCTGCCGCGGGTGATGTTCGACCATCCCGCCGGGATCAGCCTCGACGACGTCGCGCCGCTGACCATCGCGCGCACGCTCGACCGGCCCGTGGTGCTTGTCGACAGCCTTGGCGATGTGCTCGACGCCTTCACCGGCCAGGCGCGTCTGCGCTTTGACCCCGCCGCGCCCGAGCGCGCGCCGCAGCCCATGCGCGACGGCGGCTGGTCGGTGGAGAAGTATCTGTGATGCCTGCCATGACCCGTATGGGCTAGGATCATCGGCCTAAGCCGATCGTTGACCGGCCCGTGCTACACTCGCTGCAATCGTTCAAGGAGGTGCAGCGCGTCACGAACACCCAACCTCTGGGGAAGATTAGCGCCTGGCCTGAACGTGCGCTCGCGAAAAGCGCCCGCTCAGGAGACGAAGTGGCGGTTCCTGCCGTAGGGCAGTGCTAACTTTGTTTAGTCAGGTGGTCAGGTAGTCGAATAGTCAGGTAGTCGGTGATCGAGACGACTACCTGACTACTGGACTACCGACTACCAGACTAATTGAAGGAAAAGCGAAGTTTCAGCGGATGCCGCCGGGGTGATCCACCACCCCCATCTCTCCCCCCAACGGGCACCTTGCCCACCGAGAAGTCGGCCCCACAAGCCCCGCGGCGACGCGGCGATAAAGGGCGCGGCAGTGGAACATGTCGTCTTGAATATAAGCGACGAACGGAGTGCTCCACGGGCCGGGGGCATAGCCCCGATCTGCGAACACCCCATTCGTCGCCCATCCTCCAGGAAACCCAAAGGGGAGATCTGACCATGTGTGGCATCGTCGGCTATCTTGGCGCGCGCGAGGCGGCGCCGATTGTAGTGGAAGGGCTGCGGCGGCTTGAGTACCGCGGCTATGACAGCTCGGGCGTGGCCGTGCTCAACGGCGGCATCCAGGTGCGGCGCGAGGTCGGCAAACTGTCGGGGCTTGTGGGCCTGCTGGCCGCCGAGCCCGTGCACGGCGCCGTCGGCATGGGTCATACGCGCTGGGCCACGCACGGCGAGCCCTCGGTGCGCAACGCGCATCCGCATGTCGGCGCCGCCGGCGAGGTCGCTGTCGTGCATAACGGCATCGTCGAAAACTTCCTCGAGCTCAAGGCCGAGCTCGAGGCCGAGGGCGTGCCCTTCGCCTCCGACACCGACACCGAGGTGATCGTGCACCTCGTCGAGCGCTATCTCGGCGGCGGCGCGACTCTTGAGGAGGCCGCGCGCCAGACCTTCACCCGGCTGCAGGGCGCGCAGGCCGTGGTGGTGATGTCGACCCGCGAGCCCGACCGGCTTGTGGTCACGCGCATCGGCAACGCCGGCGGCGTGACGCTCGGGATCGGCGACGGCGAGATGTTCATCGCCTCCGACATGCCCGCGATCGTCGAGCACACCCGGCGCGTCGTGTATCTCGAGTCGCGCCAGATGGCCGTGGTCACGCGCGACGGCTATCGTGTGACCACGCTCGCCGGCGCGCCGGTGCGGCCCGAGATCCATGTCGTGCCCTTCGACGCCGTCTCGGCCGAGAAGGGCGAATACAAGCACTTCATGCAGAAGGAGATCCACGAACAGGGCCGCGCGCTCACCGACGCGCTCCGCGGCCGGGTCGACTTCACCACAGGGGCCGTCAGCCTGCCGGACCTCAACCTCACGCCCGAGCGGGCGCGGTCGATCAACCGGATCGTGATCGTGGCCTGCGGCACCTCGTATTACGCCGGGCTGGTCGGCCGGACCTATCTCGAGAAGCTGACGCGGCTGCCGGTGCAGGTCGAGATCGGCTCAGAGGTGCGCTACGCCGATCCGCTGCTCGACGCGAACACGGCCGTGCTCGCGATCACGCAATCCGGCGAGACGGTCGACACGCTGGCCGCGATGGAGGCCGCGCGTGAGCGCGGCGCGCTGCTGTGGACGATCGTCAACAACGTCGGCTCGGAGGCGCGTCGGATCGCCGACGGCTACATCAGCCTGAACGCCGGGCCCGAGATCGGCGTGGCCTCGACCAAGGCCTTCACGGCCTCTGTGGCCTGTCAGCTGTTGCTGGCCCTGCATCTCGCCCAGCTGCGCGGCGCGGCGCCCGACCCGGCGCTGGCCCACGATCTCGCCCGGCTGCCCGATCTGGTTGGCCAGACGCTCGAACGCGAAGACGCCACGCGGGCGCTGGCCGAGACGTTGTTCGAGTACCGGCACGCTCTTTATCTCGGGCGCGGGCTGCAGATGCCGATCGCGCTCGAAGGCGCGCTCAAGCTCAAGGAGATCTCGTACATCCATGCCGAGGGTTACCCGGCCGGCGAGATGAAGCACGGCCCGATCGCCTTGATCGACCGCGAGATGCCCGTGGTCTGTCTGACCCTGCGCGACGGCGTGCGCGACAAGATGCTGTCGCAGATCGAGCAGGCGAAGGCGCGCGGCGGGCGTGTGATCGCGGTCGCCACGGATGGCGACGACCTGATCGCCTCGAAGGCCGACCATGTGCTCTGGGTGCCGCCGACGCCCGACCTGCTGGCGCCGATCGTGGCCGTCGTGCCGCTGCAGCTCCTGGCCTACCACATCGCGGTGCGGCGCGGCACCGACGTCGATCAGCCGCGGAACCTGGCCAAGAGCGTGACTGTGGAATAGGCCATGCTTCCTCGTGTCGATGCGCCCTGGAACGACGGCGCCCTTAACGGGTTGCAGCAGTGGGCGGCCGGCAACGCCGCCGTGCGCGCGATGCTGTTGACGAACAGCCGGGCCGGAGCGCCCGGCGGGGCGGATGCGCTGTCGGACTTCGACATCGTCCTTGCGGTGCGCGACATCCACCCCTTCTTCGCGGATCGGGCCTGGATCGGCGACTTCGGCCCCGTACTGGTGACGTACTGGGATCCGATCTACACGGACCCCGCCACGGGGCTCGAAATCTTCGGCAACGTCGTGCAATACGAAAACGGTCTGCGGATCGACTTCACCCTCTGGCCGCTTGAGCAACTCCGACACGTCGCCGCAAACGAACAGCTCCCGCCCGACCTGGATCTCGGCTACGCGGTGCTCGTCGACAAGGACGGGCTGACGCCCGGGTTGCGCGCCCCGGGCCGCACGGCGTTCGCGCCGCAGAGGCCCGACGCGGCCGAGTTCGCGCGCTTCGTCGAGGAGTTCTACAGCGACGCGCCGTTCGTGGCGAAGTGTCTGCTGCGGGCTGAAGTGCTGCCGGCCAAGTGGGCGCTTGACCACGACATGAAGCAGGTCTATCTGCGCCGGCTGCTCGAGTGGCAGATCGCGCTGCGAACCGGCTGGACAGTCCAGACCGGATCGCTCGGCAAGAGGTTGAAGCAGTTAATGAGCCGTGAGCAGTGGCTGAAGCTCGAGGCCGGCTATGCCGCTGCGGGCGTCGAAGACAACTGGCGCGCGCTCGAGGCAACGCTCGAGTTCTTTCGCGAGGTGGGCGAGGACGTCGCCGACGGGTTCGGGTATGTGTTTCCTGGCGAATTGCATCGCCGGGTGTGTGCGTTCCTGCTGCGGTATCGGCGGGAGGGCGCGGCGGCGTTGGCTGAGGCATCGTGAACCTCTGAGCCATGAAAGCCGAAGAACTCACCCCCGAGTGGATCAACCAGACTGTCGCGCGGTTCGGCCGCCGAAGCCTTGCGCCGTGCGCGGCTGTCGAAGTCGAGCCGATCCCGAACGAACGCGTTCAGGTGCATCGGCTCAGACTGCGCTATGCAGACGGCCCGGGCGACAGGCCAGCGACCCTCATCCTCAAAACGCCGTTTGGCCCGACCCTCCCCGGGGGCGGCCGGTCGACCCATGATGCGGGCGCCCGCGAGGCCTATTTCTTTCGCCGGCTTGCGGCGGCCTCCGGGCTCTGGACGGCCCGCTGCTACGCCGTCGATAACGACCCGGTGTCAGGCGCCAGCATCCTGCTCTTTGAGGACCTGGCGACACTTGGGCTACGGCAAGGCGACCGCGGTTCCGGCATCCGTGGATCCGAGGCTGAAACGGTCGTGACACAGCTAGCGGTCTTCCAGGCCCGTTTCTGGGGCGCCAGACAGCCACAGGCTCACAGAGAAATCCTTTCTCTCACCCAAAACGTCGCGACGGCCGGTGACGATGCCATACGCGATTACTATCGGGAAGCCTGGCCGGTTGTCGAGGCCTGCGGCCTGTACGACCTGTCGCCCGAGGTCATCGGGTATGGGCGCGGCCTGCTGGCGGATCCGAACCGTGCGCGGCGTCGATTGGCCGAGGCGTCGCAGACCCTGCTGCACGGCGATGCGCATGTCGAGAACCTGTTCTTTGATGACAGGCCGGCGTCGCCTGCATTCGCGCTGATCGATTGGGAGGATCTCGCGGTCGGCCATGGGCTGCTGGACATCGCCTGGCTGGTGACCACGAGCGTGCACACGCGCGACGCTGGGTGGGAGCCTGACCTTGTGCGGGCGTACTTCGATGCGCTCCTGGCCGCCGGGGTGCAGGACTATCGTTGGGAGGCGTGCCAGGCCGATTACGCCTGGGCGCTGGCGAGTGTTTTTGTGCAGGGCGTGTTGAACTGCAGCGTCGAAGCGAACTTGAGCGCGGCCGAGCTCGCGCTCGAGCGCGAGTTGGGCCAGCGGTTCATGGCTGCGTGCGAACGGGCGCGGCTGTGGGAGCTGGCGTGATCGACCGACTCCCACCTGGCCATCCGTAACCCCTCCACGAGCCGGTCAAAGCTACCCCGCCGCCAACCGATCACAAGACTCCTCGACCAAAGCCAACGGACGACGGCCTTAACTCGCAATATGGTGGAAGGGATAGCGTTATGGCGACTGCGGGGCGTGGCACGTCGGTTGCTCCTGTAGGTTGGGGGCGGCTTTATCGAACTCGGTCGTGGGCCTGCACGGTGTTGTTAGGGACCGGCGCTCAAGGCGTGCGTCAGAGGGGGATACGTTTTGATGTTTTCAACGGTCGTTCGCTTTGTGCTTGCAGGTTTGTTGGCCATGGCGACGTGGGGTTTCCTTCCCCCACAGCCTCGACATACCCTGGCTGGTTCGCGCATCGATGTGCCCTGGGACGCGGCGGCTGGGTCGCTCCTCCCAACGATCACGGTGTTGCCCAACGGCAACTTCGTGGTGACAGATCCCGCCTATGCGCTCGGGCCGAACGTTCAGGTCGGCGCGGTGTATCTGTTCTCGGGCGAGACCGGCGCGGTGATCAGCCGCCTCACCGGGAGCCAGGCTTACGACCGTGTTGGCACGACCATCACGGTTTTGGCCAATGGCAACTTCGTGATCCAGAGCGAATACTGGAGGAACGGTTCGGCCCTGAATGCCGGCGCTGTGACCTGGGTCAGCGCCGTGACGGGTGTCACCGGCGCAGTCAGCGCGCTCAACAGCTTTGTGGGCGCCACGATGGGCGATGAAGTCGGCGTCAATGTGTACGCCTGTGGGAATCGGGGCGTCGTGCCGCTCGCGAACGGCGACTTCGTGATCTGCAGTCCACATTGGGACGCGCCCGGCGCCGCAAACGCCGGCGCCGTGACGTTCGTCGATGGTCAGGTCGGGATCACGGGCACGCCGTCGATCGACAACAGCGTGATTGGGAGCACGGCCAACGACTATGTCGGCATGACGGCCACGGCGTTGACAAACGGTCGCGTGGTGCTCTCTACCGTATCCTGGGACAACGGCGGTCAGACCGATGTCGGCGCCGTGACCTGGACAGAGGGTACGCCTGGCCTGACGGGCACCATCTCCTTGAGTAACAGCCTCGTGGGTTCGGCTGCGGGTAATCAGATCGGCAACAGAGTCGTGGCGCTTCCGGGCGGCGACTATCTGGTGGTGAGCCCGGGTTGGGACAACGGCGCCCTTACTGATGCGGGCGCGGTCACGCGGGTCGCGGGTGGTCAGTCCGTCACCGGCGTTATTACAACAACGAACAGCCTCACCGGCGCGGCAGCGAATCACCAAATCGGTGCGGGTGGCGTCACAGTCCTTACCAACGGCCACTATGTCGTCCAGAGCCCGTATTGGGACGATGGCGCGGTCACTGACGTCGGCGCCGTCACCTGGATGGACGGCACTCAGCCCACCAGCGGAACGGTCGACAGCACGAATAGTCTGGTGGGCAGTCACGCCAACGACCATGTTGGATCGATCGTGGGGATCACGCCCCTCACGAACGGTCACTATGTGGTCGCCAGCTTCGAATGGGATAACGGCGCCGCCGTAGACGCGGGCGCCGTCACATGGGCAGACGGCACGGCGCCCCTATCCGGTCCGATCTCGGCGGCCAATAGCCTGGTGGGCACTGGCGCGTCAGACCAGGTCGGCGGCCAGGTGGTCGCGCTGACGAACGGCCACTACGTGACCAAGGCCACTGGGTGGAACAACGGAGCCGTAAGTGACGCCGGCGCAGTCACCTGGGGCAACGGATGGGGCGGTACAGTCGGCGCGGTCAGCGCCTCAAACAGCCTGGTCGGCTCACAAGTCGGCGATCGGGTCGGGATCGGCCTGATCGCGCTCACAAACGGTCACTATGCCGTCGGCAGTTCGTTGTGGGACAACGGCGCGGTGGCCGATGCCGGCGCTGTCACCTGGGGCGACGGCACGCAGGGCGTGACCGGAACGATCTCGTCACTCAACAGCCTCGTGGGCTCGACTGCCACGGATAACGTCGGCGGTGTGATTGCTTTGAGTGATGGCGCCTTTGCCGTGGATAGCCCCAATTGGTCAGATGGCGCCGTGGCTCATGTGGGCGCCGTGACCTGGGCGTCTGGGATCGCACCCCTGACCGGGACCATCAGCGCGGCCAACAGCCTGATTGGCTTGTCCTCCATGGACCGACTGGGATATGCGGAGGTGACGGCTCTGCCAAACGGCGATTACGCTTTTCGAAACGACTATTGGTCAGCGACGGGGACGCCGTCGTCCGCCGGCGCCATCACCTGGGCGCGCGGGGGTGCGCCACTGACAGGCACACTTTCGACGTCCAACAGCGTCATGGGCAGCACCAACGCTCTCGGACGAACGCTGGCCTATGCCTATGATCCTGTGAGCGATCGCCTGATCGTGGCTCGCCCCGCGGATCGGCTGATCTCGATCTTTCGGGCCAGCCAGCGTCCTGTGGCGGAGGCCGGCGCGGATCAGCGCGTGGTCGGGGCTTCCGCCGTCCAACTGGATGGCGCAGCCAGCGCGGACCCGGATCTCGAGGGGCCGTTGACGTATCACTGGATCCAGCAGAGCGGTCCGATCGTGCCGCTCGATGATGCGACCCTGGCGACACCGGCCTTTCAGGCGCCGATCGGTCCCGCCACGTTGGTATTCAACTTGATTGTCACGGACGCCGCTGGGCTGAGCAGCCTCCAGGATAGCGTCACCGTCGAGGTGGAGGCCGGCCCGACAGCCACGGCGACCTCGACGGCGACGCCTACTGCGACCGCGACCGGCACACCCGCTGCGACGGCAACGCCGAGCCCGTCGTCCACGCCGACGCCGACCTCAACCCAACGCGCGGGATTCGTGCTGAATCTGCCGGACCTTCGGCGTGCAGATCCCGGTGGTGGTCAGCCCTGAGGCATGGGAGCCCTGGATCGTTGCTCCGCACACATGAGGAGTGGGGGCACGGTAGTGAATAGAGGTGACCGTGAACGGCCGATATCGTTGGTTGAGTGTATGCGTGGCCAGTTTGTGGTTGAGCGCCTGCCAGTTCGTTCCGGCGCTGGATCAGGCGGCCAATTCATCTCTGGCGACGACGACTTCGCCGGCGGCGCCCACCTCCACACTGAGGCCCAGCTTCACGCGCGTCATTGAGCCGACCGAACCGTCTGCCACCGCAACTGTCCTTGTGCCAACCGAGACCGCGACACCGATCCTGACGCCGGTCAGCATACCCGTCTCCACCTTCGATGTCGCGCACAACGTCACCCGAACGCCGGCGCCGGCCACACAGTGTCCGGCACCGCAGGCCAACCCGCCCGGGCTGGGCGAAGCGGTGACGCTGCTCTACGACTGGACCGTCGAGTCGTCGCAGACGGACGATGAGCGCCTGGCCGCTCAACAGACTGCGATCCTGGCGATCCTGAATGCCGGTGGCGCTATGGCGCTGGACCGGGCAGTCTCAGCCGATCTCTATCGTCAGGGGCGGTTTGCGCTGGGCGACCTCACCGGAGATGGCGTCGCGGAAGTCGTGGCGGTATTCGGGACGTATCTCCACAACAGCGTGCTGCATGTCTATGGCTGCGACGCCGGAAAGTATCGGGAGCTCTTCCAACTGTCGTCCCTTATGGGAGAAGGGGCGCCCCGGATCGAGACGATTGCCGACACCAACGCGAACGGCGTATCTGATCTGGTCGTCATACAGGATAGCTGCCACTGGTGCCTGGCCATGCAGGTCTTTGAGTGGGACGGACAGTCGTTTCAAAGCCTTGTGCGCCAATGGCTGTGGTTTCCCGATTCGAACGAGTTGGAGTACTTCGACTACGCCGAAGTGATGGGCCTGGGGCAAGGGCGGGTGGCTGACGTGGATGGAAACGGCACGCTTGAGCTCATCCTGGAGGGCGGCACACCCAGCTACTCGGCCGCGCAATTCGGCGGGGAAGGGCCGTGGCGTGAACAGATCATCACTTACGCCTGGAACGGACAGTACTTCGTTTGGGAGAGCCAACACGATGCGCCGGCCGTCTTTCGCTATGAAGCGCTCCAGGATGCGGATGAAGCGGCCCTCCGCGGCAACGATGACGAGGCCCTGAAGCTCTATCAGGACGTGATCTTCAGTGACCAATTGGTGAGTTGGACGCCCGACATCTGGCATCAGCTGTTGTCCGAAGCGCCCTTCACGTATCCCGATGTGACCCGCATGCCCTTCAACCCGACCGAGCATGCCGCATTGAGCGCGTACGCCCGTTTCCGCATCATGGTTCTCCATGTGCATCGCGGGCTGGCCTCGGATGCCGAAACCGTCTATCAAAACCTGTTGGAGCAGGTGGCGCCTGGCGGCGCGGGTGCACCGTACCTCGACCTCGCGCGTGCATTCTGGGAAGCCTATGAGGGCGGTGAGGATATCCGTGATGGCTGTGTAGCGGCCGTGACGATCGCAACTAAACACCCCGAACTCCTCGACCCGCTCGGAAACAGCGATGATCGCGTGTGGAATCATCACTATCAACCCGAAGATGTCTGTCCCTACATGGGAGATGGTGAACCGTGAACGTCAGGCCTGCGTCGGTGGATGACCGGCATCCTCGACACTCGGGCGCTATTCAGGGCGACCCAGAGTCACTCCCAACGCCAATCAAGCGGCTTCGCCCGTTTGGCTCGCTCGATATCGCGGAGGGCCTCCTCGCGCCGGCGCCAGAGTAACCAGCCGAAGAACCCACCTTGCGGCGCGGCTATGGCTGAACCCACAACCAGAGTGAGCCGGACTGACTGATACGAGAATTGCCGGGCCAGCTCTGCGTTCAGGCGATGCGAGCTCGAAAACGGGTCGGAATTCACGGCAAGGAATGCGATGAAGAGAACGAACGGGATCAGAGCCGCGAGCAGGGCGACGACCAGGCCACACGCAAGCGCCTTGAATCGCGTGCGCCCAACGATGAGGCCACTGAGTGCGCCAAACGGAGCCGTAAGGGCCGCCACGGCCGGGGCGCACAGACAGAGCATGAATCCGAGCCCGATGGGATGAACGAGTAGTTCGGCATAGGCTGAGCCCGAACCCACCGTTGTTATGAAAGGCAGGGCGATGACTTCGATAGGCCCGACCACAGCAGCGATGAGTGCACCGTACAGGACGAGGAAGAGCGGCAGTCCAAGGCGATCTTCCAGGGTCTTTGCAGCCGGCATAGCTCAGATGATCCTTGGTCTGCGGTTCGTTTCAACGGGCACCGTAACTGCGTAAAGGCACGCGCCAAGACTCCGACCGGCAAGCGATGCTGCAACAGCGATCGTATTCGCCATGCTCGACCAGAGGAAACGCGTTCTTTGTGTTCTTTTCATGATCGGCTTCCCGGGGTGGGGCCATCTCGGTGAATTGATCTGTATCCATCGATTCTTCGACACGCTGAACGTGCCGGCCTGATAAAACTATACGCGCCTACTGGCCGGCTCATTCATACGATAATGGGTGCATTGTGTTTCGATGGTTGGAACTGGGCATCCTTTTGTTGGCGCTCTCCAGACATCTGGATCATCCCATTGAAGCCGCTGCCACCGCTAGTTCGGGACGCAGCGGCCACACGCGCCTCGGGCGCGATAGGTTTTTCGCCATGCTTCCCCGCAGTGCACACCCGCTGACGAACCTGGTGTTCGCCGCAGCGCTCCTCGGCTGTCAGCAGCCGGGCCGCGCCGCCCCGACCGAGGCCCCGCGCCCTCAGCCCACCGCGACGGCTCAGGCCACGCCGACCCTCGCAGCCTCGGCCTCGCCCGCCACCTCGACGGTTACGCTCCAGGCCGCGACGGCTCAGATGACCTCGCCGACCGCACCGACGGCCGAGCCAACGCTGGATCCGATCGAACAAGAGGCCGCCAACACGCTGAGAGACTTCCTCACGCTGCTGCACTTCAGGCGCTACGCTGAGGCCGCACCGCTGTACGGCGGCTCGTACGAGGATCTCGCCGGCTTTCTCGGCCCCTTTGCCGGATCGATGGAGCCCGTCGCCCTCTGGCAAAAGACCTGTGACAACTACTTCCTGCAATGCCTGCTGCCGAAAGCCGTGAGCCTCGACGCGCGCACGGAGGCGTCGCTATTCTTTCGTGTATCTTTTTACAATCCCGATGGGTCGACGTTCACGCTCGGCCCTTGCTGCGGCGCGAGCGAGGCCGATATGCCGCCTCGCTCGGAGTTCTCGTACGAAGTGACCGTGTCGGAGGGCCATTACCTGGTGCTCGGCACGCCGCCGTACGTGCCTTGAGACAGTAACCGGGCGCCGCCTTACAGTTCAACCGAGGACCAGCTCATGCGACGCACAAACGCTTTTCAAGGTCTGATCTTCGGGCCCGGCCTGTGCGCGGCGCTGTCGCTCTCGCTCCTGGCCTGCGTTCCCGCAAGCCCCGTGGCAACCCGGCCCACGGCTCAACCGTCGCCCACCGCACCTTCAGCGCCGGCGACGACCCAAACCACACCCATCCCCACGGCCACGTCCCGTCAGCAGTCGACCGCGAGCCCCGCGCCGTCGCTCTCCCGGCCGCAACCCGAACTCCCGGCGACGGCACTGGGCGAGGATTGCAGCCGCGTCGAACGGCTCGCGCCTGAGTCGCCCGAAGCCCGCACGCTCGTCGCGGCTTTCGAGGAAGCGCAGCAGGCGCTTGTGCCTTTCGATCCCCTGCACTTCGAGTCGATCCACGACGTGACGCTCTCCGGCGACTATCTGGTGATCCGGGGGCAGCGCTACGAGTTCCCGTGGACCTGGGCCGGGCGCATCGATGGGCAGGGCGTCGAGCCCCTGGCCGCCTTTGTGCCGATGAACGGTGTTGTGTATTCACGTTACACACTTCACGACTTCTTCGGCGACATCCTGCCCGAGGCCCCGCCCGAGTTGTTCGGCTGCCTCGACATCACGTACGGGCTTGGGCCCCTGATCACCAGCGACGACCCGCCGCGCCTTATCGACGCCGCGGCCGATTGCGCGGCGCTCGAGGCCGTCGATCCTGGCGTGCCCGAGGTTGAAGGCTTCATCGCTCGAATCGCGACCGAGCTCGGCGCGCGGAGCAGCTGGCTGACGGACGACAGCCGGGCGCTGCGCGTCGGTGATTGGCTGATGCTCGTGGCCGTATTCGAGGATCCGGCGACGCAGACGCGCTTCGACGGCGCCTACCTGGTCCGGGAGCCAAACGATTTCCTGTTTGGGGCTGCCGGCGCGCTCTACTCGCGCCGACTGTTTGCGCGCGCCGCCTACCGCCACTTCCCGGATGTCCCTTTGGCTTTGTTGAGCTGCGCGAAGCCCGCGATCACCACAAACCTGGCGTTCCTTGTGAGCCACGGATACTACGCCTTCGAGCCTTTCTATTCGAGCAGCACGATCACGGGTTCGACCCCGCAACCGCTTACACCGGCCGGCCGTGACTGGTATCGCGATGAGCGGATCGCCCTGCCCGCGACGCAACTGGTTGGCAGATCCGAAGACGAAATCGCCGTCGCGCTGATGGCGCGATACCTGGCACACTTCGCCTCGCCCGATGCGGATTCGGCAAGTCGGTTGCTTGAGTTCGGGGATGTCGCCGTCCTCGACGTTGACGCGCAAGCCCTTGATGCGCTCGCCCGCGAAAACGACGCGACGTTCGCCCGGCGCCTCACCTACAGCGTCAGGCCCTATGCGCTCGAGCTGAACGTGTGGATCGCCGGGAACGGCGACATCGACAACGCTTCAGGCTGGGTGACCTCGAAGACCCTGTTCGTCGCGATCACGCTCTTGGGCGACGACTACGTGTTTGAACCGCTGGGTACGGGCTAGGGGCGACACACGCCTGCTCTATGCCGGCGGCGATGCCCCGGCCTGGTCGCCTCGGAGGCCATCGCCGCCGGCAGGCGATAGGCCCCTCGTGGCGCCATCCCCGGCGCCGACGCAGGCCGGCGCGACGCAACCCATCGTCGAAGCTTTTCTGGCGACCAACGCGCTCTCCGTCGAGGGCCTGACGTACATCGGCGCGGGGCAGGTCACGCTCGATGCACGCGGTGCGTTCCCGGTCGATCGCTACACCGACGCCGTCGGGAATAGCTACCTTGTGGACCCTGTCTCACAGTCGCTTGTCGCGTTCGAGGCCAGCCCGGCCCTGACCCCGGCCACGCCGACAGCGCAACTGTCGGCCGACGCGCTCGACGCCCTGGCGCAGGAGTACATGCGGCGCAACACGCCGCACTACAGCGCGATGAGCGAGGGCTTCGCGCTCCCTGAGCAGCAGGCTTCGGCCACGGACTACGTCGTCACCTGGGTCTACGGGACGACCTGTCGCCGGGACGGCAGCTTCCCATACATCGAGGTCGCTCTGGCGCTCGATGGGCGCGTCCTGGCTTACCGAAACACACTCGCCCGCGGTGACCTGGTCGGCGCGTACGGCGATGTCAATGAGTGGACCGTCAACGTGCGCGCCGGCCCCGGGCTCGCGTACCCGGTCCTGGTCGTGGCAGCGAAAGGCCGGACGATCCTCCTGGGTCGCTATGAGGATCCGGCGACCGGCGAGCGCTGGTGGCAGATCCCGATCAACTGCATCGAACCGACTCGCGGCTGGGTGGCCGACGCGTATGTGACGATCGATCCCGCATTTGTCGAGGCCGTGCCTGAGAAGCAGATCCTGGCTGGCGGGGTGCCGACGCCCATGCCGCCGGTCGGGCCCGTCGCACCGCTGGAGCCGGCGCCGGCCGGCGCTGCGGCCTATGCAGAGATCAAGGCGCTCGACGCCGCGTTTGCGGCCGGCCTCGGCGATGAAGGCGGCTGGATCCATATCGAGTCGGTCCATCTCAGCGATCCGCCGGTTGATCATGGCGCGCTCCCCGACGGTCGGAGCATCCCGGCTGCCTATCGCATGATCGACTGGTACCTCCGCGACGAAACCGGGCTCGTGGTGAAGGCCCTGTCCACGATGGTCACTGCCACGGGTGAGGTGCTTCAGCAGGCCGTGTTCAACGGTCAGACGACCACGAACGTGACGCTCAACCAGGTGTTCTCGACGGCCCCATATCGGCTGGATTTCTCGCGTGGCATCGTGAGCGACCTGAGCAACAGCGCCGTCACGGTTGTGCGGCGCGAGCCCGCGCCGGGCCAGGTGCTCTTCGAGATCACGGTCCCGGCCTACGGCGTCGATGTTGGGCTGCCGTCAACGTCCCTGCGTCGGACGCGCTCGCTGTTCGATCTGGCCACGGGCGCACTGCTGTACACCGAAACGCTGTCGCTTGGGTCGGAGGGCGACCTGCAGCTCGTTGAGCGGGTGGAGGTGGCGGTGTTGGAACGCGTCGACGCGCCGCCCGCTGAGGTCACGCTCGCGCTTGGCGAGTGATCGGGGCTCGTCAGACACCAGAGGAATCACCCGCCCGTTGTCGATGGATCGTGATATCCTGCCGCGAAGGATCCTGGACCAGACGATGAAGACCACCGCCAAAACCACGACCAACGAGAAATCGGCATCCGAACAGATCGACGCCATCATCAACGCGCCCGGAGACTGGCGGGGCGACAAACTGGCCGAGCTGCGCGCCGTGATCCTGAAGGCCGACCCGGCCGTGATCGAAGAGGTGAAGTGGAAGAAGCCGTCGAGGCCGATGGGCGTGCCCGTGTGGTCGCGTGACGGGATCCTGTGCGTGGCAGATACGCTCAAGAACGCCGTGCGGCTCACCTTCCCGCACGGCGCTCAGATCGTTGACCCGAAGCAGCTATTCAACACCCGGCTCGACAGCAAAACCGTCCGCGCCATCGACTTCCACGAAAACGACGCCATCAAGGCGACCGCGCTGAAGGCCATCATCAAAGAGGCCGCCAAGATCAACGCGCAGAAGGCCGGCGAGCGAAACACAAAAACGCCGGCCCGCCGCAAGTCCTGAAACGCGCCGGCTGAAGCCGCGCGGACCCGGAACGAAGCCCTCC
>DKKP01000387.1 GCA_002455335.1 Anaerolineales bacterium UBA6663 | reverse complement strand
GTTCGCGCGCACGAAGCCGGCGCGAGCCTGTGGCTCGGCCCGGTCGTCCTCGGCGCGCTCAGCCTGGGCCTTGGCGTGTTTCCCGTGGCCGTCAACGGTTTGCTTGGCGCGGCGGCCTCTGCCGCGATCGGCGAGCCGATCACGCTCAAGCTGGCGCTCTGGCATGGGGTCAATTCGGCCCTGCTCCTGAGCCTTCTGACCCTGGCGCTCGGGGTCGCGCTCTTCGTCGCGCGCGCGCCGTTGCGCGTCGGTCTCGCCCGGCTCAGCCCGGTGCTTGGCGCTGACCTCGGATTCCAGCACGCGCTCGCCGGCCTGAACACCGTGGCCAAGGCCCAAACCGGCTTCCTGCAGAACGGGTATCTCCGCTTCTATCTGCTGATGGTCATCAGCGCGACAGTCGCCCTGGTCGGCGGCGCACTCGTCACTCAGGGCGGCCTGGCGTGGCCCACGAGCGTGCTCGACATCCAGGTGCACGAGGCGGCGTTAGGCGCCTTGATCCTCGGCGCATCGCTCGTGGCGATCACCTCGAAGTCGCGGCTGAGCGCGATCGCGGCCCTGGGCGCGGCCGGCTTTGGGGTGTCGCTGATTTATCTCTGGTTTGGCGCGCCCGACCTGGCGATGACACAGTTCCTGATCGAGTCGCTGACCGTAGTCCTGTTTGTTCTGGTCTTCTACCACCTCCCACACTTCGCCCGGTTCAGTTCGGTGCCAGCGCGTTCACGCGACATCGTGATCGCGTTGGCCGCCGGCGGCCTGATGACCGCGCTTGTGCTGACCGTCCTGGCGGTTCCGCTGTTTCCGACGATCTCGGGCTATTACGGACTGAATGCTTATGCCGAAGCGCATGGCCGCAACGTGGTCAACGTCATCCTGGTCGACTTCCGCGGCCTGGATACGCTCGGCGAGGTGACTGTGCTCGCCATCGCGGCCACGGGCGTGTACGCGCTGTTGAAGCTCCACCCGCGCCAGCCCGCCACTAAGGCCGGCGCCGAATCGCCGAAGACGGAGGCGACGCCGTGAACTCCTTGATCCTGCAGACGACGACCCGTTATCTGATGCCGTTGCTCTTGTTGTTCTCGATCTTCCTGTTTGGACGCGGGCACAACGAGCCGGGCGGGGGCTTTGTGGCCGGTCTTGTCGCTGCCGCGCCATTCGCCCTGTATTCGATCGCATACGGCGCGCCCGCAGCCCGGCGTGTGCTTCGGCTCGATCCGCGCGGGTTTATCGGGCTGGGTTTGCTCCTGATCGTGCTCGCGGGCCTGTTGGGCGCCGGCTCCGGGCAGCCGTTCCTGTCCGGATTGTGGGGTTACGTGCCGGTGCCCGGGCTTGGCGCGGTGGACCTCGGTACGCCGGTGCTTTTCGACCTTGGTGTGTATCTGGGCGTCTTCGGCGTAACGTTGACGATCATTCTGGCGATGGAGGAAGCGGACTGATGGAGATCATCCTTGCCTTTGTGATCGGTGGTCTATACGCCGCCGCGGTCTACATGTTGCTGCGCCGCAGCCTCGTGAAGATCCTCATTGGGCTGGCGCTGCTCAGCCATGCCGCCAACCTGCTGATCTTCACCGTAGGGCGCCTGACCCGTGGGCGGCCGCCGATCATCAGCCCCGGCGCCGAAGATCTGGCTGTGCCCTATGCCGATCCGCTGCCGCAGGCGCTGATCCTGACCTCGATCGTGATCAGCTTTGGCGTCATGGCCTTCGCCCTGGCCCTGGCCTATCGCACCTACCGCACAACTCAGACCGACGACCTGGACGCGATGCGCGGGTCGGATAGCCAGGCCTAAAGAGGGGGATCGCATGAGCCTTGTCCTGGTGCTGCCCATCATCATCCCGATGCTGTCCGGCGTGCTGACGTTGCTGGCCTTCCGATCTCGCATCGCTCAACGGGCTGTGAGCATGGCCGGTTCGGTGGCCCTGGCGCTGGCCGCAGTGCTCCTTCTGGCCGAGGTCGCCGAGGCCGGCATTCGAGTCGACCGGATCGGGAATTGGCCGGCGCCCTACGGGATCACACTGGTCGCCGACCTGTTCAGCGCCGTGATGATCGTCCTGACCGCGCTCATCGGGGCGGCCGTTGCCTTCTACTCGCTGGTCAGTATCGATCAACGCCGTGAGACCTTCGGCTATCATCCGTTGTTCCAATTCCTGATCATGGGCGTATGCGGCGCCTTCCTCACCGGCGACCTCTTCAATTTATACGTCTGGTTCGAAGTGATGTTGATGTCGTCGTTCGTTTTGATGGCGCTCGGCGCAGAGCGTCGGCAGATGGAGGGCGCGATCAAATACGTTACGCTCAACCTGCTGTCGTCTGCGCTATTCCTGGCGGCGCTCGGCTTGCTCTATGGCACAGCCGGCACGCTCAACATGGCTGACCTGGCGCGCAAGTTCGCGACCCTGACGACCCCCGAGTCGCAAGGGCTTGTGACGACACTGGGCATGCTCTTCCTCGTCGCCTTTGGCATCAAGGCCGGCCTGTTCCCGATGTTCTTCTGGCTGCCGGCGTCGTATCACACACCGCCCGCCGCGGTCTCGGCGGTCTTCTCGGGGCTGCTGACCAAGGTGGGCGTGTACGCGCTGATCCGCGTGTTCACCCTGATCTTCATCCATGACGCGGCGCTGGTGCAAACCGTGCTGCTTGTCATCGCCGGGTTAACCATGGTGACTGGCGTGCTCGGCGCCGTGGCGCAATACGACTTCCGTCGACTGTTGTCGTTTCACATCGTCAGCCAGATCGGGTATGCGCTGATGGGCCTTGGCATCGGCTCGGCCCTGGCACTCGGCGGAGCCGTGTACTTCATCTTTCATGTCTCTGTCTCCAAGGCCGCGTTGTTTCTGGTCAGCGGCCTTACGCAACGCCTGCACGGAACCTATGACCTGAAGCAGCTCGGCGGTTTGTATCGCTCACAGCCGGTGCTGGCGCTGCTATTCCTGGTGCCGGCTTTGTCGCTGGCCGGGCTGCCGCCGCTCTCCGGGTTCTTCGCCAAGCTCAGCCTGGTTCGGGCCGGTTTGGAGGCGGGCCAGTATCTGAGCGTGGCGGTGGCGCTCGGGGTCAGCCTGCTCACGCTCTTCTCGATGATCAAGATCTGGGTCGAGGCATTCTGGAAGCCACTGCCCGAGACGGGTGTGACGGTCGCCGTCCCGATCCGAGAGTGGCTGCCGCCGCTCGTTCTCCTGGCCGCGGTTGCGATCGGTCTGGGTCTTGGCGCCGGCCCCGCCTTCGCGCTGGCGTCGCGGGCTGGCGCACAGTTGCTCGATCCGGCCGCCTACATCGCCGCAGTCCTGCCGGAGGTCCGATGAATTACCTCATGCTCAACATCGGCCTGGCGCTTGCCTGGGCGGCGCTGACTGGCCAGTTCAACCCCGCAAACCTCGCGATCGGATTCGTGCTCGGATATGCCACGCTCTTTGCGGCGCGACGAGCGATCGGTCCATCGAGCTATTTCATCAAGGTCCGGCAAGTGATCAGCTTTCTCGGGTTCTTCCTCTGGGAGCTGATCCTCTCGAATCTGCGGGTCGCGTACGACGTGCTCACGCCGGGCCTGGCTGTCCAGCCTCGAATCGTCGCCGTGCCGCTCGATGCACAAACCGACCTCGAGATCACGGCGCTTTCGTTTTTGATCTCGCTAACCCCGGGATCATTGAGCCTGGATGTCTCCACCGATCGGAGGGCGCTTTTCGTGCACGTGATGTATGCGCCCGATGCAGATGTCGTCCGACGTGAGATCAAGAATGGGCTCGAACGCCGCCTGCTGGCCGTGATGCGCGGCGTCGCGCCGCAGGAGGTGACGGCGTGAACCCGATTTTCGTCGGCATCATCAGCGTGCTTGTGCTCGCGCTCGGCCTGACGATGGTGCGCGTGTCGCGGGGGCCGAGCCTGCCGATGCGCGTTGTGGCCCTCGATCTGATGGCTACTCTGGCAGTCGGGCTGATCGCGACCTACGCGGTCGCGGCGCGTCAACCGATCTTCCTGGATGTGGCCGTTGTGCTCGGCCTGATCAGCTTTCTGGGCACTGTCGCGTTCGCGTACTTCATCGAGAAAGGGGAGTTCCCATGGCCCAGGGCATAGCCATCGGATTGATCGTGGTCGGCGCGATCTTCATGCTGCTGGCCGCTGTCGGAGTGGTGCGCATGCCGGACGTGTACATGCGCATGCACAGCAGCACCAAGTCGGCGACGTTTGGCGTCAGCTTCGTCATGGCCGGAACCGCGCTGTATTTCGGCGATTTTGCGATCGCGGTCCGGGCGCTGGCCGTGGTTGTTTTCTTCTTCATCACGGCGCCGGTGGCCGCGCACCTCATCGGCCGCGCGGCGTATGTCTCGGGGGTGCCGCTCTGGCCGGGGACGCTCGGCGACGAATTGCGCGGCTGCTATGACCGCGAGGCGCATCGTCTGAACAGCACGCCTCAGCCGGAGCAGTCGGCCGCTGAACGCTAGCCGGCCGCGCCGCCGCCAGGCCGCGTTATTCCGCGCCGCGTTGTGCCGTGCCGCGTCGAGACGCACGACGTCGTGACGTGCCGCGTCCTGGGAAGGTCGCAACCCCCTCACGAACGATCCGCAGCACGCTGTCGAAGATCGGCTCCAGCACGGCCGGGTCGAGTCGATCGGCCGGCACGCTTGTGTCGCGCTCGGCGTCGAGCCCGAGCCGCGTCAGCACAAGCGGCCCCAGGCCGCCGACGATGGCGGCCAGCACATGCGCCGTCACCTCGGGATCGAGGTCGGGCGCGAGCTCGCCTGTCGTTTGCGCAGCCACGACCAGGGCGCGCATATGGTCGTGGCGCACACGAGCATCGTGGCGCTCGAGCTTTCGCCGGATCGAGGCCGGCGACTGATAGGCGCGCTGGATCAGCCGCGCCTCCTGCGGATGGCGCAGCGCCGCGCTGACCGTGGCGCTCATCTGCAGCCGCAGCTGGTCGAGGATGCCGCCGATTGGGCCGATCGATCCTGTGCCCGCAGTGGCGACATCCTCCAGCAAGACCCCCTGCGCGTGTTCGACCAGATAGAGGAACAGATCCTGTTTGTCGGCGAAGTACTGATACAGGCTGCCCTTGGCGATCCCGGCCTGCGCCACAAGACGCGAGATCGAGGCCCCGGCGTAGTCGTTATCCGCGAACTCCCGGACGGCCAGGACCAGAAAGCGCGCGCGCTTCTTCGCCGGGAGGTTGAGGAACGTGGTCTTTGGCATTGGGTAGCGGGATCAGGCGGCCCGCGCCACAGGCGCGACCTGCGCGACGATCGCGGCGACCGTTGCCCCGACGCCGTCTTCGGCCCTGATCGCCGCGCCGAGCTCGGCTGCGCGCGCGCTCAGGCTCGGGTCAGTCACCAGGGCACG
>DKKP01000285.1 GCA_002455335.1 Anaerolineales bacterium UBA6663 | reverse complement strand
CGGCGCACGTGGCCGCGGCGCCAACGCATCGACCAGGCCTTCGGCCTGAAGCCCGGCCCAGCGCAACAGCGTCGGCCCGACACCGATCGCGCCGGCCCTGCGCGCCAGCACCTTTTGCGCGATGTCGGCCGCGGCACTCGCGGGCTCTGTCAGACGCCAGCTTGCAGCCAGCGCGTCGGGCACGCCGCTGCGGGCATGCATGCTTGTCTGGATCCCGCCCGGCCAGAGCGACAGCACGTCGACGACGCCGGCAAGCTCGATCCGCAGGTTCCGGGCGAAACCATCCAGCGCGGCCTTGGTCGCGGCATAGGCGGCATAGTCGGGCGCCGGCACTGCGGCAGCGATCGAGCTGACGAACGCGATCGCCCCGCGTCTGGCCCGAATCCCTGGCAGCAGCGCCTGGGTGAGCGCGATCGGGGCCCACACGTTCACGTCGAGCAGCTCATCCAACCGCTCCGCGTCGAGCGCATCCGGCGCGCCGTACCAGCCGGCTGCGGCGTTATGCACCACGATGTCGGGGGCTCGCCCAAGGGCGCGCAATTGGGCCATGACCCGATCGGCGGCGTCGGCCCCGGCGAGGTCAGCGATCACGACCGGGAACCCCGCAGGCGCGTTCGAGCCTTGGCGAGCGTGCGCGATGACGTCGGCGCCGCGGGCAGCGAAGGCCGCGCACAGCGCCCGACCCAGTCCTCCGCTGCTACCCGTGATCAGGACGATCGGTTTTGGCATAGCTGCTCCGCCATCTGCTCCGCGTAACGCCCGATCGACTGCAGCCAGCCCTCGAAACCAGAGTAGCGATACCCGAGGCCGTACAGCCGCGGATGCCGGGTCGAGCGGAATCCATCAAGGACGGGCCAGCCATCGACGAGCTCGAACCACCCGGCGACCGGCCCGAGTGCCGGGCGGTAGCCTGTCGCCAGGATGATGGTATCGACGTCGAGCGTCTCGCCGCTCGCAAGTCGTGCGCCGGTCGAGGTCAGCTCGGCCACGGCGCCCACCACCTGCACCCGGCCGGCGCGCACGGCATCGGGCAGCCGGTAGCCGACCACGGGGTAGATCTCGGACTCGGGCACTTGCTGGCGCGGCAGCCCGATGGCGCTGAAGTCGGTCCGGCGCCAGCCGAGCACCCGTTCGACGATCGGGCGCGGCCCATGCCTCAATGCCGCGCTCACCAACGACATCTCGAGCCCCGAACCCGGACGTTCGACGAAGGTCACGCCGCCGCGCACAGCGATCCAGGTCGCTACGCCGGCCTCACCGAGCTCGGCCGCGATCTCGGCGCCCGAGTTGCCGATGCCTACGACGAGCACGCGCCTCCCGCCGTAGGCGTCGGGGTTGCGGTAGTCGCGGCTGTGCAACAGCTCCCCGCCGAACGTATCCTGACCTGGCAGGACGTTCGACACCGGCTGCGACCAGATCCCGGTGGCCATCACCAGATCGTCACAACGATAGTTGCCGGCGCTTGTCGTCACCCGCCAGCCGCCTGCGTCGGGCTCAGCCCGGCAGACGGCCACGCCCGTGCGGACCTTCAACCGTTGCGCTCTGGCATAGTGAGCCAGATATTCCGAGACCTGTGCGCCCGTTGGGAAGCACGGAAACCCGCTGGGCATCCTCACACCGGGCAGGGCGGAGGCGTCGCGATGGGTGTTGAGCTTGAGCGAATCGTAATGCTGGGTCCATACCCCGCCCACATCGTGCTTCTCGAGCACCAGGGCCTCGACGCCACGGCGCTCGAGCGCGTTCGCTGCAGCCAACCCTGCAGCACCGCCACCGACGACGATCACGGGCCAATGGTGATCGTCGCTGGCGCGCGTGGCGAGCGCCGGCTTGAGGTGGCTGACCGCCCAGGCGATACGCTGCCCAATCGAGACCAAGCAGAGCACAGCCAGGCCGTAGGCCAGCGGCAGGAACCCGGCCGGCCAGAGGAGGAACCCGGTGTAGAACACGAACGTGACCACGGCGCCGGCCACGCCCGGTGGCATCGTCACCGTGGTTGGCTCGCCGCGCGCCGCCGCGCCCTGCGCGCGTTTCTCGAGGATGGCGCTGAGCATCATCCACGACGCCGCGTTGACGTAGAACGCCGCGAGCAGCGCGCCCAGCGCGAGTAGCCGGTCGACGGTCGACCCACCGCCGACCGCCACCCCAAATGGGATCGCGGCATAGGCCGCGAAGTCGAGGACGATGTCGAGATAACCGCCGAGGTCAGAGGCTTTGCCGCGCTGACGGGCCAGCGTGCCATCGAGCCCGTCGAGCAGGCGGTTGACCCACCAGGCCGCGAGAGCCAGTGACCACTGCCCGGCCGCCGCCAGCCCGGCTGCGGCAACGCCAAACACAAAGGCCAGGAGTGAGATCTGATTGGGGCTCAGCGCTCCGACCAGCCGCAGCAGCGGCGCGAGCAGTTGATCCTTGTGCCTGCGAAACAGGGAATCGAACATGGGCCGGAGTGTACTCCGCGCGCATTACGATTTGATGAATGCCAGCTGCCTAACCATCAGCGGCCGGCGCCCTATGGCGCGGTCAGCACCGCAACCCCGTAAGGCGCCAGGGTCAATGAGCCTCCCGTGCGCTCACCCGAGAGCAGATCGACGCGCCCAGCCGGGACCTGCACGACCCGCGGCTCTGGCGCATGGTTGATGACGATCACAACCTCGCGGCCGTCGACGGCAACGCGGCGCAGGGCTTCGATGTCGGGCGAGCTCTCGAGCACGGGCGTAATGCCCGCGGATGCCAGTAACGGGCTGAGGGCCGCCCACAGCGCCTCCGGGTCGAGTTGCGCGCCGACTGTCGTGACGCTGCCGCCCCCGGTCGAACGCCAAACGATCGCGGGGCGGCCCGCGAGCCAGCCGGTGGCGCCTGAGTCATAGCGCGCGATGACTTCGGCCCCTTCTCCGCGTAGAGCCAGCCGTTCGGCCCAGACATCGGCCCGGCCGGTGACTGCGCCTTCCACCCCCACGTCCTCGCCCAGCGCGTAGTACTCCTCGACCTCGCACCCGGCCAGGTCTTGCAGCCCGGCCGGTGGGCGCTCGGGCCAGAGCGCGGCTGCCCCGTCGCGCGATCCCGTGCGTGTGCCGAGCACGAGATGCCCCTGCTGCGCGAATGCGCGCAGCCGTGTGATGCGCTCGGGCGTGAAGAGCGCCAGCGCCGGCGCGATCACGATCGCGTAGCCGTCGAGGTCAGTGTCGGGTGACACAAGGTCGACAGGGATGTTCCACCCGGCGAGCGCCTTGTAGTAGCGTAGCAGGTGCTCGACGTAGTCGAAGTCTTCGTGGTGCCGCTGTCCGTCGAGCAGCCAGCGGCTGCCGAAGTCGAACAGGATGGCGACCCGCGCCGCCACACGCGTGTCGGCGAGCGCCGCGCGCGCCCGCGCAAGGTCGATGCCGATTGCCTGCGCCTCGGCATAAAACGGGCGGGGCGCGCCGCTCTGATCGATGAGCGACCCATGCATCTGCTCCTGGCCGTTGAGCGCCGGTCGCCACTGCCAGTACAGGACGGCGTCGGCGCCGTGCCCGATGGCGTGCCAGGCCCAAGCGCCCGCCTGGCCGGGCAACAGATCGAGATTGGCCTTACCCCAGTTGACGTGCCCGGGCTGGGTCTCCATCAGCCAGAAGTGCTTGCGCTTGTAGCCGCGTGCAAGGTCGTGCATCGCGCCGCTCGCGGCCCGATCGCGCCAACCCAGCGGCTCGTACCAGTCCCAGCTCGCCAGATCCAGATCCTGGCTGAGCGCGAAGTGATCGAAGCCGTCGAACCACTTCATGAAGTTGTGCGTGATCCAAACCTCGGGGCCGATGTGGGGGCGGATGGCGTCGACCTGTCGCAGTTGATAGCGGCGATATGACTCGGTGACGAACGCGCGCCAGGCGAGGGCCAGCCCGGGGTTAGGCACATCATGGGCCGGCGGCGCGATCTGATCCCAACTCTGGTAGGTCTGGCTCCAGTACGCGGTCGTCCACCGCGTGTTGAGCGTCTCGAGGTCGACAAACGTGCGCTTCAGGAAGTCCTGAAAGCCGGCCCGACAGGTCGCGCAGTAGCACACCCGGTTGTACTCATTGTCGATCTGCCAACCGATCACGTCGGGGCGCCGACCGAAATGCGCGGCCATCGCCGTCGCGATCTTCTCGCACCTATCGAGATAGATCGGGTCGTTGACGCAGTAGTGACACCGCGCGCCGTGCGCATCGCGCCGGCCGGTGGAGTCGAGCGTGGCCAGTGTCGACGGATAGCGCTGCGTGAGCCAGGCCGGCGGCGCAGCGGTCGGTGTGCCCAACACCGTGGCTATTCCAGCGGCGTTCAGCAAATCGATTGCCCGGTCGAGCCAGGCGAAGTCGTAGATGCCTTCACTCGGCTCGAGCCGCGACCAGGCGAACTCACCGAGGCGGGCGACCGTGAACCCGGCAGCTTGCATCAGGGCGATGTCACGCGGCCAGGCTTGTTCCGGCCAGTGTTCGGGATAGTATGCGGCGCCAAAGTCCAAACTGCGCATGGGAACTCACCAGAGGGGCAATCGAGTGATAGCACAACGGGGCGGCCANNCCGCCCCGTTGTTGTCGATCGTGGAAGGTCTGGGTTTAGAAACGGCGGCGATCGCGGTCGCCACCACCACGGCGGCGATCGCCACCACGGCCACCACCACCACCGCCGCCAAAGCCGCCGCGGCCGCCACCGAAGCCACCACCACCGCCGCCGAAGCCACCGCCGCCACCGCCGAAGTCGCGGGGACGATCCTCGCGCGGGCGGGCGATGTTCACGGTCAGGTTGCGGTTCCCGAGCGGGGCGTTGTTGAAGCGAGCGATCGCCGCTTCCGCATCCGCCTGGCTGCCCATCTCCACAAACGCGAAGCCCTTCGAGCGGCCGCTGTCGCGATCCTTGATCACGGCCACCGATTTGACTTCGCCGGCTTGCGCGAAGAGATCGCGCAACTCCTCCTCAGTCGTCGAATAGGGCAAATTGCCGACGTACAAACGTGCTTCCATCTTGTTTTTGGCTCCTCATGCCAGGTGAACGGGGGCGGACGTGACTATCGGCGGCGAACGAACGAACGCAAGACAGGCAAACCCAACCCACAAACGGATACGTAATAAGTATAACATAGCTCGCGAATCGTAAAGTAGGAAAAATCCCTAGATTCGGCCCAGACCGGTACAATGCGTCCACGTCGACCATCTGCCTTTGGAAGCGATCACCCCATGACCCCTGCGCCCATCCAAATCATCGATCTCCACTTCCGCGGCTCGCCGCGCGCCGTCGCCGCGTTTCTTGTGCGTGGCCCGCAAGGCAACGTCTTGATCGAGTGCGGCGCCGGTTCGACATTGCCGGCGCTCAAGCAGGGTCTGCAAGAGCACGGGCTCACGCCGGCCGATATCGGCCATGTGCTGCTCACCCACATCCATCTCGACCACGCCGGTGCTGCCGGCTGGTGGGCGCAGCAGGGCGCCGAGATCTACGTCCACGCTTTTGGCGCGCCGCACCTGGTTGCGCCCGAGAAGCTGCTCGCCAGCGCGACCCGAATCTATGGCGATCAGATGGATGTGCTTTGGGGGCCCTATCTGCCGTCGCCGGCCGAGCGTGTGCATGCACTCAACGGCGGCGAGGTCGTCGAGGTCGCCGGCCTGAGCTTCACGGCCCACGACACGCCCGGCCACGCGCGCCATCATCTCGTCTGGCAACTCGACGACGTCGCCTTCGTCGGCGACGTGGCGGCGATCCGGCTCGAAGGCGGTCGCCACATCCGCATCCCCTCGCCGCCGCCCGAGTTCGAGCGCGAGGCCTGGCTCGAAACAGTCGACAGGATGCGCGCGGTGCGCTTCGGCCGGCTCTACCTCACGCACTTCGGCGCAGTGGAGAACGTCGACGACCACTGGGCTCGGGTCGCGACGCTTGTCGATGCCCAGGCCGAGCTCGCCCGCGACCTTCCCGACCGCGAGACGCTGCTCGCGCGCCTTGACGCCTTCGAGAGCCGCGACCTCGACGAGGTCGAGCGCGAGCGCCTCAACAACGCCGGCCCGATGGGGATGTCGGCGGATGGCCTCCTGCGCTACTGGAAGAAGTTGACCCGCTGACCGGCCCTGTCATCGGCGCTCGCGGTACTTTCGCAGGTCGCGCCAGCCGGCGAGCGCCAATCCCGCCAGATCGGCATCGCCGAAGAAGTGCTCGCGGTATGCGCCGTCACCCAGGAAGCCGTTGCGTCGATTGACGAGTTGAGGCGCGAGCTTGTTGTTCGGCAGGTGGTTCTTTTTGCCGTCGAGCAGGTTGAGAAACGGCTCCGACAGCCACGGGAAGTCGGCGAAGGCAGCCCGGATCTCGGCGACGGCGCGATCGACATCGGCCTCGTCGCACGGGTTCACACCCTCGATCGTCTCATCGATCCGCTCCTGCAACTGTTGAAACGGCGCGAAGCCGCCTCCGACAAGACGCAGATCACCCAACTTGTCGAAGTAATCGGCCCGATCGCGCGCACGCAGCCGCGTGATCGTCAGCTTCAGGTATTCCAGGTAAGCGCCTACGAGCCAGTTCACGGCGTAGACGGCCCACAGCTTTGGATGGCTCCACGACTTATACGAGTTGGCCACAAGACGATCGTGCATGTCGATATAGCGCAGCGTCAAGGCCTCGAGCGGCTGGAACGCCGCGGCCGAGTAGTCGCCGGTCTGTCTGGCCTTGAGCAGCAGATCCGCCAGCACCAGGATGCTCATGTGGGTGACGTACAGGCCCTTTGAATAGAGGGGGTCGATAAAGCCCGCGGCGTGGGCCAACAGCGCGAACCGATCGCCGACGACATGGCCCGTGCTGTACTGCAACCGGTCGAGCCGGGTCCAGGCTCGCACCGGCTTGGCCGAGGCGAGCTGCGCCTGGATATCCGGGAAGCGCTGGACGAAGTCGTTGAACTCGGCTTCGGGGGTCAGATCGGTTCGGGCGGGATGGATGCGCGGATCGAGCTGCAGCCCGACGCTGCAGAGCGGGTTCGTGGCGCGAGGATGATTGTCGAATGGGATGACCCACAGCCATCCGCCGTGAAAGATGTGGTGCAACGTCCCCTGCGAGAGCGGGAATGGAAAGCCGTATTCGGCCTGGCTGAGCCCGACCCGGTTGTAGCAGGGTACGCCGATCATGTGTGTGAAGAGCGTCCGGCTGTGGGCGCGCAGATCGCGATGCCGCCAGCCCGGGCGATCGGCAAGCAGCGAACGCATGCCGCCTGCGTCGACCAGATAGCCGGCCCGGAACGCGCCGCGGTCGGTCTGCAGAGTCACGCCCGAATCGTCGACGGCGACGCTGCGCACCGGCGTGGCCTGATGGACCGTCGCGCCGTATTTGATCGCCGTCGCGGTCAGAAAGTAGTCGGCGTCCTGGCGATGGATGTGGATCTCGTGGCCGTAGGGCAGTTTGGGGATCACGGCCTGCAGGCTTGTGCGTCGATCTTGCCGCTCGCCGGCAGCGTGGTGCAGAAAGCTAAAGTGGCGCTTGACGCCGTGGCCTGTGCCGATCCGGGGATAGAAGTTCTCGGAGCTGTAATATGCCAGCTCGGGCACATCGTAGAACTCGGCCAGCGCGCGCATGACCTCCGAGGTCTCGAGGATCATCGATTCGCCGATCGTGAAGCGTGGGTGCGTGCCGCCCTCGAAGACCACGACCGACAACCCCTGTCTGGCCAAGACACAGGCGAGGGTCGACCCACCGATCCCGCTCCCGATGATAGCGACGTCGTAAGTGGGTTCTGGCATGCCGGGGCTCCTGGGATCGAACGCGGACCGCAGACCGCGGACCGCACGGACTCTCCTCCCTGGCATGATGGGGGACGATCCTTAACGCAACCTTACGAGGAGATGGGGCGAGGGTGGGTGAGCGGCGCCCGTGAAGCGCCGCTCACCCACGCAAGACGGCTCAGCGACCCTGGTGCTCGATGTAGTCGAGCGATTGATGGCGGAAGTAGGTGTTGTAGAGCTCGGCGTAGTAGCCGCCGGCGGCCAGCAAGGCGTCGTGGGTGCCCGACTCGATGATCCGGCCCTTGCGCAAGACGATGATCCGATCCGCGTTGCGCACCGTCGAGAGCCGGTGCGCGATCACNNGGATGAAGATCGCGGGGTCGTGGAGCACGACGCGGGCCAGCGCGACGAGCTGGCGTTGGCCCATCGAGAGCCCGGCGCCGCGCTCGCCGACGGGGGTATCGAGGCCCTTGGGTAGCGACGCGATCCAGTCGCCGCCGCCGACGCGGTGCGCGGCTGCCTCGACCGCGGCGTCGTCGGCCTCGGGTCGGCTGTAGCGGATGTTGTCACGGACCGTGCCCTCGAACAGGAACGGCGTCTGTGTGACGATGCCGAGCTGATGGCGATAGGCTTCGAGATCGAGCCGGCGGATGTCGCCGTCGTCGATGAGCAACTGGCCGCCCTGGAACTCGTAGAACCGCGCGATCAGCTTGCCGATCGAGCTCTTGCCCGAGCCGGTATGCCCGACCAGCGCCACGGTCTCGCCCGGCGCGATCGCGAGCGAGAACTTCTCGAGCACGGGCTGCCCATCGACATACTGGAAGTCCATCTCACGAAACTCGATCGCGCCGCGCAGCCGCCCGGGCTTCTCGCCCGCGGTCTGCACCACCTTGGCCTCGGCGTCGAGCAGGGCGAATACACGCTCGGCGGCGGCCAGCCCCAGCTGGAACTGACTCCAAAACGAGGCGATGCTGGTGACCGGGAACCAGAACAGGTTCATGCCCTGGATGAACAGGTACCAGTTGCCCGCGGTCAGGCGGCCGGCCGCGGTCGCCACGCCGCCCAGGTACGTCAGGCTGGCCGTGCCCGCGCCGGCCACGATATTGAGCACGGGGAAGATGACCGAGAAGATCCGGCCAGTGCGAACGTTGATCGCGAACGATTGCTCGTTGACGCCCAGAAACTCACCGTAGATCCCGGCCTCCTGGCGGAAGGCCTTGGCCACCGCGATCCCGTTGACGGTCTCCTGGATGTGCGCGCTGACCGTCGAGTTGATCCGGCGGGAGCGCGTGATGGCCGAACGCGCCATCCGTCGGAAGCTCAACGCGATCGCGACGACCAGCGGGGTCAGCGCGAGCAGGACGAGCGTCAGCTGGACGTCGACCGAGAACAGGTAAGCGAAGAGCACGGCCACAAGCAGGATCTGGCTGAGCAATTCCATGGTCAGCGTCACGACCTGCGAGAAGGCCTGGGTGTCGGAGGTGACGCGCGCGACGACCTTGGCCGACTGGAACTGGTCGTAGAACGATAGGTCGCGTCGCAGCACGGCGTCGAGCGCATCCTCGCGCAGCTTGAGCACCACATCCGACACGGCCCGCGCAGAGGTCGAGCGCCTGACGTAGTTGAAACCCCACGACAGGCTGCCAAGCGCGATCACGGCCGCTGCGGCCAGCAAGGCGTTGGCCGTGCCCGCCTGCACGGCGTCGAGGCTACGTGAGATGAAGATCGGCAGGCCGACGTCGACCGCCGATTGCGCGAGGATCATGCCGGCCACGGTCAGGAAGCGCCCGCGCTGCGGCCAGAAGTAGCCAAGCACGCGGCGGACCAACTCGCCATCGCTGTATTTTCTGTCGTATGCCTCGGCATCGAGGCCGTCAAAGATGAAGCCCATAGGGTAGTCGGGTGGTCGAGTGGTCAGATAGTCGAGTGGTCGGGAGTTCGCCCGATGCCTTCATAGCGCGCAAAGATCCGGCGATACAGCGCCGAGTCGCGCAGCAGTGTTTCGTGCGTGCCCGCGGCTTCGATCCGGCCGCCGTCGAGCACCACGATCGTGTCGGCCCAGCGGATCTGCGAGAGGCGGTGCGTGATCAGGAGCGTGGTGCGGCCGCGTTGGATCTCGCGGATGGCCTTCTGGATCTCGTCTTCGGTGGCGCTGTCGATGGCGCTTGTCGAGTCGTCGAGGATCAGGATGCGCGGGTCCGCCAGAAAGGCGCGCGCCAGCGCGATACGCTGCCGTTGGCCGCCCGAGAGCGTCATGCCGCGCTCGCCGATCACGGTCGCGTAGCCGTCCTTGGTCTGCGTGATGAACTCATGCGCCTGCGCGGCGCGCGCGGCCGCCTCGATCTCGGCCGGCGTCGCGCCGGGCCTACCGAAGGCGATGTTGTCGGCGATCGAGCGCGAGAACAAGAAGATATCCTGCTCGATCTTCGAGATCTGCGACCGCAGCGCGTCGAGGTTCCAGGCGCGGACATCGATGCCGTCGATCAGCACGCGGCCTTCTGTGGCGTCGTACGTGCGGTTGATGAGTTGGGTCAGGCTCGACTTGCCCGAGCCGGTCTGGCCCACGATCGCCACGGTCGTGCCCGGCGCCACATGGAAGGAGACGTCGCGCAGCAGCGGCCCTGCCGTCGCGGCGTGATCGGCGTGCCCGAACGAGACGTGCTCGAACGCGATCTCGCCCTTGATCGGCGCGCTGTGCCCGCCCAGGTTCTGATCGAGATCGGTGTGCGCCTTGATGACGCTCAAGATCCGTCCGGCGCTCGAGCGCCCGGCCTGGACGATCGAGAAGGTGAAGATCGAGGCAAAGGTCGGCCAGCGCAGAACGGCCATCAGCCCCATCACGGTGACCACATCGGCCACATCGAGCGCGCCGGCCTGGACGCGCAACAACGCGTGCAGGAACTGCAAACCAAAGGTCACGGCAAAGAGCAGAAGCGGCAGATACCGGGCCTCGATCGTGCCCTGCGCCACAAACGAGTCTCGGATCCGGCGGGCGAATCCGCCGACCTTGGCGCGCTCGGCCGGCTCCTGGGCGCTGGCCTTGACCGTCTCGATGCCGCTGATCGTCTCCTCGAGCTTGGCGTTTAGCTCTCCGAATTGAACGCGCTGCCGCTCGACGACGGGTTCGAGTTCGCGCATATAGGCGCGCACCGCGAAGACGTAGACGATGAAGAACCCGGTCGGCACAAGCAGCAACTGCGGATCGGTCAGTGCGAGGAAGACCATCGGCGCCGCACTGAACAGCACGGTCTCGAGGATGATGCTCATCCCCGGCGTCACCATGTCGCTGAGCAGTCCGACGTCATCCGTCGCGCGCGCCATCAGATCGCCGGCGCGCTGGCGGTTATGGAAGACCTGGTTCTTCTCGAGCAGGCTCGCGTACAGCTCCTGACGCGCATCCGCTGAAAAGCGCTTGGCCACGAACTCCCACTGCATGGCGCCGATCAAATTGAAACCGCCATCCGAGGCAAGCGCGACAAGCACGCCCAGCGCGAGCGGGACAAGCGTCGATACATCGGAGCCGTCGAGCATCGCGCCGACCGCGCTGCCGATCAACATCGGCGCGGCCGAGAACGCAAAAGCCGAGATGGCATACATGCTGACGACCACAAGCAGCCGCCAGCGATAGCGCCAAAGATGCGACGCGATCCACCGATCGACGCCGCTCCGGTTGTAGGCGTACTGGTTTGGGGCCGTGAACTCTGCAGAAGACATGCTGAGACACCCTGCGCGCCACCCCCGTGGCGCGCCTGTTCAGTGTTGAATTGAGTTGATCCGCCGGGTTGCGGGGTGGTTACTGGGCCAGAACACCCATCATAGAACAAATATTCACTTCGGTCAAGCGCCCGATGCCTCGGTGTGGTACTCGAAGCCGGGCGACAACCGACCGATTCAGTCGTGCGTGTCTTCGGCGGCGCGTTCGCCGGCGAGCCGGGACGCGACCTCGGCCGAAACGCCGCCGCGCTTGGGCTGCTTGCGGATGTAGTCCTTCAGCTTCTTGACGGGCACGGCCGGAACCGGTGACTGGGCGACGTCGAGCACGGCCCGCGGGCTCATGAAGACCACGATCGGCTGCGGCTCGAGATCCACCTCGGGGTGGTGTTTCTTGAGATGTCGCTGGAGCGCCTCGACCTCGAGCCGGGCATCGAGCGTGGGGTTGCCAAGCGCGTCCTGCCGGAACAAGAACCGCGAAAGCCCCGATTGGCCGGCGTGCTTCCACTTGCCTTTTTCGTCGACCAGGATCACGCCGCTCTGGTACTTGGGGACGAGCACATACAGCCCGCTGGGCGCGGCCACGACATGGCTGGCGCCGAGGACATAGTTGAAGAGCGTGTAGGTGTCGTTGCTGCCGCGCAGGGCGCCCTGAAGCGCCTGATCGGGTCGCCGGCCAAAGCGCGCGTTGATCGAGGTCGAGATCGTGGTCAGCGTATAGCCGACCAGCAGGCCGACGAACGAGAACAACGTCAGCTGGTTCTGCTGCGGCGTGAGCTCGGCCTGCGAGGAGGCGCCGCTTGAGAGCAGCGGCACAGCGACATACAGGTTGGCCACCAGGGCGAGGACGAGCACGGCCACGCCCGAAAACAGGGTCCAACGCGCGATGGTCTGATTGCGCTGGATGGCTTTGGTATCGGAGACGATGCGCATACGTTTCTTTCAGGCGGGCTGCGCTCAGGCGGCCGGCGGGGTTGCGAGACGGGTCGCGATGGCGTCACGAATGGCGGCCACCACATCGGCGTCGACCGCCTGTTTGGCGACGCGTACGGCGTTCATGACGGCGCGGGCGTCCGAGTGGCCATGGCCGATGAAGACCAGGCCGTTGATGCCCAGGAGCGGGGCGGCGCCGTGCTCGCCAGGGTCGAGCAGTTTGCGCACTTCTTTGAGGGCAGGGCGCACCATGGCCGCGCCAAGCTTGACCAGAAGGCCGCTGTTGGTCAGCTGATCGCGGATCTTGGTCAGCAACAGCTTGGCCACGGCCTCCGAGCTCTTGAGCAGCACGTTGCCCGTGAAGCCGTCGGTGACGGCGACGTCGACCTCGCCGCGGAAGATCTCCTTGCCCTCGACGTTGCCGACGAAGTTCACGCCCGTGGCCTGGATCAGCGGGTACGCATCCTTGACAAGCTGGCTGCCCTTGCCCGCCTCTTCGCCGTTGGAGACCAGGCCGATGCGCGGGTTGGCGACTCCGCGGACGCGCGCCGCGTATTCGCTGCCCATGATCGCGAACTCGGCCAGGTTGTTGGGCTTGCAATCGGGGTTGGCGCCGACGTCGAGCACCACGGCCGCGCCCTTTTCATTGGGCAGCGCCGGGGCAAGCGCTGGGCGATCGACGCCCGGGATGGTTCCCAGACGGAAGTAAGCCGTGACCGAGGCCGCGCCCGTGTTGCCCATCGTGACAAAGGCCTGTGCCTCGCCACGCTTGACGAGGTCGATGCCGATGGCCATCGAGTTCTTGGCATTGGCGCGCTTGGCCTTGAGGACAAGGGCCATGCCTTTGTCCTCCATGGTCAGCACCTCGTCGGCATGGACGACGTCGATCGACAGGCCGCTTGTATCCTGTGCGGCCAGCAAGGGTCGGATCTGTCGCTCATCCCCGACAAGCACGATATCGACCCCGAATTCGCGGGCGGCGAGCACAGCGCCCTCGACATCGGGTTTCGGGTGGAAGTCACTGCCCATGGCGTCAACGACGATTCGCATAGGCCGGATTATACCGGAGCCGTCATGGGTCGGCGTGAGAGAATGGTTGCACGCCGACGTTGCGCTCATGCGGCGTGTGGATACGATTGGAGGCAAACGTGTTGAGCACAACCGAACTGATCGCCCGCGCTCGAACAGTCTTGCGGCCGCGCCGGCTCTCGGGCGACAACTCAGCCGGCGATGTCGCGTGCGCGCTCGAGGCCGACAGCGGAGCCATATACCTGGGCGTGTGCATCGATGTCTCGAGCGGCATCGGGTTCTGCGCCGAGCACGCCGCGATCGCGGCGATGGTAACGGCCGGCGAGACTCGTATCCGCCAGATCGTGGCGGTCTGGGGCGACGATGTCGTCTTGCCGCCTTGCGGCCGGTGCCGCGAGTTCATGTACCAGGTCGACCGCGA
Organism: Anaerolineales bacterium UBA6663; assembly: GCA_002455335.1. Lineage (GTDB taxonomy): Bacteria > Chloroflexota > Anaerolineae > Anaerolineales > UBA6663 > UBA6663. The sequence goes on along the minus strand of DKKP01000285.1, from coordinate 22,328 downwards.
CAACTTCGCCGGCACGCAGGTCATCCTCGGGCAGGAGCGCCGCGAGCCGCTATCGGCGTTGCTGCCCCACCCGTACGACGAGGTCTGGGGGCCGCCAACTTCGACGCCTGACGGGGTTGGCGCCTGAAGACGATAAGATAACGCCGATGAACGACCTGGCCCTCATCGGCGTCTCCGTCCTGCTGTTTGTCAGCGTGCTGGTCAGTAAGATCTCCGATCGATTCGGGGTCCCGACGCTTCTTCTATTTCTTGTGCTGGGCATGCTGGCCGGCTCCGACGGCCCAGGGGGCCTGTACTTCGACGACCCGGCCCTGGCGCAATCGGTGGGCGTTATCGCGCTCGTATTGATCCTGTTTTCAGGCGGCTTCGACACCGATTGGCGCCAGATCCGCACGGTGTGGCGGGAGGGCGCGCTGCTCTCAACGGTCGGTGTCGGCCTCACCGCTGTCACCGTCGGCGTGGCCGCGGCGTCGATTCTGGGCTTGTCGCTGCTCGAGGGGCTATTGCTCGGCGCGATCGTCTCCTCCACCGACGCCGCCGCGGTCTTCTCGGTGCTGCGCGCACGAGGCATCGGCCTGCGCGGTCGACTCAAGCCACTGCTCGAGCTTGAGTCGGGTAGCAACGATCCGATGGCGATCTTCCTGACGATCGGCCTGATCGCCCTGATCCAGGAGCCGACGCTGTCGCCGCTCAGCCTGATCACGTTGTTCGTCAGGCAGATGGTGCTTGGCGGAGCGATCGGCTATGCCATGGGGTACGTGATCTTGTGGCTGGTCAACCGGTTGAAACTGGGCTATGAGGGCCTGTATCCGGTACTGACGTTGTCGTTGGTGCTGCTGACGTTTGGGCTGACCGATCTGGTCGAGGGCAGCGGTTTCCTGGCTGTCTACGTGGCCGGCATCGTCCTGGGCCAGCACGACGTGATCCACAAAAGGAGCCTGATGCGGTTTCACGACGGGCTTGCCTGGATCATGCAGATCGCGATGTTCCTGACCCTTGGCCTGCTTGTCTTCCCTTCGAGGCTGGTGCCCATCATCGGCGCCGGTCTGCTGGTCGCCGCCTCGCTGATGTTGATCGCGCGCCCACTCAGCGTCTTTCTCGGGCTGTGGCCGGGCGGGTTGAGCACCCGCGAGAAGCTGTTCGTCTCGTGGGTCGGGCTCCGCGGCGCCGCGCCGATCATCCTGGCGACCTTTCCACTGCTGGCTGACCTCGAGCAAGCCGACTTGATCTTCAACGTGGTCTTCTTCGTCGTCCTGACCTCTGTGCTTCTCCAAGGCACCACGATCCCGCTGGTCGCCCGCTGGCTCGGAGTCGAGGCGCCGATCGCGCCCCGACGCATTTATCCACTCGAGTTCACGCGAGTCGGCGGTTTTCGGAGCGAGTTGAAGGAAGTGCCGATACCCCAGGGATCGACGGCCGTGGGCAAGGCCATCGTCGAGCTCGGGCTGCCGTCCGACTTCCTTGTGGTGCTGATCGCGCGGGACAATGACTTTGTCGTGCCGAGTGGTGGGGCCATCCTGCAGGGCGGCGATACCCTGCTCGTGCTTGCCGACCGCGAGGCCCTGGCGAATGTTGCTGCGCGGTTCGGCGTCTTCGAGGCCTCCGTTTGACCTTGATCTGCGCCGCGCAGAATGTCGAGTTGGGCGCATCGGGTCCTTGTGACCCGCGGGCGCACAATGGCCCTTCCGGACCTTGCCTCGGTGGCCCAAAGGGGTTATGATCAATCGTCATCGCTACCGTTATCGTTATCGGGAACGATAACGGTGATCCTCAGTTGCGAGTCATGGGCTGACATCGCAACCCGGTTCCGCGATCCTTTCCAGGGAGCCCCACATGCCCTATAAGGTGTTTTTCGTCGAGGATGAGGACGTCACCCGCGAAGGCATACGCGACACTGTCGATTGGCGCGCCAACGGCTTTGAGTTCTGTGGCGAGGCGTCGGACGGAGAGATGGCTCTGCCGCTGCTGCAGGCGGCCAATCCCGATGTGCTGATCACCGACATCAAGATGCCCTTCGTGGACGGCCTGCAGCTCAGCAGTTTCGTTCGCGAACGGATGCCCTGGGTCAAGATCGTGATCCTGAGCGGCCACGACGAGTTCGCGTACGCGCAGCGCGCGATCAGGCTCGGCGTCGCTGAGTACCTGCTCAAACCGATCACGGTGCGCACGGTTCACCAGGTGCTGCAGAAGCTTGGCGCGCAACTTGATGAAGAGCGCCGTGAGCAGGGGCAAATGCGCCGGCTCCAGACGCAGATGGACGAAAACGTCGCCGCGTTGCGCGAACGCCTGTTGCTCAAATTGGTGGTCGGCGCCATCCCGGCCGCCGAGGCGATCGAGAAGAGCGCGTCGCTCAAACTCGATCTTGTTGCCCGCTATTACGCCGTCACAGTCGTCAAGCTCGACCCGGGAGATCCCGCCGGTTCGCTCGATTTCGTCGAGCATCAAAGGATCCAATCCGTCGTGGCCGAGCTGGTCGCGCACAATCCCGACGCCTATGTGATCCAAAAGGATTGGGACGAGATGGTGCTGGTGCTGAAAGGGAACGCGCCTGAATTGCTTGTCGAAGAGCGCGAGGTTTTTCTCGATCAGGCCAGCCGTCATCTGGCAGCCACAGGCTATCGCCTGATCGTCGGTGTCGGATCGTGCCGCTCGAGGCTCGCCGAGCTGTGCGAATCGTTCGTCGAGGCGCTGATCGCGCTCCAGCGCGGGTCAATCGGGCTGCCGCAGCGCGTCGTGGCTGTGCCCAAACATGAGTTGTTGCGGCTCGACCAGGAGGCGATCGAGGCCTTCCTGCGCTCGGGCGACGCCGACCAGGCCGGGGCGTTTTTCGATAGGCATTTGCGGCCGCAGAGCGAGACAGCCTTGCGCTCGCCGCTGCTCAAGAATTACATCTGCGTCGGCCTGATCGCCGCGGCAGCCCGTGTGATCCAGGAGTGGGGCGGCGACGAGGCCGAGGTGGTGCCGGAGTTGGATACGCTCGAGGCTACGCTCACGGCGATCACGTCAGTCGCCGAACTCCGCCGCACCGCGCTTCAGATCCTGACTCGGGTGTTGGCCTTCCGAGAGGCCAACGGTCGGCGTCAGCATGTCAGGCTGATCCAACAGGCCAAGGCGCACATCGATGGCCACTACGCCGACCCGGATCTCTCGCTCAACACGGTCGCGGCGTTGGTCGGCCTCAGCCCGAGCCACTTCAGCGTCGTGTTCGGACAGGCAATGGGCAAGACCTTTCGCGATTACCTGACCGAGGTGCGCATCCAGCGTGCGAAAGAATTCCTGCGGTCGACGACCCTGACGGTCAACGACATCGCATACCGCGTCGGTTACAGCGCGCCGCACTATTTCAGCCATGTGTTTCGCAAGGTCACCGGGGCGACGCCGACCGAGTTCCGTGAGTGAGGCCCGTCGGCACACGCGGTCCGACCAGGAGGGCAGTATGGCGCGATTCAGGGCGGCCGCCGGGCGGCCCACGGTATGGCGGTGGCTCCGGCTAACGGTTGCGCGGCTTGGCGATCGACTCCTCGCCGGGCGCGAACGGCGGGCTGGCGCATTCGCCGGCGTGCACATCTCGATCCGGGCCAAGATCCTGATCGCCATGTGTATCGTCATCCTGCTGATGGGGGCCTCGAACGCTTTTCTTGTGCTGCAGGTGATGAACTACAGCCGCCAGTATGACGCCATCATCAACAACGTCACCACGGCCAACAGCATCAGCGGCAACATCAAGGCCGACATCGACACCGAGATGTGGAAGATCGTGTCGGGCAAGATCGCGTTTGCGGACGGCCGTCAGTACGCGATCCTGGCGGATGTCGACTCGAAGCTTGCCTGGGCGGTCACCAACACCGATTCGCCGCGGGCCCGGATCAAACTCGAGGGCGTCCGACGCACGATCCGCACGTTGACGGAGTACGTCGACCAGATGGGGCTGCAGATCCTGAACCACAGCACAGCGGCCGAAAACGAGCAGCTCCTCGAAAGGATCCGGTTCGCGACGGCTGTCGTCGAGGAGGTCGTGCAGGATTACGCGCTCTTCGAGGTCTACCGGACTGAGGGCCAGTATCAGACGATGCGCGAAGCCGTCGCGCGCTGGGAGGCGTTTTCGGTGCTGTTGATGGCCACGGCCGTGCTGTTCTCGCTGGTCGCCACCTGGTATCTCTCGCGCAGCATCTACACCCCGATCAAGAAACTTCACGATGTGACCACGACCTTGACGAAGAACGACCTGCAGGCCCTTGTGACGCACGAGAACGCCGACGAGATCACGGAGCTCGGGTTGAGCTTCAACATCATGATCGGCAGGATCCGTGAGTTGCTGGCGGCCAAGATGAAAGAGCAGGAAGATCTGAAGAAGGCCGAGCTCAAGGCATTGCAGGCCCAGATCAACCCCCACTTCCTTTACAACACGCTCGACACGATCATCTGGATGGCCGAGGCAAACCGAAAGGATCAGGTCGTCGAGCTGGTGAGTGCGCTGTCGCAGTTCTTCAGGATCAGCCTCAGCAAGGGACGCGACTGGATCACGATCGCCGACGAAATCGAGCAGACGCGCAGCTATCTGACGATCCAGAAGATGCGCTATCAGAAGATCCTGGACTTCCGGATCGAGCTCGACGAAGCTGCCGCGGCCCACGCCATTCTGAAACTGACGTTACAGCCGCTCGTGGAGAACGCGCTCTACCACGGCATCAAACACAAACGCGGGGGCGGGACGATCTGGGTGCGCGCCAAGAAGACGGGCGCCGCCGAAGTGCAGATCGAGGTTGAAGACGATGGGATTGGGTTCACGCCGGAGAAGCTCGCGGTCGTCCAGGCCGAGCTGGCCAATGATGAAGGCGAGCTCCCGATGGACAGCGGCTTTGGCATCGGCAATGTCCATCGTCGGCTCAAGCTGTACTACGGGCGCCAGTATGGGCTCGCGATCCGAAGCACTTACGGCTCGGGCAGCTGCGTAACGCTCATCATCCCGGCGCAGGTCACGGTTGACGGCGTCAGGCCCGATCTCGCGGCGCGCGCGGCGCAGCCATCCGGGTCGACCGCCTGGCAGGGGGTGGCATGACCCGGCGCAGGATCGCAACTCTGATTGCGGCTCTGGCCCTGGTTGTCGGCTGCGGCGCCCCCGGGACGGCGCCAGCCGGGCCGCATCCGGCCGGTGAGCCCGGGCGCAAGACCTACGCTGATGTGATCATCGGGTTCGCCCAGCTTGGCGCAGAGAGCGAGTGGCGGGGTNNGCAGAAGCAGGAGAACCAGATCGAGGCCGTGCGCGAGTTCATCGTGCAGAAGGTCGATCTCATCGGGCTCTCGCCGATCGTCGAGACCGGCTGGGACGAGGTCTTTGAGGAGGCGCGAGACGCCGGGATACCGATCATCCTGGTCGATCGGCGCGCCGACGTTCCTGATGACCTGTACACCTCCTATTTGGGATCCGACTTCCTCGAAGAGGGGCGCAACGCCGCGCGGGCCTTGATCGAGGTGGTCGGCGCCCGGGCCGAGATCGTCGAGCTCGTTGGCACGCTCGACTCGGCCCCGGCGAACGATCGCTACCACGGGTTTCGTGAGGTGCTCCGCGATTACCCCGAACTCCATATCCTCGACTCGGAGTCGGGCGACTTCACCCGCGCGCGTGGGCGTGAGGTGATGGACGCGTTTTTGCAGCGACATGGCGAACGGATCACGGCCGTCTACGCGCACAACGACGACATGGCGATCGGCGCCATCGAAGCGATCACGGCCTATGGGTTGCGCCCGGGCGTGGATATCGCGATCGTGTCGGTCGACGCCACCCGCAGCGCGTTCGAGGCGATGCTCAACGGCACGCTGAATGCCACCGTGGAGTGCAATCCGTTGCTTGGCCCGCAGTTCTTCGAACTGGCGCTCAAGGTCATCAACGGCGAGGACGTGCCCAAGTGGGTGCCGTCGTACGAGAGCGTCTTCTTCCCGGAAGACGCGGAAGATGTCTTGCCTGGCCGCGGCTATTGACAGCGCGCAAAAACATAGGATCGCCCAAAGAAATCGATCCCTGTCGAATCGGGGATCGTGTGTCTCGCGCCAACCGCGGCGCAAACCGCAGACTCCTCGCACAAAAAAGCATGGTCATTTCCGGGCCTGGCCCTAATGTAGGAGTGTCCAGGGGCTGTACCCCGGAAGAGGCCCTGGGCATCCCGCAAACGACCCATCAAGGAGAGCATATGCCAATCGCGAAACACTTCGCTCAGGTCTCGTTGGTGCTGGCCCTGCTGCCCGTAGCTGCGGGCTGCGCGCCGGCCTCCCCGGCCACCCAGCCGACCACGGCGCCCGCGGCCGATGCCAAGAAGACGTACGCGGACATGACCCTGTGCTACCCGCAACTCGGCGCCGAAAGCGACTGGCGCACGGCCAACACCGCCTCCATCAAGGAGACGGCTGAGACGCTCGGCATCAAGCAGCTGGTGTTCTCTGACGCGCAGCAGAAGCAGGAGAACCAGATCGCGGCCGTGCGCGCCTGCATCCAGCAGGGCGTCAGCGTCATCGCGCTGCCGCCTGTGGTCGAAGACGGCTGGGACGCGGTGCTCACCGAGGCCAAGAACGCCGGGATCCCGGTGATCATCGTCGACCGCTCGGTCAGTTCCGACCCGTCGCTGTACGCCTCGCACATCGGCTCCGACATGGTGCTCGAGGGCCAGAAGGCCGCGGCCGAGATGAACAAGCTGCTGCCCGAGGGCGGCGCCATCCTCGAGCTCTCCGGCACCACCGGCTCCGGCGCAGCGGTCGGGCGCGCCGAGGGCTTCCGGGCTGATCTGAACGCCAACATCACCATCCTCGACTCGCAGACGGGCAACTTTACCCGCGCCGAGGCCAAGCCCGTGATGGAGGCCTTCCTGAAGAAATACGAGGGCCAGTTCCAGGGCATCTTCGTCCATAACGACGACATGGCCATCGGCGCCATCGAGGCGATCAAGGCCGCGGGCATCCAGCCTGGCGAGCTCAAGATCGTGTCGGTGGACGGCACACGCGGCGGCTTCCAGGCCATGGCCGACGGTTGGATCCAGGCCGACGTCGAGTGCAATCCGCTGCTCGGACCGCAGGTCTTCGAGATGGCGCTCAAGCTCATGAACGGTGAGCCGATCGAGAAGAGCGTCCTGACCAACGAGACGGTCTACTACCCGGACGACGCGCTCGAGCTCCTGCCGACGCGCAAGTACTGATCGTGAACGAGTGTGAGGGGTATCCCGGGATACCCCTCACGCTCGACCGCTGAGCGGTGATGAAAGCCGGCGCGCCCCGACGCCGCCGTTCGTCACCGCTCCCTCATCGATGGCAGTAGGAAGGCCCATGCTGGAAACAACGGATGCCATTCTGCTGATGCGCGGGATCTCGAAGATCTTCCCGGGTGTGACGGCCCTTGAAGACGTGGATTTCGCCCTGCGTCCCGGTGAGATCCACGCCCTGATGGGCGAGAACGGCGCCGGGAAGTCCACGTTGATCAAGGTGCTCACGGGCGTGGAGCACCCGGACAACGGGTCGATCGAACTTGCCGGGCGGCTCGTCCAGGTGCGCTCGCCCCAGCACTCACAATCCCTCGGGATCAGCACCGTTTACCAGGAAGTCAACCTGTGCACCAACCTCTCGGTCGCCGAGAACATCCTGCTTGGCAATGAGCCGCGCCGCTTCGGCACCATCGACTGGAGGCGAATGAACGCGCTGGCCGCGCAGGCGCTCAAGCGGCTCGATATCGACATCGACGTCGCGCGGCCGTTGGGCAATTACTCGTTGGCCATTCAGCAGATGGTGGCGATCGTGCGCGCGCTCGAGATCGAGTCGGCCAGGATCCTGATCCTCGACGAGCCGACCTCGAGCCTGGATGCCAATGAGACGAGCCGGCTCTTCGACGTGATGCGCAAGCTGCGCGCGTCGGGCATCGCCATCGTCTTTGTCACGCACTTCCTCGACCAGGTCTATCAGGTTTCAGATCGCATCACCGTGCTGCGCAACGGCCGACTGGTTGGTACTTACGACACCGAGTCGTTGCCGCGTGTCGAGCTGATCGCGAAAATGCTCGGCCGCAGCCTGGCCGACCTCGAAACTGTCTCACGGGCCAGGGCCGAACACGAGCTCCCCGACGCTCAGTCCCTGGCGCTCAAGGCCACTGGGCTCGGGCACAAGGGCACGCTCGAGCCGCTCGACCTGGCGCTGCGAGCCGGCGAGGTGGTCGGACTGGCCGGGCTGCTCGGGTCGGGGCGTTCTGAGCTGGCGCGTCTGCTCTTTGGCGTGGACACGCCGGATGCCGGGTCGCTCGAGGTCGGCGGCGCACCTGTGACGCGCCACGGCCCAGGCGAATCGTTGCGGCGCGGCATCGCGCTGTGCCCCGAGGACCGGAAGGTCGAAGGCATCGTCAAAGACCTGACCATCCGCGAGAACATCATCCTGGCGCTTCAGGCCCGGCAGGGGTGGGCCAGGTATCTTCCCGAATCAAAGCAATACGAGATCGCCGAGAGGTTCGTCAGGCTGCTCGGCATCGTGACGCCCTCGGTCGACCAGCTGGTCGGGAATCTGAGCGGCGGCAACCAGCAAAAGGTGATCCTGGCCCGCTGGCTGGCGATCAACCCGCGGATCCTGATCCTGGATGAGCCGACGCGCGGCATCGACGTCGGCGCCAAGGCCGAGATCCAGAAGCTTGTGCTCGACCTCGCCGACGAGGGCAAGTCGATCGTGTTCATTTCTTCCGAGCTCGAAGAGGTGCTGCGCATCAGCCAACGCGTGATCGTCATGCGCGATCAGCGTAAGGCGGCCGAGTACGGCAAGGACGTCAACGCGCAGACCATCATCCACACCATGGCAGGCCATCAATGACACCGCACAAGCTCCTGGCCCGGGTTCGCGAGAGCCGGCTGTTCTGGCCGCTCACGGCGTTGGCCGTCATCCTGCTATTCGATGCGATCTTCGAGCCCGGGTTCTTCAAGATCGGCATCATCGACGACCCGGTATACGGACCGCACCTGTACGGCAACCTGATCGACGTGCTCAACAACGGCGCGCCGCTGATGCTTGTCTCGATCGGCATGACGCTCGTGATCGCCACGGGCGGGGTCGATCTCTCGGTGGGCGCCGTGATCGCGATCTCGGCCGCGATGGGCGCCGTGCTGATCAACCCGGCACTGGGTGACCGCCTGATCACGAACGACATCCTCACCGCCGACACCACGAACACGCCGCTGCCGCTGATCATCCTGGCGGACCTGGCGGCGGGGACGCTCTGCGGCCTGTGGAACGGTTTTCTGGTCTCGCGGGCCCGGATCCAGCCGATGGTGGCGACCCTGATCCTGATGGTCGCCGGGCGTGGCATCGCCCAGCTGATCACGAACGGCCAGATCATGACGATCTACTACACGCCGTACTTCTGGTTCGGCAACGGGTTCATCCTCGGTCTACCGGTGTCGATCTACATCGTGGCCGGGGTGGCGCTCCTGGCGTGGTTGTTGGTGCGCAAGACAGCCCTTGGTTTGTTTATCGAGTCGACGGGCGTCAACGCGCGGGCTGCCTACTACGCGGGGCTCGACGAGCGCAATATCAAGCTCCTGGCCTACACGTTCTGCGGGTTCACGGGCGCTATCGCCGGCCTGATCCTCAGCTCGTACGTCCACAGTTCCGACGCCAACAACATCGGCGCCAACTATGAGCTCGACGCGATCCTGGCTGTGGTCATGGGCGGGACGCTCATGTCGGGCGGGCGTTTCTCGATCGTCGCCAGCATCATCGGCGCGATCGTCATCTGGGCCTTCACCATCACCATGTACACCTTTGGCGTCCCGGCCGATGCACTCACCGCGGCCAAGGCCGTCCTGGTCTTGCTTGTCATCCTGCTGTACTCCGAGTTCAGCCAACGGCTGCTGGGCCGCTGGGGTTTGCGGAAGGGGCAACGCCATGACCCAGCGCACTAAGCTCTTTCTGCTCAACCACGGCCCGCTGCTTACGACAGTCGCGATATTCCTGCTGGCTTACATCATCGGCGGTCAGCTGTACCCGGCCATGCAGAAGCCGCAGGTGTTTTTCAACCTGTTCATCAACAACGGCAGCCTGCTGATCGTCTCGATCGGCATGACCTTCGTGATCCTGACCGGCGGCATCGACCTCTCGGTCGCGTCGGTCATCGCCCTGACCACGGTGGCTTCGGCTGTCCTGCTTCAGAACGGCCTGCCGCCGCTCGTGGTGATGCCGCTGATGCTGCTGATGGGGGTGGCGTTTGGAGCCGTGCTGGGGGGCTTTATTCACTTCTTGAAGGTGCAGCCCTTTGTCGTCACGCTGATGGGCAGCTTCTTTGCGCGCGGAATGGCCTACATCATCAGCCTGACGTCGGTCACGATCAAGGACCCGTTCTACAACAGTCTGGCGCTCACGCCGATTTACATCCCGTTCGTGCCGAACGCCTATGTCTACAGTTACGCGCTGGTCGGCCCGATGCTCTTCCTGGCGACGATCTACCTGGCCTTCTTCACGCGCTTTGGGCGCACTGTCTATGCGATCGGAAATAACGAGCAATCGGCGCGGCTGATGGGGCTGCCGGTCGGGCGGACCAAGATCAGCGTCTATGCGTTTAGCGGCTTCTGCTCGGCCCTGGCCGGGATCGTCTGGAGCATCGCGCTGCTCTCGGGCTATGGCCGTTACGCGCCGTCGATGGAGCTCGACGCGATCGCTTCGGTGGTCATGGGCGGCACGATGCTGACCGGCGGGGTGGGCAACGTCATCGGCACACTCTTTGGCGTGCTGATCAACGGCACGATCGTCAGCCTGTTGCAGTTCAACGGGACCTTGAGCTCGTGGTGGACGCGGATCGGCGTCGGCGCGCTCACGCTGGTCTTTATCGGCATCCAGAGCCTGTTCTACGTCCGGCGCAAGTCGGTTGGATAAGGGACCTTGAACAATCGTCTTCTTTTTGCGCTCTGGGCGCTGTGTGTGGTTGCCTGTCAGGCACCGGCGTCGGCGGCGACCCCCACGGCGCCGGCGGCCGAGTGGTTGTCGGTCGAGCTTGTCGACGCCCGCAGCGGCGAGGCGTTCGGGCTGACCGACTTCGCCGGGAAGGTGGTGCTGGTCGAGACCATGGCGACCTGGTGCCCGACCTGCATCCGGCAGGGGCAGGCGATCGAGGCGCTCCATGCGCAGTTGGGCGAGCCCGAAGATCTGGTCTCGATCAGCCTCAACGTGGACCCGAACGAAGACCGGGAGCTTCTGAAAGGATACGTGGAGGAGTTTGGCTTCAAGTGGCGCTTTGCGGTGGCCCCGCTCGAGGTGACGCGCGCGCTGGGCAACCTGTACAGCGCTCAATACCTCAACCCTCCGCTGGCGCCGATGCTGCTCGTCGACCGCGAGGGGGGCGTGCATCTGCTTGACTTCGGCCTAAAGGACGTCGAGGACCTGCGCGCCTTCGTCGAGCCGTTCCTTGAGCCATGATGGATTCTGCGGCCACGTCGTTCCTGCTCGGGTTGCTCTCGGCCGCCAGCCCGTGTGTATTGCCGCTCTACCCCGGGTTCCTCGCCTATCTGAGCGGGCAGCGCGAGCCGACGTCCCGGCTGCAGCGCTACGGGCTTGGGCTGTTTGTCCTGGCCGGCGTGCTCTCGATGATGCTGGCGCTGGGTGCGCTCATCGCCGGGTTGGCGGTCTCGCTGGGGCGGGCGCTGACCATCGCGATCCCATTGGCCGACGTCGCGCTCATGGCGCTCGGCTTGCTGCTGTTGTCGAACCGCAATCCGTTTCGAGTCTTGCCCCAGATCCGGGTCCCGTTGCTGCGCCACCCCTGGTTGAATGCCTATATTTATGGCCTGCTCTACGGCCCGATCGCGCTCCCGTGCTCTGGGCCGCTTGTGGTCGCGATCTTCGCGTTATCGCTGACGCTCGGGGATGCCGCCAGGCAGCTCTGGGTCTTTCTCTGGTTCGGGCTCGGCCTGGGTGGGCCGTTGCTGGCGTTGTCGCTGGTCTCGGGCGCGCTTGGCGCTCGCCTGACACGGCTTTTCGCCCGACACGAGCGTGAGCTGAACGTGGTCGGTGGGTTGCTGCTGATCACGGTCGCCGTGCTCGATCTGACCGCCAACTGGCGGATGTTGATGGTCTACGCTCGATGAGCGTGCGTTGGGCAATGGGCTGCGTCGTCGCCGGAGCGTTGCGCGTGGTCAAAGCGAACGTGTTTGCGTAGTCTCCGACCTCGCTATCGGCGGTCGGTCGTTCGTCCACCACTCCCAACGGTTGCGGCCGAGGCGTTTGGCCTCATAGAGTGCCCGATCGGCGTGGCTGAGCAGCGCATCGAGGCTGGCGGTGTCGTCTGTCGCATAGGCGGCGCCAAGGCTGATACTGACCTTGATCAGCACGTCGTCGATGGGGATCGGGGTCGCGTTGACCCCCTGGACGAGACGGGTTGCGATGTCGGCGACGTCCACGGGCTCGACCTGTGTGAGCAACACGGCGAACTCTTCTCCGCCATAGCGCGCCAGCAGCTCGGAGGCGCGCAGGTGGGTCGCAAGGCGTTCGGCCACTTCGCGGAGCACCGTGTCTCCGCCCTGGTGCCCGAACGTGTCGTTGATGGATTTGAAGTGGTCGATATCGAGCATCAAGGCCGCAAGCCGGGTTGGCCTTGCGGTTCCTTGCCGAAACAAGGCTTCGCCCGATTCGAAGAAGTGGCGTCGGTTGTACAGCCCAGTGAGCGGATCGAGTGCGATCAGGCGTTCGCGCTCTTGCTCGGCCCGCTTGCGTTCGGTGATGTTCTCCTTGACGGCCACATAGTGCGTCACCGCGCCTGAGCTGGAGCGGATCGGTGAGATGACCGCCGATTCCCAGAGGAGCTCGCCAGTTTTGGTCGTGTTGAGCAGGTCACCGCTCCACGTTTCGCCGCGGGATAGCGTGGCCCACAGATCGCGGTAGACCTCGGGCGGCGTGTCGGCCGATTTAAGGATGCGGGGGTTCTGGCCCAACGCCTCCTCCGCGCTGTAGCCGGTTGCCTCGCAGAATGCATGGTTGACGTACTCGATCCGGCCCTTCAGGTCTGTGATGACGATGGCGTCGGCGCTTTGCTCGACCGCCGTGGATAGCTTGCTGAGCTGCAAATTGGCCGTCGAGAGGTCTGCGGTGCGCGCCGCCACGCGCTCCTCCAGATCATGGATCAACACGCCAAGTTCGACCGACATCGCATTGAACGTATCGGTGAGGAAACCGATCTCGTCGTTGTGCAGGACGGGCAAATGGATCGCACCGCCGGAGCGCCGAAAGCTTCTGACGCCGCTGATCAGGTTGTCGAGCTGGACGGTCAGCGAGAGATGCACCATCCCCGCGAAGATCCCCAGAAAGACCAGGCCGACGACCAGGCTCCCCAGCGTGAACGGCAGCAGCAAGGTGTGGATCGCCTGTCGGAAGGCCAGGTATTCGTCCTGGATCGCGCCTTCGGTTCCAATCACGGTCGGCAGTGCACTGAAATCGATCGGTGCGGCGATTGCGCCGCCAGGCGTGATTCCAAGCGCCCAGGGGGCCGCGTCGGGTCTGTCGTTGACGAAGTACTGCGCCTCCTCCGGGAGGCTATACGTCGTCAACGTGATGCTGCCGTCCGCCGTGAGGACGGTTTGGAAGGTGGCCCGGTGTTGCGGGTAATAGTACGATTCGACGTTGACGTAGCTCACGATCAGCCGGTCGTCGTCGCGGTTCACGTAGATGCCGCTATCGGCCGGAAAGCCGTAGCTCTGGAGCATCGCGAAGATCGCCGGCTGATGGGTGAGGCTGATCTGCAGGAACCTGTGGCTCAGCGGCGCCCCGAAGCTGAGGCTCCCATCGGTGTTGATGTACACGCCGTCGTAGGACTGCCCGAAGAAGACGGACTCGAACGGCAACTCCCCGGTATCGGAGAGGGCGCGGGTGGGGTCCTCCGGATGGACTCGGACGCCGATGTCGGGCTGATAGGCCAGGGGGATCTCCTCGACCCGGTACCCCCCATCGGATAGCGGATCGAAGCGCAAGCTGCGGTGGTCGACGATCGCGGGCTGGTAGCCGCGCGCGTATTGCGGCGCTACCAGCCAACCGAGGATGCCAAGGATGGCGAGCTGGCCCGTGATCATGGCGCCGAGCACACGGACCGCCAACGAGGTTGCCTCCGGTTTTGCCGCGAGGTAGCTCAAGGTGAACAGATACAGCGTGAGTGGCAACCCGGTGGTGAGGGCGATGTAATACGTGGGCGCAGTGACGAAGCCGACGCTATAGGCCAGGTTGATGAGGGCCAGCACAAGCGGGATGCAGAAGACAAGTGCCAGGCGGCGTGCTGCCCTGTCGCCGCCATCCATGAGCCCGGCGCGGATGAAGTTCGCGATGATCCAGACGGCGCCGATGATGAGTGACAAGTCGAAGGCGTCGGAGGCATAGGCGATCTGGCCCCGGCCGACGATCTGCAGACGCCACACGGCATACGCCACTTCGAAGGCCACGTATCCGCCACATACGACCCTGGCGATCTGTTTCTCGAGCTTCGTGCCGATGGGTTGCGGGAAGGAATACGAAAACCAGATCAGCACCGCAAACAGCAGCACCGTGAGCCCCGTCTCGACCGCGACGGCCGCATAGGTGCCCACCCCAATTAACGTGACCTCGAAAAAGAAGGCCGCAGACATCAGGACCACGGTCACAAAGACCGCCAACAGCATCCAGTCGGAAGCGGTGCGTCCCCTGGCACCGGTGCGCAGGAAGCGCTGCAGCAAATAGGCGCTGATCAACGAGGCCAAAATGACCTGGTTGAGATAGCTGATGGATGCAGGTGTCAGATACACGGCCGGCATGGTGCCCGTCCTTGGGGCCGCCTTCTCAGGTTGTTAGCTTATGGTTTCATACTCCACGGAGATTTACAGTAAAGCTCTCGTGAAACACACGGTGGGTCGGTGGTTGGCCGCCAACGATGGTTGACGACAACCGGCCCGGCGTTGATACGCCGGGCCGGTTGGCGTCGACTCGTGTGGGGGTGAGCGGGGCGGGCCTGCAAGAAGCAGGCGAACCTTGTGACCTCAGACTTTGGGCGCGAGGATGTTTACGAACCACATCACACCAAAACGATCGCTCAGCATCCCGAACGTGTCGCCCCAAGGCGCCTGCTCGAGCTGGGCCAGGATCGTCGCGCCATCTGAGAGCTTATCGAAGGAGCTCTTCTAGAACGTCATGGCATCGCGGGTGTTTTGGTTGAAGCTGATGTAGGGATTGAGCACTGAGGGCATCGCGGGTTCCTCTTTCAGGCTTGAAGAATGTGCCGAAATTGTAGCGTCGCCGGGTGATCGTGTCTGACTCAGGCCGCATCAGCAGGATGAGGCAAAGAACGGCGCGCTTGATCGCCATCGCCCAGAGCCAAACCCGGCCGAGCGATGCTCCACGCGGGGGCTCCAGGCGATTTCGGTGGCATACTGTACGTCGAGCGGCGCACCTGCGTCGAAGCGCTCAACCAGATGAAAGAGGGGCCATGGCCAGGAAGAAAGACTTGACTGCCAAGCAGAACGCCGATCTGCTCGACACGCTGAAAGCCCGCTTCGAGAAGCACGGGCAGCGGCACCCTGAAATCGATTGGGCCGACGTGCTGGCCCGGCTCGAGAGGCACCCCGAGAAGGTGTGGTCGCTGCACGAAATGGAGCAGACCGGCGGCGAGCCGGACGTGGTCGGGCATGACAAGGCCACAGGCGCGTTCATCTTTATGGATTGTTCGGCCGAGAGCCCGAGCGAACGGCGCAGCCTGTGCTACGACAGGGCGGCGCTCGACTCGCGGAAGGAAGCCAAACCCAGGTCGAGCGCGCTGGAGATGGCGGCGGCCATGGGCGTCGAGCTGCTGACCGAGGCGCAGTATCGGGCGTTGCAGAAGCAGGGCAAGTTCGACTTGAAGACGTCGAGCTGGGTGCAGACGCCGGGCCCCATCCGAAAACTCGGCGGCGCGCTCTTCTGCGACCGGCGCTACGACGCGGTCTTCGTCTATCACAACGGCGCTGAGTCCTATTACGCCGCACGTGGTTTTCGCGGCGTGCTCGAGGTGTAGGATGCGCCTCACAAACCCCAGGTGCGGCACTCGGGATGTCGTTCTCAGGGGGCATCATCGTAGCCTCCCACGACCGGAAAGGCGATGCCTACGCAGTTCAATCAGGTCGGATTCTGTCCTGATTATGGGGTAACCTGGGTCGATCGAATCCCATCTCAGGAGTCTGCCCATGAGCGCTGAACCCGAACCGACGCTGCTGGCGTTCGTCCAGTACAACCAGTGGGCTAATCAGGAGTTGATGGCGCTGTGCGCGACCCTGGATGTGGGAGTCGTTGAAGCCGCGAACCCGGGCGCGTATGGCTCGATCCTCGCCACCTTTCTCCACGTGGTACGCGCTGAGGCCGGTTTTCTGAGACGTATCCTCGGCGTCGCGCCTGAGCCGCCCTTCGCGTGGGATGGCCAGCCATCGCTGGCGCAGTTGGCGGCTTTCGAGGCTGAGCTGAGCAGGCATCTTCAGGAGATGGTGCGCAGCGTCGCACCCACGCAGAATGTTCATGAAGAGGGTCAGGGCTGGAGCTTCGACTATGAGGCACGCCTGATCTTCATGTCGATCGCGTATCACGGCATCGCACATCGGACCGACATCACCACGTTCTTGAGCCGGGCCGGGGTCACTGTGCCCGAGCTGGATGTCTGGGGCTATCAGGCGGCGCACCCCGAACAGTTCGGGGCGCGGATCGTGCGGACCGGGCAGGGCGACGCGGAGGCCTGAGCCAGCGCGGAGATGGCGGAAAGGACACACGATGGCAAACCCAATCAGGCTGGTGATGGAGATCGGGCCCAAGGGCAAGCGCGTGATCGCTGTCGCGCCGGACTGGCCTGGCCTCGAGCGCGGCGCCAAGACCGAGGAGGCCGCGATCGAACGGCTGCGAGCTTATCTGCCGCGCTATCGCCCGGTGGCGACGCTGGCTGGGATGGGCGCCGCGTTCGCGTCCTCCGATGCGTTCGAGGTGGTCGAACGCTATCCGGGCTCGAGCTCGACAGACTTCTGGGGCATCTCGTTTACATTCTCGACCATCGATCAGCAGCCGCTGACGGCCGAGGCCCTCGAGCGCGATCTGGCGCTGTTGCAGGCGAGCTGGTCTTTCTTCGACGATGTGCGCTCTCGCGTCTCGGCCGAGATGCGGGCGGGCCCGCGCGGTGGCGGCCGTGACCGCGAACACATCGTTCGGCATGTGTTGCTGGCTCAACAGGATTGGGCCAAGAAGATCGGCGTGGCCGCGCCGCTCGACGTGCTGCGAACCGATGAAGGGCTGGCCGCGCATCGGAACGCCTATCGCGACGCGATCCGGCAGTTCCACGCCCAGGGCAAGTTGGCCGGTAAAGTGGCCAAGTGGCCGCTGCGCTACCTGATCCGGCACACGGCGTATCACACGCTCGATCATGCCTGGGAGATGGAAGACAAGGATCTGGGTGGCGCGGGGGCTTGAGCTAGAGTCAACGACCTGGCCGCCTGTGCCGATCCCATCACGCTGATCATCGATGACGACCGCTCTGGCGACCGTATGGGCGTTATCCGCGAAATCAGCGGCCGAGCATCCCACACTGGCAAATAACCCATACACGCCGCGTCGGGTCTGGTGTAGCCGGAAGGGGTGCGAAGGGAGTACACTCGTGGGATCGCAGAGCTGCCCTGCGTTCGGAGAGTAGCTGTCGTGTCCGCAACGATCCTCGCGACCAAGCTGTACCTGCCACCGCTGCGCCCAAACGCCGTCAGACGACCAAGGCTTATCGAGCGCCTCAACTCCGGCCTGCGCAACGGTGCAGCCTTTGCCCGCAAGCTCACCCTGGTGTCGGCGCCGGCCGGTTTCGGGAAGACGACGCTCTTGAGCGCCTGGATCGAGACGTCCGCGACGACGACTGACCCGACCGGCCCACGCTTCGCCTGGGTCTCGTTGGATGAAGATGACGGTGACCCGATCCGGTTCCTGGCCTATCTGGCCGCGGCGGTGCAGATCGTCGCGCCCGAGACGGGCCTCGGCCTCCTCGCGGCGCTGGAAGCGCCTCAGCCTCCACCCGTCGAGGCCCTGTTGGCAGCCTGGCTCAACGAGCTCGCCGGGCTCTCCCAACCGATCTGTCTGGTCCTGGATGACTACCACGCCCTCGACGCGCGCCCGGTAGACGAGGTCCTGACCTTCCTGCTCGACCACCTGCCGCCGCAGATCCACCTCGTCATCGCAACCCGCGAGGACCCCGACCTGGCGCTCGCCCGTCTGCGCGCCCGCGGCCAGCTTGTCGAACTGCGCGCAGCCGACCTGCTGTTCACGACGGCCGAGGCCACCGACTTCCTCAACCAGATGATGGGCCTGGGCCTGACCGAGGCCGCGATCGCGGCCCTCGGAGCACGCACCGAGGGCTGGGCCGCGGGCCTGCAGTTGGCGGCCCTGGCCTTGCAGAGCACGCCCGACGGCCCGCGCCATGGCGACCGCGAGCGCCTTATCCAAACGTTCACCGGCAGCCACCACTTCGTGCTCGACTACCTCCTCGCGGAAGTGCTCGGCCGCCAGCCACAGCCCATCCAGAAGTTCCTGCTTCATACATCCATCCTCGAGCGGATGTGCGCGCCGCTGTGCGAGGCCGTCGTGCAGGATCCAGCGCTACGCGGACAAGAGGCGCTCGAGTACCTCGAACGCGCGAATCTCTTCAGCGTGCCGCTCGATGGCGAACGCCGCTGGTATCGCTATCACAGGCTCTTCGGCGATCTTCTGCGTCAACGTCTGGGCCAGGACGAGCACGAAGCCAAAACCTGCCACGGCCGGGCCAGCGCCTGGCTCGCCGACCACGGCTATCCGTCGGAGGCCTTCCAGCATTCGGTGGCGGCCGGCGATCTCGATCGAGCGGCGACCGTGGCCGAACTGGCCTGGCCCTCGACCTTCCGCAGCTATCGCCAGAACACGGTGTTTCTCAACTGGATGAAGGCGCTGCCCGACGCCGTGATCCGGGCGCGCCCTGTGCTGTGCGCCGGTTACGCCTGGGCGCTGCTCGACTTCGGCCAGCTCGAGGCAGCTGAGCCGCGCTTGCAGGACGCCGAGCGCGGGCTCGTCGCGCTCCCAAACGACCGCGTGGTCGCCGACGAAGCCGAGTTTGCCACGTTGCCGGCCACGCTGGCCCTGGCGCGTGCCACGCTTTCGCTCGCCCAGGGCAACGCGCCTGACGCGGTTGGTCACGCGCAACGGACCCTGGCGCTTCTTCCCGACGACGACTTCTTCCGCAGCGCAGGCGCGGCGGCCATGCTTGGCGCGGCGTATCTGCTCCTGGGCGATCTCGAGGCCTCGGCCGATGCGTTGGTGCTGGGCATGGACCGGGTGAAGCGGACCGAGCAGCCGGGTTTCGCGCTGAGCGGCATCCCGGTACTTGCCGACATCCGACTGGCCCAGGGCCGTCTGCGCGAGGCCGCGGACCTGTACGAACGCGCTTTGCGCGAAACGACCCCGCCGGACGCCGAGGCGTTGCCCGGCGCGGCCGATATGGCGCTTGGCCTCTCTGGGCTGGCCCTGGAGCGCAACGACCTTCACGCCGCCGAGCGTTTTCTGCAGCAGAGCCTCGCGTTGGGTGAGCCGGCTGGCCTTCCGGGCTGGGGCTATCAGCTGCGCCTGGTGCAGGCGCGGTCGAGCGAGGCCGCCGGAGAGTTGGAACGCGCGCTCGGTTATCTCGAAGAGGCGGAGCAGTTGTACTTCCCGACGGCCGTGCCCGAGATGCGCCCGGTCGCCGCGCGCAAGGCCCGGATCTGGATCCGTCAGGGTCGTATCGACGATGCCCTCGAGTGGGCAAAGAAGGCCGGGCTCACGACTGAGGACGCCCTCGGCTATCCACGCGAGTACGAACATGTCACGCTGGCCCGGGCGCTCCTGGCGCTTGGCCAGCAACGTCGTTCGATAGCTGTCCTACACGACGCCGCCGCGCTTCTGGATCGACTCGGCCAGGCCGCCGAAGCGGGGGGCCGGTCGGCCAGCCTGATCGAGATCCTGACGGTGAAGGCGCTTGCGCTCCAGGCGCTCCACCGACGGCCGCAGGCGCTGGCCGCGCTGCACCAGGCGCTGAGCCTGGCTGCAACCGAGGGCTTCGTGCGCGTGTTCATCGACGAGGGCGACGCCCTGCGGCGTCTGCTCGACGAGCATAGCGCCTGGCGTAACCGGCAGACGCCCCAGCCCCGGGACTTCGACCTGGCGGACGATCAGCGGGTGGATGGCTTCGCCTATCGGCTTATGGCGGCCTTCGCGCAGACTGCGTCGCAAACGACGGCACATCCGGGCCTTGAGGAGCCGCTGAGCGACCGCGAGCTCGAGGTCCTGCGGCTGATCGCCCTTGGCCTCCCGAACGCCGAAGTCGCGACGCGTCTTTGTGTGGCCGTGAACACGGTCAAGGGCCATAACCTGCGCATCTTTGCCAAGCTGGGCGCCAGGACGCGCACCGAGGCCGTGGCCCGCGCGCGCGAACTCCACATCCTCTAGCCCCGCGCGCAAACAGACACCCCCCCCCGGATTCGCACTCTCGCAGCTACACGGCGGCGCCTCGCCGGCCGTAGGGTGATCGCGCGCTGAGACCCACCGGCCAGGCCGGGCGCCTCCGTAGAATGCGCCGCGCTGGTCGTCGACCAGGCAGCGTGGGTTTTGTTCTGACTTTGCTGTGGCCGATCCTCGCATTGCGGGGTGCTGCTGATGACCGACATCGTCGGCCTATCGCCCGATGGGGCTCGAGCTGGCACGATTCTTGCGACGCCGGGGATGCCGAGACTGCCCTCACGCTCGGCGATTGGGGTGACCCGATGGGTGAACGGCATAGCGATCTGGTCCGCCAGCAGCAGCAGGCCTACGCCAGTCACGACACCGACGACCTCGTGGCCCTCTGGCAGCAACGCCACAACGGCGTCGTGCTGGCCGAAGGCCTTGAAGCGATCCGCCGGCTCCTCCTCGAGCGACTTGGGTATCTCCCGCCGGACACGGCTGAACGGCAATCCGTTCCGAGCGTCACGGTGCGAGGCGCCGTCGCAGGCCCCGCACGAACGGGATGGGCGCCGTTCGATACGCCGGACCGCTGGCTGCAGATCGCGTCCGCCGCCGGGATCTTCGCCTGGGTGTATCTCGTGACGGGCCTCATGACCGCGTTGAGCCAGTTGCTTCGCGCCTCTATCGGCGACAGCGGCCTGATGCAGATCGCCGCGGGTCTGACCGCGCTGCAGGCCGCGTTCTTCTTCCTGGTGCTCCAGGTGCTGGCCGAGGGCGTCCGGGTGGCGCTCAACCGTGCCCGTCGCGGCGCGCCGGCCGGCACTTCGTGATATGGTTACAGGCATGCCACGTTCGAAATGGGGCGGTATCGCCTCCTTGGTGTTGATCGCCGCTTACATCGCGCCGGCCTTCATTTATCTGACTGGCGATCTCCGCTCGGCCCTCGGCCCGTGGACCTACAACGTGGCCGACTTTCTCTATGGGCCCATCGCGGCGGCCAGCCTGATCGTTTCGTTTTCTGCGATTCGGTCACGGATCGGCGGCAACGCCTCGCAGCGCCTGTCCTGGGCGACCTCAGCGGCCTGGGTGGCGGCGGCGGCCTGGGTCGGCGTCGCGTGTCTGCGTTCCGCGAACCGCAGCTATCATCTGGCTCACCCGGATCTCCAACTGGAGCACTCCATCACGGTCCTGACCGTCTGGGGTACGCAGATCGCCGGCGTCATCGGAGCTGGCTGGCATTTCTGGGGTTGGGCCCATGTCTTGCTTGGGGCGGCCGGCTGGACGACCCGTCGAATTCCGCGAGCCCTGAGTGCGCTGTACATCGCGGCCGGGGTCCCGGCCTGGTTTGTGTACGTCGCTCCAGACTTCGAGGGCGGCGTCGTGTTGCTCGGCGTCGTCGTGAGCGCCTGGCAGGCGCTTTACCTGCTTGGGGCCCGCGCGCAGGAGAGCCAGGCCTCGGCTCAACTGGTCGGCTGACGCGTCAGTCCTGTAGCATTTCCCTCCTGGTGATCTCGCTGTCTTCCCAACCAACGGCTACAGCCGAAAAGCTGGCCTGAACGCATCCGCAGACCGCGAACATGATCCTCCCCAAGCTCCGCGACCCGCGCTTGATCACGCTCCGACGCGGCGGCACGTTGACCGACGCCGACCACCGGCTGCTGGCGCTGTGGGCCGCGCTCTGCGCCGAGCATGTCCTGCCTCTGTTCGAGGCCGCGCGACCCGCGGACGATCGACCGCGCCGGGCGATTGCGCTGGCGCGCGCCTGGGTGAATGGCGAGGCCACGATGTCTCAGGCGCGGACGTCGGCCGGCCATGCCAACGCCGCGGCTCGGGATCTACGAGGCGCACAGCGGTTCGCGGCATATGCCGCAGCC
>DKKP01000389.1 GCA_002455335.1 Anaerolineales bacterium UBA6663 | reverse complement strand
CGCCGAGGCCCCGGCCGGCCCTGCGCTCGCCGCGGTGGCCGAGGCCGTGGCGCAGCCCGGCATCAGCAACGAGTATTGTCTGAGTTGCCACGGCAAGCCGAACCAGATCGAGACCCTGCCCAGCGGCGAGTTGCGCTATCTGAGCATCGACGCGGGCGGCTATAACGCTTCGGTGCACGGCAGCGGCGGCTACGCCTGCGTACAATGTCACACCACGATCCGCGAGTACCCGCATCCCGAGTCGACCGTGCAGGATCTGCGCGACGCGACGATCCAGGGCAGCGAGACCTGTCGCGAGTGCCACGAGCACAACTTCGAGCTGACCCACGATAGCGTGCATCAGGCCGCGCTCGACGAGGGCAACCGCGACGCCGCGGTCTGCGCCGACTGCCACAACCCGCATTACGAGAAGCAGCTCAACGACCCGACCACCGACGAGCTCTGGCCCAATGCGCGGCTGGCCGTGCCCCAGATGTGCGCGCGCTGTCACAGCACGATCTACGACCAGTACAAGCAATCGGTGCACGGCTCGGCGCTGTTGGGCTCGGCCGATCAGCCGGGCGGCAACGCCGATGTGCCCACCTGCATCGACTGCCACGGCGTGCACAACGTGGTCGACCCGACCACGGCGCAATTCCGGTTGAACTCGCCCGAGACCTGCGCGAAGTGCCACACCGACCCCGAGCGCATGGCGCCCTACGACCTCACGACGCACGTGCTCGACACGTACATCGCCGACTTCCACGGCACCACGGTCACCCTGTTCGAGCGCGAGAACCCCGATCAGGAGACCAACAAGCCGGTGTGCTCCGACTGCCACGGCGTGCACGACATCCGCGCCGTGTCGGATCCCGAGAAGGGCCTGCAGGTCAAGCAGAACCTGCTGGTCACCTGTCAGCGCTGCCATCCGGATGCCACGGCCTCGTTCCCTGACTCGTGGTTGAGCCATTACGTGCCCAGCGCCGAGAATAACCCGCTTGTGTACTTCGTCGACGTCTTCTACCAGTTCTTCATCCCGATCGTCGTCGGCGGCATGGTCGTGTTCGTGCTCGCCGATGCGGGGCGCCGGATCTATCAGCGCGTGAAGGGGGGCGCTCACGCATGACGAAGGAGAAGACGTACCCACGCTTCACGCTGGCGCAGCGGATCGAGCATCTGACCCAGCTTGTCTCGTTCACGATCCTGGCGGTCACCGGCCTGCCGCAGAAGTTCGTGACAGCGCCCTGGGCCGAGGGCATGATCGTGGCGTTGGGCGGCATCGAGCAGGTGCGCATCGTGCACCGCGTCGCGGCGACTGTGCTGCTGATCGCCACGGTTTATCACCTCGTCATGCTCGGCTACAAGCTGTATGTGACGCGCGTGAAACTGACCATGCTCCCCGCGCTCAAAGACGCGGTCGATGCCTGGCAGGTCTTCGCGCACAACATCGGTCTGAGCAAGGTCTGGCCGAAGATGGGCCGCTTCACCTTCGAGGAGAAGGTCGAGTACTGGGCCTTCGTCTGGGGGACCGTGGTGATGGCCGTGACAGGCTTCATCCTGTGGAACCCGATCGCCACGGCCCGTTTCCTGCCAGGCGAGTTCATCCCGGCGGCCAAGGCCGCGCATGGCGGCGAAGCCCTGCTGGCGGTGCTCTCGATCTTGATCTGGCACTTCTACGGCGTGCATTTCCGGCGCTTCAACAAGAGCATGTGGACGGGCAAGCTCTCCGAAGAGGAGATGCGCCACGAGCACCCGCTCGAGCTGGCCGACATCGAGGCCGGCACAGCAACCCGACCGGTCGACCCTGTTGACCTGCGCCAGCGCCAGAGGCGCTTTCTGCCGGTGGCCAGCATCGCATCGGTGATCTTGCTGGCGGGTGTGGCCTGGTTCGTCTCGTTTGAGGAGACCGCGATTGCCACGATCCCGGCGCTCCCGACGGTCGAGGCCTTTGCGCCGCAAACGCCGACGCCGATCCCGCCAACGCCGACGCCGCCGCCGGTCGAGAGCCTGACCTGGAACGGCTACATCGGCACGCTGTTTGCGACGAAGTGTACAAGCTGCCACGGCGAAGCCGGCGGGTTGGCGCTGACCACCTATGCCGATCTGCTCGCGGGCGGCGCCAACGGCCGCGTGATCGATGCCTCAACCCCTGCGGAGAGCCTGATCCTGGTGGCGCAGACCACGGGCGAGCACCCTGGCTTGCTGTCGGAGATCGAGCTCGATCGGCTCACGCAATGGGTCGTGGCCGGGGCGCCTGAACGCTGAGGCGTGATCCGTCATCGTTGACGGGTGCGCACCGGGGCTGGCCTGACGGGTCGCCCGGCGCGCACCCGTTTTTCGTCAAATCGGCATGCCCGGAAGCCGAGATTCAGTGGTCAACGGCTCGTCCGGCTGCAGTGGTTCTGGGCCCGGCTTTCGCCGTGGCGACGATCTCAGCCCGTTTGTCGCCAGGATCCACTCGCCCGTGCACTCACCTGTATTCAGATGACATTAGTCGGGTTTCGGTGGGATGATCGGCACTGATCCGGCCCGGGTCCCTCCGGTAGGATCGGGGGACTGCATCGCATCCTATGAATCGTCTAGCTAATCTCCTTTCTCGCTGGTTGGTCGTGCTGGCTCTGGGGCTCTTCGTCCCGGCTGTGTCGGCGCAAACCGAACTCCGCCTGGCCACGCTCGAGATCTCGTTATGGCCGGAGTTCGATCGGGCGGGGGTGCTTGTGTTACTGGACGGCACGCTGCCGGCCGGGGCTACATTACCGGCGACGCTGACCTTGCGCTTGCCGTCCGAGCCTTTTGCGGTCGCTGAAGCCGACTCCGGCGGCTCATTGCTCAACGCCGACTTCCAGACGGCCGCTGACGGCGACGATGTGGTTGTGACGATCACGCTGCAACGCTCCACCTTCCGCGTGGAGTACTATGACGAGGCTCTGACTGTAGCCGGCTCGGCCCGCACATACGCCTTCGCCTGGGCTGCTCCCGCCGCGGTCGAGGCGGTGACTCTCCGGGTACAATCCCCGTCCGGGGCCACCGCCCTGCAGCTCGGCCCGGAGTTCGGCCCGCCGGCCGTGGGCGACTATGGCCTCAATTACCAGGCCGCCGCGATCGGCCCGCGCGCCGCTGGTGAGATGATCGCGGCGACGATAAGCTATAGCAAGACAAGCTCAGCTTTGACTGTCGACGCGCTGGGCCTTGCAGCCCAGCCCAATCCGGAGCCGGCCGTCGCCACCACGCCCGAGGCGGACCTGACGCCCTGGCTGCTTGGCCTGGCCGGCATCGCCCTTGCGGCAGCGGCCTACCTGGGCGTCCAGGCCTATCGCGCGCCGCGGGCCGCTGCTAACCCAAAGGCTACCCAGCGCCGAACGCGTCGGTCGTCTCGCAAGCCCACGGAGGGGCCGCCCGCCGCGATCGCTGCACCTGAACCGGGTCGTTTTTGCACGCAATGTGGCCACGGCCTGGAGCGTGCTGATCGCTTTTGCCGCCGGTGCGGGGCACCGGTCAAGGCATAATCAAGAAGGGAAATCGCCATGACTCAGACCGCGGCCGTCGCCCGACCTGTCGTCGCCACCCGCTCGCCCGTCAAGCTGAAATTCGTGCTTGGCGGCCTGTTGATCGTGGGCGCGATCATCTTCCTGATCGCCTCGACCCTGGCCAACACAGCCCAGTACTTCTACTCGGTCGATGAGATCAAAGCCCGGGGCGGCAGCCTGGCCGGCTCCAACTTGCGCGCTTCTGGCGCCGTGATCGGTGAGACGATCACGTACGACCCCGAGACCCTGACGATCACGTTCGAGATGGCCCACATCCCGGTCGACGACGCCAAACTGAACGAAGCGGGTGGGTTGGCGCTTGTGCTGCACAACGCCGTGATCGACCCCTCGGCCCAGCGGCTGACGGTCGTGGTCCACAACCAGCCCCTGCCCGACCTGTTGAAGAACGAGGCGCAGGCGATCGTCACGGGGACGATGGGCGAGGACGGCAAGTTTTACGCCGAGGAACTGCTCTTGAAGTGCCCGACTCGTTACGACGAAGCCGTCCCGGCTCAGGCCGAAGGGGGCCAGTAAGCGATGCTGGCCTATCTTGGCTATCTCAGCCTTGTGCTGGCGCTCGGCGCGACGTTCTACGCCGCGTTGATGGCCGGCGTGTCGATCTGGGAGGCGCGCGGTCCGCGCGCTGCGCGCCGCGCCGCCGGGATCGACCCTGCGACGCTCGAGAGTGCGCGACGGGCGGCCTTCCTGGCCCTGCCGCTGCTCACGCTCGCAGCGCTGAGTCTGATCGCGATGCTCGTCACCGAGCAATACCAGGTCGCGTACGTCGCCGACGTGACGAGCAGCTCGATGCCGATCTACCTGCGCGTCACGGCGCTCTGGGGCGGGCAGGCGGGCAGCCTGCTCTTCTGGGCATGGTTGATGTCGGCCTTTACGGGCACTGTCATGCTGCGCAAATGGGAGGCCGATCGCGAATTGATGCCGGTGGTGATTGTGGTAACCATGATCACGCTCGGTTTCTTCATCGGTCTGACGGTGTTCTTCGAGAACCCGTTCGTGCTCCTGTGGCAGACCCGGGCCGGCGAGGTCGTGCAGGCGATGTTCCAGCCGGCCGGCACGCTGGCGCTTGTGCCGGCCGACGGTCGCGGGTTGAACCCGCTGCTCCGCCACCCGGGCATGATCATCCACCCGCCGATGCTTTACCTCGGCTTCGTCGGCTTCGTCATCCCTTATGCGTTCGCGATGGCGGCGCTGTTCTATCGCCGCGTCGACACGCAGTGGATCAAGACCACGCGCCGCTGGACTCTGACCGGCTGGCTGTTCCTGTCGCTCGGCCTGATCCTCGGCGGGCGCTGGGCCTACGACGTGCTCGGCTGGGGCGGCTACTGGGGCTGGGACCCGGTCGAGAACGCGTCGCTCATCCCCTGGCTGACGGCCACCGCCTTCCTGCACTCGGTCATGATCCAGGAAAAGCGCGGGATGCTCAAGAAGTGGAACATGGTGCTGATCATCCTGACCTATGCGTTGGTGATCTTCGGCACCTTCCTCACGCGCAGCGGCGTGCTCTCCTCGGTGCATGCCTTCGCGCAGAGCGCGATCGGCCCGGCGTTCTTCACGTTTATCGGCGTCACGTTCGTGGCCTCGATGGTGTTGCTCTTCCGCGAGTGGGATCATCTCAGCAGCGAGACGCAGTTCGAGGGTTTGCTTTCGCGCGAAAGCGCCTTCCTGCTCAACAACCTGCTCTTTGTCGCGATCACGGCCTCGGTCTTTTGGGGCACGGTCTTCCCCATGATCTCCGAGATCTTCACCGGCCAGAAGATCACGGTCGGCCCGCCGTTCTACAACCAGGTGACCGGCCCGCAGTTCGCGGCGCTTGTGTTGTTGATGGGCGTCGCGCCGCTGCTCGCCTGGCGTAAATCGTCGGCGCAGCAACTCGGGCGCCAGATCCTGATCCCGTTCGTGGCCTCGCTCGTTTTGGTGGCCGTGTTGTTCGCTTTTGGCATCACAAACCCCGGGGCGTTGTTTGGCTTCTGGATCAGCGCCTTCGTCGCCGGCACCACGTTGCTCGAGTTCTACCGCGGGACGGCGGCGCGCATGCGCACGACAGGCGAGAACGCGCTTGTGGCGCTGTCGACCCTGATGGCCCGCAATCGACGTCGCTACGGTGGGTACACGATCCACCTGGGCGTGATCCTGATCACCATCGGCGTGGTCGGCACGACCTTCTATCAGGAGGAGACCCAGGGGCGGTTGCGACTGGGCGAGCAACTGACGCTCGGTCGCTACGTGATGGTCTACACCGGCCTTGACGAGTTCGAGGTCGACGACGGCCGGATCGTGGCCCGCGCTTCGGTCGAGGTCTATCGCGATGGCCAGATGCTCGGCGAGCTCTACCCGCGCCGCGACTACTACATCGAGAGCCAGCAGCCCATGACCATCCCGGGCGTGCGCAGCGCTGTCGAAGACGATTTCTATGTCCTGTTGGTCGAGTGGGAATCGGTCGGCGCGGACGCCGCGACGTTCAAGATCTACGTCAACCCGCTGGTCAATTGGATCTGGGCGGGCGGTCTGGTCTTCATTGTGGGAACCCTTGTCGCGGCCTGGCCCGAATCCGAGCCGCGCCGCCGGGTTGTGCTGGCCAATGCGCCGGCGCGAGCTTGAAAGGCGTTGACCATGAAGAAGTTTTGGATCGGCCTGTTCGCCCTGATCGCGCTCCTGCTGGTCGCGCCGATCGTTGCCGCGCAGGAGAACGACCCGGTGACCGACGACGACGTCAACCGGGTTGCCAACCAGTTGTATTGCCCGGTCTGCGAGAACATCCCGTTGTCGTCATGCGCGACGCAGGCCTGCACGCAGTGGCGCGGCACGATCCGCGAGAAACTCGAAGCCGGATGGGACGAGCAGCAGATCAAAGACTACTTCGTCTCGCAATACGGCGAGCGCGTGCTGGCTGAACCGCGATCCGAAGGGTTCACGCTGCTTGTGTGGGTCATCCCGCCGCTGGCCGTGATCGTTGGCGCGTTCGTCGTGTGGCAGTTCTTGCGCCGCGCCGCGCGCCCGACGCAGGCGGCGCCCGAGGCGACGCCTGCGACAAGTGATCCGTACGTGGCGCGGCTCGAACAAGAGCTTGAACGGAGACGGTGACGATGTCTGATGTGAGTGTGTCTTCCCCCGCGCCTGCCCCTGGCCGCAAGCTGCGCCCCTGGCAGATTGTCGTGTTCGTCGTTGTGGTCGCGCTACTCGTGCTTGTCGCGATCCAGATGCAGCGTAATGGCCCGCTGGCCGCCGGCCCGGTCGGGCAGGGCGAGGCGGCGCCGACGTTCACGCTCGAGAGCTTTGGCGGCGAGACGATCAACACGGCCGACCTGCGCGGCAAGGTCGTGGTCGTCAACTTCTGGGCCTCCTGGTGCGGCCCGTGCGAGGCCGAGGCCGCCGATCTCGAGAACACCTGGCGGCATTACCAGGGCCAGCCCGTGGTCTTCCTGGGCGTCGACTATGTCGACACCGAGACCGAGGCGCGGGCGTATCTCACACGCTTCGACATCACCTATCCCAATGGGCCTGACCTCGGCACGCGGATCTCGCAGGCCTTCCGCATCCGCGGCGTGCCCGAGACCTACATCATCGACAAGAACGGCGTATTGGCGTTCACGCAAATCGGCCCGACAGACCAGGCCGCGCTGATCAGCGTGATCGACCCATTGCTCAAGTAACCCCGGGCGCTTATTCCAATGGACCTTGGTTTCATCCTGCTGGCCGTCGCCTTGACCGGCCTTGTGATCTTTATCGTCGCGCAGCCGTTCTTCGAGAATCGAGCAGCGCCGGCCCAGGCCGATGACATCGTTGCGGGGCTCTCCGCCGAGCGCGACACCATCCTGGCTGCGGTTCGCGATCTCGATTTCGATCACGCCACTGGCAAGATCGAGGATGCCGATTACGCCGCTCAGCGCGCCAAGTTGATGGCCCAGGGCGCCGAAGTGCTCAAGCGCCTCGATGCAGCGGGTGGTGGCGTCGTCGTCGAGCCGATCGATCCTGCGAGCGCAATCGAGCAGGCCATCGCGGCCCGTCGCAAGACCCCGATCGCCGCGACCGCGGTTGTCGGGCCACGGTCGATGCCCGCTGCGACCTGCCCTGCGTGCGGCGCGGCTGCCGCTGCCGATGCGCGGTTCTGCGGGCAGTGTGGCGCGACCCTGGGCCGGGCCTGTGCGCAATG
>DKKP01000225.1 GCA_002455335.1 Anaerolineales bacterium UBA6663 | reverse complement strand
GCTTCGCCCCGACCCTCGCGGCCTTCATCTTCCGTCAACTTTATAGAAAGGCTTCTTCGATGCAGCGACCCTCCCACTGCGGGTCCGGCGTGATCTCGAGGAGGCGCGCCAGGGTGGGCGCCGTGTCGAGCAGGCTGACCGGGCCGGGCAGGGTGAACTCGGAGCGGATCCGCGGTCCAGCCACGATCCAGGGGATGGTCATATCCTCGGCCGAGGGCGTACCGTGCGAGCGGTCGTGGCCGCCGTGATCGCTGTGGATCAGCACATGCGCATCGGCCGGCAGGCTTGCGAGCACGGTGCCAAGCGCTCGATCGACGCGCGCCAGTTGTTCGAGATAGCGATCGGAGAGCCAGCCGTGGGCGTGCCCGGTCTCGTCCACCGTGCCAAAGTAGACGAAGGCAAAGTCGAAGTGTTCGGCCGTCATGGCCTGTACGGCCGCTTCGGCCACTGCCTGGTCGCCTTGCTCGGTCAGGACGTTGTCGCGGAACCAGGTCATCGACAGGCTTCCCGGGCGGCTGAGGTTGCGGAGCGGCTCCCAGTTGTAGAAGAACGCGCATTTGCGGCCGGCGGCGCGGGCCACATCGACCAGGCCGGGCAGCGGCCGGGCCATCGGGCTCCAGTCGTTCGACGTCACGCCATGCCGGGTAGGCGGGACGCTGTGGAAGATGGACATGTGACAGGGCAGGGTGATGCTCGGCATCACGCTCGAGGCGCTCAACGTCGACGCGCCCCGGGCTTTCTGCGCCACGAGGTTGGGGCAATGGGCGGCGTCCACGGCCTCCGGCCGCAACCCATCGATCATGAAGAACACCACCATAGGATGTACCTCCCTACATGCTGTCGTTTCGAAGGTTGGCTCGCGTTTAGCCGGGGCCAAGCCGGGCCCGGTGTTCAGCCGTCGCGTAGTCGATCGGGATCCCGGCCGCCTTCTTCGCGACAAAGGCCGTCGCGACCTTCGCGACTGCGTGAGCGATGTCATCCAGGTCCGCCTGCTCGAGCAAGGGATGGGCGCTCGTCAGCCAGAACGTCTCTTCGCAGGCCTGTTCGGCGACGGGGCACAGACCCGGGCCGTACTCGACATGGCCCTCATACAGCGGGCACTCGAACGGGCACTTGGTCTTTCCGTAGCCCGATTTGGTCAGGAACAGCGGCTGCAGGTGTTGCGGGATGATCCAGCGCGTTGTGCTGAGATAGCCCAGGTCATAGATGCCCTCGCCCGCCAGCGCCACGGCGAAGTTGAGCATGTCGGTGCCGAGGATCTCGGGTCGAATGCGTATCGCGTAGTAATAGTACACACGCTCGCCCCAGGGGGGCTCTTGCGGCGTCTCGATACCCGGCACGTCTTTGAGGCGCTCTGTGAGGTAGCGCGCGTTCTCGTTGCGCTTGGCGATCAGGCGGTCCATCTTCTTGACCTGCTCGATGCCGATCGCGGCCTGCATATTGGTGATCCGGTAGTTGGTGCACGGCAGGCCCCAATGGTACTTCGACGCGGCGCCCAGCGAGCGTTTGCGCGCGAAATCCATATAGCCCCACATCTTGTCGTACAGGTCGTCGTCGTTGGTGATGACGAAGCCGCCTTCGCCGGTGCTTGTGATCTTGCCCGAGATCGTGCTGAACGTGCCGACGTGCCCGATCGTGCCGACCTTCTTGCCCTTGTAGGTCGCGCCGGGCGACTGGGCGCAGTCCTCCACGACCCACAGATTGTGCTTGCGGGCCAGTTCCATGATCGGGTCGAGATCGACGGGTGTGCCCATGATGCTGACCGGGATGATGGCCCTGGTGCGGGGCGTGATCTTGCGTTCGACGTCGGCCGGATCGAGGGTCAGGTAGCGGGGGTCGACGTCGGCGAAGATCGGCACCGCATTCTGCTCCATCACGCAGCTGTCCGAGGCGATGAACGTGTAGGGCGTCACGATCACCTCGTCGCCCGGGCCGATGCCAAAGGCGGCGAGGGCGATGTGCAGGGCCGTCGTGCCGTTCGAGACCGCGATCGCGTGTTTGGCGCCAAACCAATCCGCCAGGGCGCGTTCGTACTCCAGGGCCGCCTCGGCGCGGCGCAGCTTCTTCTTCAGCGCCACGGCCAACAGGGCTTGCAGCTCTTCGTCCTCGAACACGTCCGTTTCAACCAGCAGAGGTTTGCCGGAACGCACTGGTGTTCCGCCGTCGAGTGCCAGCGATTTCATGTTTTCTCCAATGGGGCAGTAGGCAGGACCGAGGAAGTGGGTCCTTATTCAGCCGACACGGATGAACCGCCTCCCATCTTCCTCGGGCCCTTGCGCATGATGATGAAGTCGAACGCATCCGGCAGGTGGTACTCGCACGAGTACAAGACCGGCTCATCACCGGCCGTGTAGTCGGTCTGCAGAAGACAGAGCAGAACCGAGCCATCGGGCACCTGCAATGACTGGGCGACCTGCGGCGTGGCGCTGACCGGTAAGACCCGGGCCACGCCGTATTCGATCACCAGCCCGTAGTGGCTCTTCAGCAGGTGGTACAGCGAGCCATCCTCGCGGTCCGACTGGAAGACGTCGACCTCGTCGTCTCCGATCAAGGCGTGTGGGATGTAGTCCCACGAGTAGACCACGGGTTTTTGGTCAGCCGTGCGGATTCGTTCGATCGTGACGACCGGGGTGTCGACCGGGATGTTCAAGGCGGTCGCCACGTCGTGGGTGGCCGGCGCGATCTGGGCGGCTGCATGGGCTGTCCCCGGCGTCATATTTGCCGTCCGGATCATCTCGGTCGTGCCGAAGTTGAAATTGAGGTTTTGGAGGATGGAGCCACTGCGAACGAATGTGCCTTTGCCGTGGCGTCGTGTGATCAGCCCCTCATCCTCGAGCAGGCGGAGCGCGTCTCGAACAACCGTTCGAGAGACGCCAAGCATCAGGACGAGCTCGGATTCGGCTGGCAGTTGCGCACCTGGCCGGTACAGGCCCTGTTCGATGGCCGTTCGGATTTCGTGTTCAGCCGCCTGTGTCAACGTGTGCGTGCTGGTCCGGACGGGTTTTAGAGTCTTGACATTGTGTTTCATTGTGTAGTAGTATCGCGATCATGACGTCAGTCGTCATTACGACTATAGCAAACCCGTCAAAACAAGTCAATACCTCATTTCCTACCCTGCGGCGCGGCTGTCACGATCCGGCGTGAGGTTCGCTGGCTGCAGATGTTCCTGATCCGAACCTGCGGATCGCTAAGCCGCTCTGACAGGTGTCGGCGAACCCGGCAGGGCCGAGGTTCCAGGACTGTACCACTTGGAAACACTTATCAGTGGGACAACCCGAATGAGAATCGTCCTTGGCAGCGATCACTTTGGTTATCAACTTAAAGAGGACTTGAAGACGTACCTACGGGAACTGGGCCATGATCCTGTCGATCTGGGCTGCCAGGACCCGAATGAGCCCGTGGATTACCCGGACGTCGCGATCGCGGTTTCGCAGGAGATCGCGCGAGGCGAGTTCGCACGCGGCATCCTGATTTGCGGCACCGGCATCGGCATGGCCATGGTGGCCAACAAGATCCCGGGGGTGCGCGCGGCGGTCTGTCATGACACTTATTCCGCTGAACGGGCCCGCAAGAGCAACGACGCCCAGGTGATGGCGATGGGGTCACAGGTCATCGGCCCGATGCTGGGGCGCCAGCTGATCGATCACTGGCTGGCATCTGAGTTCGCAGGGGGCCGCTCCCAGGTCAAGGTCGACAAAATCAAAAAACTAGACCAGGTCCAAAAAGGAGGCTAAAGCCCTCAAAGACACCGCGCCCCTGGCGCCGTCGCGCGTATTCGCAACTTGCTCGTTCCCTTTCGGAGGAGAAGATGCATTCCCGAAGAGCTTATCCCCTGCTGTCTGGACTGATGGTGCTCAGCCTGCTGTTCACGGCCTGCGGCACCGGCACACCCACTGCTGCGCCAACTGAGGAAGCCGGGCAGGTGGCCACCTCGGCCCCGGCTCCCACACCCATGCCCGCCGACACCGAAGCCGTTGCAGCGGCTACCACGCCGCCCGAGACGGGTGGCGCGTGCCCGGCCGCCACGCTGGCCGATGCGCAAGGCGTGCCGGCTGGGGCGTGGCCGCAACAATACGAACTGGCCGAGTTCCAGGAACTGGCCAACTGCGAGCTGACCCTGTCGGGTCGGTCGGAATATGACTCGCGCCTGGTCGAATACGGGTTCCTGCCTGAAGGCGATCTGCCGCCGCTCGAGGAACGTCTGCCCGCCGAGCCGTTGGTCGTCGTGCCTTACGAAACCATCGGCGCGTACGGCGGCCGTCTGACCGGGGCCTCGATCGGACCCGAGGCCGGCAACTCTGAGTGGCTGAGCGTGCGCCATGTCAATCTTCTGCGGTTCTCGGACGACCTGGAGACCATCGTCCCGAACATGGCCAAGTCGTACGCCTGGAACGACGACTTCACCGAACTGACCATCGTGCTGCGTCAGGGCCATAAGTGGTCAGACGGCCAGCCCTTCACCACCGAAGACATCGTCTTCTGGTATGAAGACATTGTGCTGAACACGGAGTTGTATCCCAACCCGCCCAGCATCTGGGTCTACGGCGGCGAGCCGATGAAGGTCGAGGCCGTCGATGAGGTGACCGTCAAATTCATGTTTGCGGCGCCGGCGCCGGCGTTCACGACCCTGCTGGCCACCACCTACACGCATGAGTGGGCGCCCAAGCACTACTTGATGGATAAGCACATCAAGTACAACCCGAATGCCAATGAAGAGGCGATCGCCGAGGGCTTCGAGTCGTGGGCCAAGCGGTTCATCCCGACCTACTACAGCGACTGGGAAGACGCCAATCACATCTACGGCCTGCCCAAGCTCGAGGCCTGGATCAAGATCGACGAGACGCCCGAGCACCAGCTGTACGTCCCGAACCCGTACTACTACAAGGTCGACACAGCCGGGCAACAGCTGCCGTATATCGACGAGGTCGAAGAGGTGTACGCGCCGGATGCGGAGCTGATCGAGCTGAAGGTCATCAACGGCGAGATCCAGTACAAGGCTCAGTCGCTCCAGATCGGGAGCCTGCCGCTCTATCAGCAGAACCAGGACAAGGGCAACTACGACATCCAGATGGCCCAGGGCGCGAGCAACGGACGCACCTACACGTTCAACGCGACCCACAAAGACCCGGAGATGGCCAAAATCTTCTCCGATCCGCGCTTCAGCCGCGCGATGTCGCTGGCGCTGAATCGGGATGAGATCAACCAGACCCTGTGCTTCGGCCTGTGTCAACCGACGCAGGGCGTGCCGGTGCACAGCTCGGTGTCGTTCGCCAAGCCCGAGTGGTTCACCAAGGACATCGCGTACGATCCCGCCACGGCCGAGGCACTGCTGGACGAAATGGGTCTGACCAAGGGCGCCGATGGCTTCCGCCTGCGCTTCGACGGCAAGCCCTTGATCATCAACCTGATCTATGCCATCCAGTGGGGCGATCCGGCCCTGCACGAACTGGCCAAGGAGTACTGGGAGGCGGTCGGCGTCAAGGTCGAGCTGAAGGAGATCAGCACCGAAGCCTATCGGGCGATGGCGGCGAGCAATGACCACGACATCCAGGTGACCAACAGCGGCACCGAGGTCGAGGCCCCGCTCTACTCCAACCCGTTCCGCCTGTACCCGCCGTTCGGCGACGCCGCGCTCGAGCCGCTCACTGGCGGCCCATGGGCGGATTGGTACAACACGAATGGCGCTCAGGGCATCGAGCCGCCGGACGACATCAAGACCTTGTGGGAGATGACCGATCAGTGGAAGTCGACGCTGCCTGGCACGGACGAATACCGTGATCTGGGGCAGCAGCTGGTCGAGATCCAGATGGAACACTTCTTCCTGATCGGCACGATCACGTCGCCGCCGGCGGCCACGATCGTCTCGCGCAGCCTGGGCAACGTGCCGACGCTGACGGTCAACGCGTTCGAGTACTACCGCACGTACCCGTACCGGACGGATCAGTGGTTCTTTGAGAATTGAGTCGATGCGGGCGAAAGACGGATGCTCCGTCTTTCGCCCAACGCTATGAACGAAAGCGTCAGGTGGGTGGGAGACGGCTCCCGCCCACCTGACGACTCCTGACAGGAGGCGACCGACGTGGTGAAATACCTGTTGCAGCGATTGGCGATCATGATCGTGATGCTGGCCGCGCTTTCGTTCATCGTCTTCGTCACGATCGAGCTGCCCCCGGGCGACTATGCCGACCGGCGGGCGCTCTCGCTGCGTTCGGCCGGCATCCAGTTCACGCAGGAAGATGTGGTGTCGTTGCGCCACACGCTCGGGCTGGATCGGCCGTGGTATGAGCGCTACGTGACCTGGATCGGCAACATCGTCCTGCACGGCAACTTTGGCGTCTCGATGACCGTGCACCTCCCGGTCACGGAGGTGTTGGGGCAACGTGTTGGCCTGACGGTCATGCTGGCGCTGGCCACGATCACCCTGACCTATGGGCTGGCGATCCCGATCGGCATCTACTCGGCGATCCGTCAGTATTCGGTTGGAGACTACCTCGCGACGATGGTCGGCTACTTCGGCATGGCCACGCCAAGCTTCATGCTGGCGCTCATCCTGCTCTATATCAGCGTGATGGTGTTTGACAACAGCGTCGGCGGTCTGTTCTCGGCCGAATACGCCGAAGCGCCCTGGAGTTGGGGCAAATTCGTCGACCTGCTGCGGCATCTGTGGGTGCCGGCTCTTGTGTTGGGGTTGGCCGGCACGGCCTTCGAGATCCGC
Organism: Anaerolineales bacterium UBA6663; assembly: GCA_002455335.1. Classification (GTDB taxonomy): domain Bacteria; phylum Chloroflexota; class Anaerolineae; order Anaerolineales; family UBA6663; genus UBA6663. The sequence continues at coordinate 2,577 of DKKP01000225.1, read as the reverse complement.
ACGATGCGCGCGACCTTGCTGGACGAGAAAAGCAAGCTCTATGTGACCGCGGCCCGCGCCAAGGGCCTGCCCGAATGGAAGCTGATGCTCAAGTATCCGGTGCGGGTCGCCCTCAACCCGATCGCGAGCACGATCGGCTGGGAGCTGACCGCGATCATCGCGGGCGCGCCGCTGGTGTCGTTCGTGCTGGCGCTGCCCGACACCGGCCCGTTGTTCCTCAGGGCGTTGCTCGATCAAGACACCTATCTCTCGGGCGCGATCCTGTTGATGTACGCGACGCTGACGATCCTGGGCACATTCCTGTCGGACGTGTTGTTGGCCGTGCTCGATCCGCGCATCCGCTATGGGGAGAAAATCTGATATGGCCGAGGTCAGTGGGGCACTGTCGGGCAGCCCGCTGCCGGCCACCGGCGCGGTGCGCGAGGCGGAGCTGCGTTACTACACCGCCTCTCAATTCCAGTTGATGTGGTGGAAGTTCCGGAAGCATCGCCTGGCCCTGATCGGCATGGCCATCCTCGGGGTCTTTGTCTTTATCGCGGCCTTTGCGGAGTTCCTGGCGCCGTACAGCTCGACCGCGCGGACGGTCGGCTATCTGCATGGCCGGCCTCAGACCCTGCACTTCATCGATGCCGAGGGCCAGTTTCACCTGCGCCCGTTCACGTATGCCCTGAGCGCGGCCATGGACCCCACGACGTTTTTGCTCGAGACCAAGGAAGACACGAGCACGCCCTGGCCGGTGCGGTTCTTCGTGAAGGGCGATGAATATGCGTTCTGGGGTCTGATCAAGTTTGACCTGCACCTGTTCGGCGTGGAAGAAGGACACCTGCACCTGCTCGGCACCGATCAGCTCGGGCGCGACATCCTCTCGCGGTTGTTCTACGCGACCCGCACCTCGTTGACGATCGGCGTGGTCGGATTGTTCATTTCGTTCTTCCTCGGCCTGATCATCGGCGGGATTTCGGGCTTCTTCGGCGGTTGGGTCGATGACGCCATCCAGCGTTTCATCGAGTTCATCCGCTCGATTCCGACGCTGCCGTTGTGGATGAGCCTGGCCGCGGCGCTGCCTAAGGAGTGGTCGCCCGAGCAGGTGTACTTCACGATCACGATCTTGCTGGGTCTGCTTGGCTGGACGCACCTGGCGCGGCGCGTCCGCGGCAAGCTGCTGTCGCTGCGCGAAGAGGATTTCATCGTCGCGGCTCGGATCGGCGGGAGCACCGACGCGCGCATCATCGCCCGCCACATGCTGCCGTCGTTCTTGAGCTACATCATCGTCGACCTGTCGATCTCGTTCCCGTACATGATCCTGGCCGAGACCTCGTTGTCGTTCATCGGCCTGGGTCTGCGCGCGCCCGTGATCTCGTGGGGCGTCCTGCTGCAAGACGCCCAGAACGTCGCGGCGATCGCGCTCTACCCGTGGCTCTTCACCCCTGTGGCCTTTGTCATTGTGTCCGTCATGGCGTTTAGTTTCGTCGGTGACGGCATGCGCGACGCGGCCGACCCCTATTCCCGCTAAGAGGCCGGCGCCATGACCAACGACAACCTCCTCGAGATCAAAGAGCTCAAAATCAGCTTCCCGCTGGATGAAGGCGTCGTGCGAGCCGTGGAAGGCGTCACCCTGACCATCCGCAAGGGCGAGGTGCTCGGGGTGGTGGGTGAGAGCGGCTGCGGCAAGACGGTGACAGCCCAATCCGTCCTGCGGATCATCCCGCCGCCCGGGCGGATCGAGTCGGGCCAGATCCTGTTCCACCCGTCGACGCCGAACTCGGCAGCGGGCGTCAATGGCGCGATCGACCTGGCGGCGCTGAACCCGACCGGCGAGCAGATCCGGGCGGTGCGCGGCAAAGACATCGCCATGATCTTTCAGGAGCCGATGAGCTCCTTCTCTCCCGTGCACACGATCGGCAGCCAGATCATGGAGGCCATCCTCCTGCATCAGACGGTCACCAAGGCCAAAGCGCGCGAGATGACGATCGAGCTGCTCCGGCTGGTCGGCATCTCCAGCGCCGAGCAGAGGGTGGACAACTACCCGCATCAATTCTCGGGCGGCATGCGGCAGCGGGCCATGATCGCCATGGCGCTGTCGTGCAACCCGGCGCTGCTGATCGCCGATGAACCGACGACCGCGCTCGACGTNNTCACCATCCAGGCCCAGATCCTGGCGCTGATCCGCGGGCTGCAGAAGCGCACGGGCATGGCGGTCATGTTCATCACCCACAACCTGGGCGTGATCGCCCAGATCGCGGACACGGTCGCGATCATGTATCTGGGGCAGGTGGTCGAGTACGGGCCGGTGCGCGAGATCCTGCGCAACCCCAAGCACCCGTACACGGCCGACCTGCTCCGCGCCGTGCCGCGGCTCGGCAAGACCCAGGGTCAGCGCCTGGTCGCGATCGAGGGCAGCATCCCAAGCCCGTTCACGCGCCCGAAGGGCTGCCCGTTTCACCCGCGCTGCAGCCGCTTCATGGCGGGCCGGTGCGATCAGGCGATGCCCGGTGTCACGCAGGTGGCGGCCGCCACCCAGATGGCGGACAGCCACACGGTGCGCTGTTTTCTGCACGAGCCGGTCTGAGCACGGTC
>DKKP01000212.1 GCA_002455335.1 Anaerolineales bacterium UBA6663 | reverse complement strand
GTTGCGACCGCTTGCGCCGCCGACGCCGCCGCCCGGGTGGGTTCCTGGCCCGGCCAGGTACAGGCCCTGGATCGGCGTGCGGTGCTGGGCCCAGCCGGCGAGCGGACGCATGAACAGGATCTGGTCGAGCATCATCTCGCCGTGGTGCAGATTGCCCTCGGTCAGGCCGAATCGGGTCTCGAGGTCGGAGGGTGTGAGCACCTGACTGTGGAGGATACGCCCGGCAAGATCCGGCGCGATCGGCGCGAGCGCGGCCAGCGTTGTCGCCAGGATGTGCTCGGGCCCGTCGGCGGCCTGCCCAGGGTAGGGCGCGTACTGAAGATGGATGCTGGCGAGGTGTTTGCCCGCCGGCGCCAGGGCCGGGTCGGTCAGCGTCGGAAGGCTTACCTCGAGATACGGGCGCTCCGACAGCCGGCCATACTTGGCGGCGTCGTAGGCGCGTTCGAGCGCGTTGAGGCTTGGGCTGAGGATCAGGGCGCCGCGCAACGCGGCCTCCGAGGCTCCGCTGAAGGTCGGCAGCCCGTCGAGCGCGAGGTGGACGCGGGCCACGCAGCCGCGCAGTTTGATGTTCTGGGTCGCCCAGACGAACTCAGGGTCAAGCGCCTCCGGCCCGACCAGCTTGAGGAAGGTGCGCCGGGGATCCAGCGCCGAGAGCACACGGGCCGCGCCGATCGCCTCGCCGCTCGCCAACACGACCCCGATTGCGCGATCGCCCTTGAGCTGCACCTGCGCAACCTCGGCGCCGAGACGCCGTTCGGCGCCCGCCTCGGCCGCCGCCCGCCACAGCGCTTCCGAGAGCGCCCCGATGCCGCCGTGCACGCGCGTCGGGAACAGGCTGTCTTGCATGGCCCAGTGGTGCAGGAACAGGAAGGCCGTCCCTGCGCTCATCGGCCCCTGACGCAGGCCGTGCACGCCGCGGGCCGCCAGGAGGCCGCGCACGAGGTCGTGTTCGAACCACTCGTCGAGCAGCTCGAGCATCGACATCGGCAACACCCGTACGGCCTCGACCATGTCGCGTTTCCCGAGGCCACGCAGCTTGAGCCCGAGCTGCGCCAGCGCCGGCGCCTCTGCGGCGTCGACGTGCGGCACGCGCGGGAAGGGCNNAGCTGCAGCCCGTGGTGGCTCTGGGGCGCGGCGTAGACGTCGTTGAGGAACCCCGCGACTTTCTCCATCAGCGCCATGAACGACGGCCAGCGCTCGGCGTCACTGGCGCTGAAGCGCGCGATGGCGGCCTGGCTGGCGGCAAGCTCCGGCGTCAGCGTCAACGCATCGCCGTTTGGGTTGAGCGCCGTCATCCCGACCCGCGTGGTTTTGATCCCGAACCGGGCGAGCCCGAGGTCACGGACGATGTCGGGACGCAGCGCGCCGAAGTGCTGGGCAGTGTCGACGTGGAATCCAGGCCAGGTCTCCTCGGTTGCCACGGTCCCGCCGATCACGTCGCGGCGTTCGACGACGAGTACCCGTTGCCCGGCCCGAGCCAGATAGGCCGCGGCGGTCAGCCCATTGTGGCCGGCCCCGATGATGATCGCGTCGTAAGTCTTGGTCATGGTCTGCCCCTATCGCTCCTGTGCCCGTCTCGGGTCTGTGTCGGCCCACGCTCCCCGCCGCGTGCTCCACACTCCACGCCCCACGCACTACGCCCGTAACAGCTCCAACGCCGCCAGCCGCCCGTTCGCGCCCATGATGCCGCCGCCCGGATGCGTGCCCGAGCCGCACTGCCAGAGGCCGCGGATGGGCGTCCGGTAATCCGTATAGCCGGGCGCGGGCCGCAAGAAGAACAGTTGATGAAGCGCCAGGTCGCCGGCGAAGATGTTGCCCTCGGTCAGCCCCGTGATGCGCTCGATATCCGGCGGCACGAGCACCTGGCGGCCGACGATCGCGCGTTTGAGGTTTGGCGCGTACTGGGCGAGCGTGTCGACCACGATGTCGCCGAAGGCCTCGCGTTTCGCATCGTCCCAGCCGCCATTGAGGTGATAGGGCGCGTACTGCACGAAGCACGACATGACGTGCTGGCCGGGTGGGGCCATGTCGGGGTCGATCACCGACGGGAGGATCGCGTCGATGTAGGGCCGCGCGGGCAGCTCGCCGTACTTGGCTGCGTCGTAGGCGCGCTCGATGTAGTCGATGCTCGGGCTGATCGAGATCGCGCCGCGGTGCAGCGCCCCGGGGCCGGGCAGGGCGGTGAAATCCGGCAACTCGCTCAGAGCCAGGTTCACCTTGCCCGACGAGCCGCGCGTCCGATAACGCCGGATCGCGGCCAGGAAGTCGTCGGGCAGATGGCGGGATTCGACAAGCTTGAGAAAGGTCCGCTTGGGGTCGAGGCTCGAGCTGATGGTCTTTGCATAGAGCTCGTCGCCGTTCTCGAGCGCGACTCCGATCGCGCGGCCGTTCTTGACGATGACGTGCGCGACCGACGCGTTGAGCCGGATCTCGACCCCCAGCGCCCGCGCGGAGTTGGCGATGCTGTTGCTGATCCCGCCTGTGCCGCCCTTAGCAAAGCCCCAGGCGCGGAAGGCGCCGTCGATCTCGCCCATGTAGTGGTGCAGGAGCACATAGGCGGTGCCGGGTGAGCGCGGGCCCAAGAAGGTGCCGATGATGCCGCTGGCCGATTTGGTGCCCTTGAGCGGGTCGCACTCGAACCACTCCTCGAGCAGATCGGCGGCGCTCATCGTCATCAGCTTGGCCAGGTTGTGGAAGTCTTTCTCGCTCAGGCTTCCGGCGTGTCCGCCGAGCTTAAGCAGCCCGAGCAGGTCTTTGGGGCTGAGCGAGGTTGGGTCGGGCGCAATCAGGCTCAGGATCGGCTTGACCGCCATCGCCATTCGCGCCATCGCCCGGCTGTAGGCGTCGTAGGCCTCGGCGTCTTTCGGCGAATGCCTGTAGATCTCGCGCCGGGTGAGGTCGTGGTCGTCCCAGGCTGCGAAGTAGTCGCCGTTGATCAAGGGCGTGAACGTGCTCGGCAGAGGCAAGATCGTCAGCCCGTGCCGGGGCAGCTCGAGATCGCGGATGATCTCGGGCCGCAGCAGGCTGACGACATACGAGAACTCCGTGAACTTGAAGCCCGGGATGATCTCCTCGGTCACGGCCGCGCCGCCGACCAGATGCCTGCGTTCAAGCACGACCACCTTCTTGCCCGCGCGCGCCAGATACGCCGCGTGAATCAGTCCGTTGTGTCCGCCGCCGATGACGATCGCGTCGTATGAGTTGGTCATAGTGTCACCTATTTAGGCGTCGTGCGCGGTGCGTCGTGCGGGATTCGCTCCTTGCTCCACGCTCTCCGCTCGCGCGCTCTCCGCACCACGCCCTACGCTCCCCGCTTGCGCTCCGGGTTGAAGAACGGCAGCGGCACGACCCGCGCCGGGGTGTAGCGGCGCTGATGCTGGACCATGAGCTCGAACATCAGCAGGCTCCCGGGTGTGGCGTGCGTTGCCTCGACGTGGGCCAGGGCGATGTACTTCTTGAGCAGCGGCGACCAGCAACTGCTTGTCGCGTAGCCGACCTGGCGCCCGAGCGACGAGAGCGGGATGCTGGCCCGCACCGTCGTGCTCGGGATCTGCGGCGGCAGCCCGGCCTCGCGAAACAGGCGCTCGAGCGTGGGCCACTCGATCTCCAGCCCGACAAGCTGCCAGGCCGGCCCGCGCGCCTGCTCGGCAGCCAATGCCGCGCGCCCGACGAAGCGCTCCTTGCGCAGATCGACGGCCCAGCCCAGGTTGAGCTCAAAGGGCGATGAAGTCTGCTCCGGGATCGTGGCGACGTGGGCCGAGGTGTAGTCGACGTCGAGCAGGATCAGGCCGGCCTCGACCCGAGCGACGTCGAGCGCCAGGATCCCGGCCGGCGTGATCCCATACGCCCCCCCGACCTGCAGCAAGGTGTCCCAGACGGCCACTGAGTCGCGCGCGTCACACCACAACTCGTAGCCGAGGTCGCCGGTGTAGCCCGTGCGCGAAACCGTGACCGGCACGCCGCCCAGCCGGGCGTGGGTCACGCCGAAATACTTCAGGTCGTCGAGCGGCGCTTCGGCGCACGCGTTGAGGATCATGCGCGACTTGGGGCCCTGCAGCGCAAGCGCCCCGACCTCGCGCGAGACGTCTTCGATCGTCACGTCCATACCGACTGCGTTCAGCGAGAGCCAGCGCAGATTCGGTTCGGCCGCCGTAAGCCGGTAACGCTGGACATCGAGCCGCGCGACAGTGCCGTCGTCGATCACTTTGCCGGCCGCGTCGCACCAGGGCGTGTACAACACCTGTCCGACGCGGAGCCGTTCGACATCGCGCGTGACCACGCGGTTGAGCAAACGCGCCGCGTCAGGGCCGTGGATGTGGTATTTGAGCAGCGGAGAGACATCGAAGAGCGCGGCGCTGTTTCGGACCGCCCAATATTCACGCTCGTGCGAAAGCTCGTAGGCGCCTGCGGTCAGGTGGCCCGACCAGCGGCGCCAGACCTGGGCCGCATTGAGCGGCTGCGTGCGTGGGTGAAACGGCGTGCCAGGGAGCATGGGCGGTCTCCTGTAGATTTCATATTGTGAAATCTGATTTCATATTGTGAACAGCGCAATTGTACAGGTACGGGTTGGAGGTCGTCAATGGCAGTCGCGTGGTGCGGCCTATGGGGCGCCAGATCCGGTGTGGGTCGGGGTACAATCCCGACTGCGGGGCGATGGCGGAATTGGCAGACGCCGCGGACTTAAAATCCGCTGTGGTAATCCCACGTGAGAGTTCGATCCTCTCTCGCCCCACAGACGACCACAATGAAGGACGGCGGTTGAGTGCCTTTCAACCGCCGTCCTTCGTTTCTCGTCCTTCGTCTAAAACAAAACTGAGGCCAGCTCGGCCCTGTAGCGTTGGGTCATCGGATCGCTTTCGCCGAACAGGGCGAAGATCGCGAGCATCACTTTGCGTGGCGCGCCGTTGCGATAGCGCTTGTTTCCGCGCAACGTGTCGAGCAGGCCGTCGAGGCCGGCCTCCCATTGGCCGCGCGCGAGCAGCCGCGCGGATTGATGGTACAGCGCGTCGAGCGGATCGTCATCGAAGGGCGGCTCGGTTGGCTCGACCTCACAGAGCGCCTCGGCCAGGTCGCGAAAGCCGTCTGCCGCGATCGCCTCGTCGGAGCGCGGGAACTCATCGAGGATGTCGAGCGCCTCGCACCCGCGCCCGAGCGCGACAAGGGCCTGCACCCGGCCCAGCGCGGCGGGGCCGCTGTCGGGGGCAAGGCTGTGTGCCTCGCGAAAGGCAGCCGCGGCCTCGACCCATTTGCGCGTCGCGAGCAGGCTCAGGCCGTCGCTCAACGCCTGATCGGCGGGTGTTGGCGCCAGCTTGCGCAGGAATTCGCGGATGCGCGGCTCGGGCTGATTGCCCGTGAACTCGGAGACCACCTGACCTTCGCGGAAGGCCTTGACGGCCGGGATCCCGCGGACGCCGTACTGGGTCGTCAGCCCGGTCGACTGATCGGCGTTGACCTTGGCCAGCACCCAGGCGCCACCACCCTCGGCCGCGAGCTTTTCGAGCAGCGGCCCAAGTGCTCGGCACGGCGCGCACCACGGCGCCCAGAAATCCACAACGACCGGCACCTGATGGGAGCGGGCCAGCACCTCATCGGCAAAACTCGACTCGGTCACCTCGATGACATGCGGTGAATCGGACATGACTGCATTCTATGCCAGGTTGGCGTGGCGTGGGTGGGCGTGGTTCGGGGCGCT
>DKKP01000307.1 GCA_002455335.1 Anaerolineales bacterium UBA6663 | reverse complement strand
GCCTGCGCCAGCCCGGCCAGCGCCGGCTTGACCCGCGACGCTGCGGCCAGGGTCTCGAGCTCGCGCCGCCGCCCGGCCGATAGCGCGCCCGGGTCTCGCCGCAGGAGCGCCGGAGCCGTCAGGGTGTAGTAGCCGACCGGCAGCAACGCCGTCGCGCCTGATAGCAATTCACCCCATGTGCCCCGTGTGTTGATCGCGAAGTCGTAGACCACGGGCTCCATCGCGAAGGGCAGGGCCTGTTCGAGCTCGCGCTTGGCGCGGGTCAGGATCTCGGGCAATGCCTGCTTGGCGGCCTCGCGGCGCGCCGGGTCGACGATCAGGCCCATACCGCCGCCCGAGGCCCCGCCCAGCATCCAGAACCCCCAGAAATCGGCGCCGAACGCGGCGCGTGCGCGTTCGATCAGACGCTCGGTGTAGAGCGTCGTGGCCCGCGGGATGATGGCCTGGAGCGGGCCGAAGAAGTTGCGCGTGGTCGCCGCCGCGATGCCACGCACATCGCCGATACGCAGCAGCCCCTCGATCTCGCGGAGCAGCGCGATCGCGTCCTGGCGCGCGCGCCATTCGACCTCCGAGCGCAACAGATATTTCTCGGTCACCTGCTGCAGGATCGGGCCGACGTTTTGCGCCATGCCCCCATGGAACAGGATCAGGCTATCCTGCAACGTGCGACGCGTCTCATCCGAGATCTCGTCGTGGGTGTAGATGTGGTGCGCCGGCAGCAACCGGCCGCGGCTGATGCCATGCTCAGGATCCTCGGGCCTGGCGGCCACGCCCGTGATGAGTTTCATGTCGGGCCACACGNNGATGAGTTTGATGCCCGGCCATACTCCGCCGGAATCCTGCCAGCCGCCGCCCGAGCCCGCCAGCCACTCGCCGAGGATGGCGCGCGCGGCCACAAGCCGGCGCTCGGGCTCGGTCAGCCCGCCGGTCAGCGAAGCGGTCTGGCCTGTCGCGCGCATACAGGCCGTGATCAGACAGGCCAGCAGATTGGTCGATACCGCCAGCCGCGAGCCCTTGGGGATGCCGTTGACGTTGCTGACCAGCTCGAGCCCGTGCCCTGGCCCGACCAGCCGCGCCAGCAAGCCGTTCGGTCCGTCGAGCCGTTCGCCAGAGCCTTCCATGCCTGGCGGCACCAGCCCCGCCGCGATCACGGCCGCCTTGAGCAACCCGAGATAGTCTCGGGCGTAGTCGAACACCTCGGCCACTGTGGTGAGCTCGGCCACGGTGTTGAGGTCGACGCTCACCAGCCGCAGCACCGGCTCGTCGATCACACGCAGATAGGCCTCGACCGGTGGGCGCGGCTCTGGATCGCGTCCATGCACGGCCAGATCGATCGAGACGTTGAGCACACGCGCGCCCTCAGGGAAATCCATGCCGAGGAAGAAGATGTCGCTCCAGGCGCTGTGCGACAGGTCCATGCGCACCGGCGTCGCCTCACGCAGGATTGGGGCGTGGCCGTCGGCGTCGGGTCGTAGCTCGGGCCGGATGCGCAGCGGCTGGTCCATCGGGTGCCCGATGCGGAACATCCACTGGTTGCCGCGGACCGAGCGGACGCTGCGGCGCACCTGATCGGCCAGCGTCTGGAATCCGAGCTCGTGATAGGCCTCGGCCAGTGCGCTCGAGAGGCCGGCGTTCGCACCGTCCGAGGCCTGTGCCGCCAGAAAGACCTGGATTGCTTCTTCGAACCGACGCTTCAGGAGGTGGTTGTGGCCGGCATAGGGGATCAGCCCACCGCGCGCCGAGACACGCTCAGGCAGGTGAAAGCGATGGATCGCGTACAGGAAGAAGAGCGCCCGGACCTGCTCATACAGGTTGGCACTGCGCTTGCGGAAATCCTCGAGCGCCGCGCTCTCGGCGAGCAATTCGTCGGTTGACGCGGTGCGGCACCAGGAGTCGAGCGACTGATCGCGGGTCGCGGCATCGTCAGCGGTGATGATCCGGATCAGCGCGCCGCTCATCCCGCCCTCCGGGCCAAATCGAGATCACGTCCGGCCAACAACTCGAGCAGGCGCGACAAGACCACTTCCCGGTCTGGCCCGCTGAGCGCGAGCGCCAGCTGAGCCGTGAGCAGCCCGTACGGATCGCCCAGATCGTAGCGCCGCGCCGGCGCTTCGAACGCCAGCACCCGTTCGCGCGCAGCCAACCGGGCCAGCGCATCAGACAACGACGCCGACCGGCCCACGGGCGGATCGGCGAGAAGATCCGCCAACACTGGCAGAACCGCTGGCGTCAGGATGTGCATCCCAAAGAAACACAGGTAATGACCGGCGCGCTGACCCGGCACATGCAACCGCAGCTCGGCCTCGGTGGGCGTCGGTTTCTCGAGCACGGTCTCGACCACATACAGGTCCTGTCGGCCGGGCACACGCCGACCACCGACGGCGCCGTACGACGGCAACAGGTGCTCGCGCGTGGCCTGCACCGCCGAGACGGCGCAGCCCTCGACAGCCGCCAGCTCGACCAGTTGGCGCGCGCACCCCGGCTCAATGGTGCTCACCCATAGGTGATCGCTGACGAGGTGCAGAAAGGCCTCCTGGCCGACGAACGCCCGGGCGCTCCAGAGCGCGTGGGCGTAGCCGAGTGGCTCGCTCTGCGGGATGAAGGTGAGCCGAGCCNNTGGCGAACCGGTCCTCGTCGCCCGGCGCGATGACCACCGCGACCTCGTCCACGCCTGCGCTGACCGCCTCGGCGATGAGGATCGCCAGCACCGATTTGGTCTGGCCATCGCGGTCGACCAGGGTTTGCAGCGGCAGCGCTCGTTGGTTGCGCCCGGCGGCGGTGATCACGGCCCGTGGGATGTGCATGAATGCTCCTGGATATGGGATCGAGAGGGATTATAAGGTGTGCGCGGCGGGCGTGGGTGCGCCCCGGGCCTGGGCAGAGCCCGGGGCGCACCCACACCCGCGTTTCACCATTCCCAGGCACGCAGAGACGTGTTATAATCAAAAGTCTTGGAG
>DKKP01000057.1 GCA_002455335.1 Anaerolineales bacterium UBA6663 | reverse complement strand
CCACGGCGCACCCGCCTTTCCGCCGACAAAAAAGGGGATCGAGTTTCGCTTGCCCCAGGCTCGAAACAACCCTATGATGAACAGATAGCCTTGCGCGCAGATCCAGGCCGATGATGGGCCGGAACCCGTATGAGCGAACCTCTCGACTGGCAGATCCTGGACGATGACCCGGCAGCCGAGCCGGAGCCCCCAGCGCCGGAAACATCGCCTCCACCCGTAGCGCCCAAACGCCGCTGGCCGGCGATCGGTCTTGGGATCGCGGCCCTGGCGATCGCGGCGCTGAGTTTGCCCTGGCTGCTCGCCAACCCGCGTGAGGCCCAGCTCGAGGCGAGCGTCACCACCGTGGCCGGCATGGAGCCACGCCTGATCCCGATCCCGTACGCCATCCGCTCGGCCTCGGCGTTCGACGTCGAAACCGTCTTGCAGGATACAGACGGCCGGATCCATGCCACCCTGAGCTATGCCAGTACCCTGTTCGACGGCACGCCGCTGCGCTTCAGCCTCGAGCGCGACTACGTCACGGTCGGCACCACGCTTCAGCGCGATGAGGCCCAGGAGCATCCCACGCTTGCGACGCTGGCCAACGCTGACGATGCCGGCCGGATCGTGATCAAGGCCCTGCCCGTCGACCACGACTTTCTGGGCACCGAGGTCGAGCCTTACCTTGAGGATCTTGCGCAAGCGGCCTGCGCGGTCTGGTCGTGCCCGGAAACCGCCCGGGTCACCTTGAACTTCTCGGTGCTCACCCCCGAGCCCGACCATGCCGAGGCGCTCGAGCCGGTCGCGGGCTCCTGGCTGTTGGCCGGCGCCGTTGAGGCCCGCTTCCTTTCGAGCGCCCAGTTCCCGGCCCCGTACCTCGCAGGTGTGCCCGCCGATGAAGTAACGCTCGACGTCTATCGACGCATGCTTGGGCTACGCGTCCTCCATCTTCTGGCGCGTAGCGTGGCCGAGCCGCTGGGGCGCCCCCTACCCTCGTCGGCTCAGGCGATCTCGATCAGCGCCCTCGCCGCCCGAACCGCCGCGCATCTGGGTCTGGAGCCAGCGGTCGTCGCCAGTGCGCTGCCGGCACCTGACGATGTCGGCCTGATCACGGGCTCGCCCGACCGGCGGGCCACGCTCGCCCCCCGTGCTCTGCTGCGCCTGAACGCCTTTCTGGGCGAGCCGGGCTCGCCGTTGGAGCGCGAGCTCTGGCAGGCGATCAGCGCCGAGCCCGTCGATGTGGTTCGGCTGGCCGTCAGGCTGGCGCGCCGCAACGACTTGCCACCCGCCGCCGCTTTCGAACTCGTCATTGGCCAGGCCACAGCCCGTGAGTTGCTCGACGCCCTCACCCGCCCAGACTGGTCGGCGCAGATCCAGTGTCAACAGGCCGTGCATATCTACGGTGCCGACGGCGCCCGATCCATCACCTGGGACACGCAGAACGCCGAGCAGGTGCTCCGGCTCTACCCGCTTTCTCCGGACGGCGCCCTCCAGCCGTTGATCCTGCTGAACCAGCCCCTGTTCTTGCGCACGTCGGACGGGACGCTGCACTGGCTGACGCTACCCGACGATCAGGAGGCCGGCCTGCAGGACCTGTACTGGGTCGGTCGACGCACGCTGGCCGGGTATACGCCCGAGTTGGGCATCGCCAGCGTCGTCGTGACCGTCGACGACACCGCGCCCGGGCATCTCGCCTTTGATGTCAGCCTGGCCGCGACCACCGACGACCCGTTCAGCCTGCCATGGCATGGGGCCGACGTCTTTCTGCGCCTGGCGGACACCACAAGCGAAAACGACGGGCGCGTCTTTCGCAGCATGCAAGTGGTCGATGCCGCCGGGTCCCTGATCGCGGACTGGGGCAACGCCGCCTATCCCAGCCTCAACCTCAACACCGGCGAGGTCGCCGTGCTCAGCCTCTCCGAGGACTCGACGGGCCTGCCGGAGTACCGGCTGACGATCTACGCCAGCCCGACCGATCGGGCCGGTCGGGTTGTCTGGCGCAGCAGCCAGTTCGGATGGACGCTGCGGCCAGAGCCCGCCTTCGCGGCGGCTTACTGGAACACGGCCCTGAACGAAGTCGTTGGCTTCATGATCCCGCGTGCCGAAGCGCCGGGGTGGCAATCGCAGCCGCTGCTCTGGCGGGTGGATCCGCGCACCGGGGCCGCCACGGAGTTGCCACTTACGAACGAGACCGCGTCCGGTGGCGTGTGGTTTTCGGTGTCAGCGGATGGCCAGTACTTCGCCCTGACGGGCTCCTCGGATGACGCGCTCCAGTTCCACACCGAGATCCTGACGCTGAGCGACGGCGTTGTCGTCCGACAGCTGAAGCAGGCAGCGGTTGGTTATCTCGAATGGTCGCTCCATGGCTCGGCGCTTGCGATCCACAGCGAAGACCGGGTTGCCCTGTTTGCCTCGCCCGAGGAACAAGAGCCGTTTTGGGAGGTCGGTACGCGAGGCTGCGACCGGGTGATCTGGCGCCCGGCGGGCCGGTGAACCGACCTCGGCTAATTCCGCAATCTCCGGGATCGGCGCTACAAATACTGTCGAGCCGCCATGACCGACCCACTTGACTGGCAGATCCTCGACGAAAAGGCGCCAGAAGATCCATCCTGGTGGATGCAGCCGGGCGCGACAGCGCCACGGGCCAGGCCATCGCGTGGGTGGTGGATCGGAGGCCTTTCGGCGCTCGCCCTCGTCGTCGTGGGCCTGGCCCTGGTCTGGTGGCCCATCAATCGCGAGGCCCAGCTCCAGGCGGCTGTGCTCGCGGCCGCGGCGACCGAGCCCCGCCTGACGCCGATCACGTACGCCATCGGGTCGCTCGGGCAACTGCGGGTCGAGGGCCTGAGCGACGTCGGCGACGGCCGGATCCAGGCGACGCTGGCGTACTCGGCGACCGACGTCGACGGCCGGGAGCTGGGTTTCACAGTGACTCGGACCCTGGTCGCCGAAGGAACCTTGCTCGCCGTCGAGCCCATCGAAGACAGCCGGATCTGGCTGACCGCGTTTCCGCGCCTCGAACTCGAAGTGCTGGCCTCCGATCGCGTCTTCATCGAACGCGACATCGCCCCCTATCTTGCTGAGATCGCCGAACGCGCCTGCGCCCTCTGGAGCTGCCCGACCACTGCGGCCGCGCGTTTGTCCTTCATCCGTACGGTACCGGGCGCGGGCGAGCGCACCCTGCCCGCCCGTCACGGCTCCTGGCTGCTCGCCGGAGTCGGCGTGACCTTCAGCGAGACACCGGCCGACCTGACGGCCCCGGCGATGGCCGGTCGGCCGGCCGATCCGGAATCGTTGGCGGAATATCGCCGGCGATTGGCGCTGCGGTTATTGCCCCTGCTGGCCCGCGGCGTCATCACGCCGGCGCCCGAGTCCAACCCTGGGGCCAACGAGATCGTCGTTGGCGCGCTCACCGCGCGGACGGCCGTGTTGCTCGGCCTCGAGCCCGAGTCGGTCGCTACGATCCAGCCGAAACCGGCCGACGCAGGATTGCTCAACGACACAGGCGCACCGCGCGCGACCGTAGCAGAGCGCGCCCTGCCCCGGTTGAACGCCTTGCTCGGCCCTCCCGGATCGGTCAGCGAGCGTGCCCTTTGGGAACAGTTGCAGCGTGAAACCGATGTCGCGCACGCGGTGATCACCACGGCCAGGGCAAACGGCCTGGCGCCTGATGCGACGCTTGAGGCCGTGTTCGGCCCTGCGCTTGTGCTCAAATTGCTCGGTCAGTTGACGCGTACCGACTGGATCGCGCGGACCGCCTGCGCCACAGGCCTGCACGTGCTCGATCCGCAAGGCGAGACCCGCGTCACTTGGGGTAGCACATCCGCCGGGCGCCTGTTTGAGCTTGGCGCGCTCTCGGATGACGGCCGCTTCCAGCCCGTGGTGGTCGGCGGTCACGCGCTCCTCGTCGACAGCGCAACCCGCCAACTTTGGTGGTTCCCGGGGATCGATGCGGAGCTCAGTCCGGATGCTACGCTGACGTGGCAGGGCGACCGAGCCCTCGTCATCAACGACCGCGACGTCGGCGGCCGGTCGATCTCGGTGACCTTCGGGATCGAGTCATTCACGCAGACCGACCTGACGATCGAGGCGTCCCAGGTCGACTCGGAAAACACCGTGGTCACCTACCTGTGGCGCGGCGAGGCCTTCTCGGTTCGCCTTGCCGATTCGTCCGAAACCGAGGCGCGCGTGTTCCGAGACATGCAGGTAGTCGATGCGCGTGGGCGCGTGGTGGCTGATTGGGGCGAGGCCGCGCAAGCGCGCTTCAACCCCCGCACCGGCGAGATCGCGGTGCTCGGCCAGGCGACGACCGCCGATCGATCGATCGAGTATCGTCTGACGATCTACGCCGGGCCGACTGACCCTGTCGGGCGCATCGTGTGGCGCAGCACCGCGTTCGGTTGGCGCACCGCTGCCCCGCCGGCGTGGGCGTCGATCCAGTGGAACGTCGAGACCAACGAGGTGATCGGCATCCTGCGGCCCGCGATGTCCGACCACTTCATCCCAAACCCTGTGTTGTGGCGTACCGATCCGGCGACCGGTGAGTCGGTCGAGCTGCCATCGCTGCGCCTTGCGGGCTCGACGATCTTCGACTATTCGGTCTCGGCGGATGGCCGCTACGTCGCGCTGGTGAGCGCCGGCAATGTCTGGCCGAGCACGCGAGTCGACATCGTCTCCACGGCCGATGGCACCTTGATCAACGTCTTCGATCTGACCGGCGGCATCCTACGCTGGGCGCAATCCGGCCATGCCTTCACGTTCATCGGCGCCGGGCGCCCCGAGGTCTACGCCCACCCCGAGGATCGGGCACCGCTGTGGGCGACCGGGGACGCCGGTTGTTCTTCTCCGATCTGGCAGCCCGAGCCAACCAGCCGTTGGGCGCCCAGCGTCACCCGTTAATCGGGGTGATACACCCCCTCGACACAAATCGGCCCACAAAGATTGGGTCTCCGCGGATGTCGCCCCATGTTGGATTGGACCATCACAGAAGATGACACCCCCGAGGCCCAGACGCCTTCGCCGCCCCCCAGCCGCGGACAGCGGCGCTGGGCGTGGCTGATCATCGCCTTGGCCTCGATCGGCGCGCTGGCGATCTGGGCGCTGACTGCGCGCCAGACCGACGAACGCGAAGCCCGGGTCGTAGACCTCCTGGCAAGCCACCCGCTGCCCGCGCCGCTCCCGGCCCTCATCGCGATCGATGCCCCACAGGTCGAAACGCTGAACGTTGACGCCGACGGCGCGTTGACGATCACGGCCGTCCACGCGTTTGCCGGAGTTGACGGCACAGCCCTGCGCTTTCGCGCGCAAAGGCGCTTTTCGGCCGAGGGCGAGTTACTGCCGCCGCCGGCCGCCGTCACAAGCACCATCGAGAGCGGGCACCTGCGCGTGATCGTCGATGCCCACGGCCCAGAGGCCGCGACCGCGGCGCTCACTGCCGAACTCGCGCGTGTCGTGGCCGAGGCTTGTGCGACCTGGTCGTGTCCGGCCGACCTTGTGCTCGTCATCGATCTCACACAGCCGGCCCCGGCGACGCCGGTCGCGCTTGAGACCGACGTCTCACAGCCTGCGAACCGCCTCTTCGCCTACGCCCGGACGTTCGTGGTGCTACGCGACACCCTGGCCCTGCCACGCCCGCTCACCTCAGGCGTGCCAGTCGATGAGGCCACGGCAGCCTATTGGCGGCGGGCCTTGGCCGACGCAGCCCTTGTCCAACTGGCCCTGTTGGTGCGCGACAGGGCACAGCCCGGATTCTTCGCGCCCCCGCTCGCGCACAACGCCTTCTTCTTTGCCCTTGTCCTGCGTCAGGCAGCGCGTAGCGGCGTCGAGGACCCGGCGTGGCTCTCCGCCATCGACGTGGCGCACGGCGTGGATGCCGGGTCGTTGTGGCGCGCACAGACGGCCATCCATCATGCGCCGCCCTCCGATGAATCAGAGCTACGAGCCGCGCTCAGCGTGCTCAACGGTCTTGTGGGCGACGACCTCGCCTTCGAGCACCGCCTCTTCGCCACGCTCCGCCCGGAACGCGCGCTCGATCGCTGGCTCGCCGAGGCGGCCGCGACCACGGGCCGATCCGCCGAGGACACGCTCCGCACGCTGACGAACCCGGCAGTCCTCGACGTGCTTGCTTCGCTTGCCGATCCGTCCACTGTGCCCACCTGGTCGGCATTGATCACGTGCAGCGACGGGCAATGGATCTGGTCACCCGAGGGGGCGCAACAACCGTTCGGGTTCTCCAGTGCGGCCCTGGCGCCGGTTCGGGTCGTCGGCGCGCGATCGACGACAGCCGGGCTCGATCTGGCGGTATCGATCGGCGGCCGAATCGCGCTCCGCTCGGCGCACACCGGCCGGGTAGACTGGACGGCCGGAGCCCAGGTGCCATCGGCCATGGGCTTCGCGGGCTGGATCGGCGAAAACGCCGCGTACTACTGGTCCGCGCCGGATCAGAACGGCACCGATATCGAGCTTGTCGCGCCCGACCGACCGGGGCACATCCTGGCCCGGATCGTCGACGCCTATCAGCTTGCGCCCGCGCCCGTTGGCGATGCGGCGTTCGTCGTCAGCACGGCATTCAGCGAGTGGTCGCTTCTCGATGGAAGCGGTCTGCTGCGGGCCGTGCTCCCGCTCAACGGCCTCGACAT
This sequence comes from Anaerolineales bacterium UBA6663, assembly GCA_002455335.1. GTDB lineage: Bacteria > Chloroflexota > Anaerolineae > Anaerolineales > UBA6663 > UBA6663. The sequence continues at coordinate 2,863 of DKKP01000057.1, read as the reverse complement.
TCCCTTCGGCGTCGGTTACCCACCGGCCTGGGCCCCGGACGGACAGCGAGCTGCCGTGCTCCTTGGCCCCGGCTCCGACACAGCCTGGGGGTCCGGATCGTCGGTCGGCGTGTTGCCGGTGGTGAGCCAGCCCGACTTTGGTGTCGAGATCTGGAGCCCGGAGCGTGTGGGCCGGCAGCCCGCTGCTGGCCCACACGCCGGCCAGGTGCTCTGGTCGCCGCGGGGCGATCGCATCGCGGTTGCCGCCCGCGTGCATGACCCAGGTAGCAACACGGACGAATATGGGCTCTGGCTTGTGTCTCCCGACTCTCAGAGCGCCGTGCCCGACAACCCACTGCGTCTCGATCTGCCGCCCGATGCGACGATGATCACCGACCTCGGTTTCTCGGCGGATGGTCGGGTTGTGACAGCGACAGCCTGGCGGCTGGGCCGGGCAACGGTCTACGGGTTCTCGACTGAGGACGGTGCTCGCCTGTTCGTGGAGCCGGACACGACGCGCGTGGTCTGGTCGCCGATCGGTTCAGCGCTCGTCACGTTAGGCACGGAGGGGGCAGCGTACCGTGCACACGTCGATGCTGCACCGCAGCCCATCGCCGGGGCGCGGTGCGAAAGCGCCTTGTGGAACCCCGGAACGGCCCCTTGAGCGTGGCGGGCAGCTCCATCCGCATCCGAATGCGTGAATTCGATTGCATTCTCGACAGTCTTGTGCCAGAATTCACGATGCATCGAGACAAGTCTGGTCAGTCGGCGCGCCGATTGGCCGGTATGGAGCGGAATCCGCAGTGGAAATCCCCGACATCGTCGTAGGCCGGCTGCCGATCTATTTGCGCGCCCTATCGCATCTTGAGTCGATCGGGCAAACCGTGACGTCCAGTCATGAAATGGGCAACGCGCTCGGGATCAGCTCGGCCCAGATCCGCAAAGACCTCTCGCACTTCGGCGAGTTCGGCAAACAGGGCACGGGGTATCAGGTCAAGTACCTGGTCGATCAGTTGCGCCGCATCCTTAAGGTCGGCGCCGATTGGGATATCGCCATCGTCGGCGCCGGCGACCTTGGCCGCGCCCTCGCCAACTACAACGGGTTCGCCGACCGCGGCTTCCGCATCCGCGCGATCTTCGACTCCGATCCACGTCGGATCGGCCAGACGCATGGCGGGCACGTCGTGCAAGACGCGCGCGACATCGGGCGGGTGCTCCCCGAGTTGGGAATCCGGCTCGCGATGGTGGCGGTTCCTGCCGCTGCGGCGCAGTTGGTGGCCGATCATCTCGTGGCCGCAGGCGTGCAGGGCATCCTCAACTACGCGCCGATCAACATCCTTGTGCCCGAGGGCGTGCAGGTGCAATACATCGATCCGGTGGTGCATCTCCAGCGCATGACCTTCTATCTCGAAGCACCGACGCCCAACCCGGTGACGGGTTGAGCGCAGCTTAGCTGAGCGCAGCTTAAACGGAGACGGGCCGGGAAGAACCCCGGCCCGTCTCCGTTTAACGCCAGTCTCACCGGCGGGGCAAGACCTTGCGCAGCGTATCGAGATGACGGAAGGCCCGGCTCGTGCCGAGCGCCACGACGCCCATCGGGTTCTCAGCCACGTAGGCCGGGATCCCGGTCTCCTGGGTCAGCAGTTGATCGACGCCGCGGAGCAGCGCCCCGCCGCCGCAGACCAACATGCCGCGATCGATCACGTCGGCCGCGAGCTCAGGCGGCGTTTTCTCGAGCACGGCGCGCACTGTGCCAACGATTTGCTGCAGGGGCTCCTGAAGCGCTTCGACGACGTCGGCCGTGGTCAACGAGAGCGTCCGCGGCAGGCCATTCACCTGATCGCGGCCCTGGATCTCGAGCGTCTGTTCCTCGCCCTCGATCACCACAGCGGCGCCGAGTTTGAGTTTGATGTCTTCAGACGTGGTCTCGCCGATCAGCAACCCGTACTTGCGCCGGATATAGCCGGCGATGCTGTCGTCGAGCCGCAACCCGCCGACGCGCGACGTATGCGCGGCGACGATGCCGTTCATCGAGACCACGGCCGCCTGCGTTGCGCCTGCCCCAAGCAACACCACCAGGTTGCCAGTCGGCGTCGCCACCTGAAGCTCGGCGCCCAACGCCGCCGCCAGCGGCTCGGGGATCACGAAGACTTCGCGGGCTCCGGCCTCGTAGGCGGCCTCTTCGACGGCGCGGTTTTCGACCGACGTGATGCCATGCGGGGCCGTGATGATCACGGCCGGGCGAAAGAACCGCATCGGGCCGCAGACCTTCTTGAGCACATAGCGCAACAGGCTGACCGTGACGTCATAATCGGCGATCACGCCTTCGCGCAGCGGACGCATGACCTCGATCGTCTCAGGGGCGCGCCCGTACATGTCGCGCGCGGCCTGGCCGATCTCGATCACTGTCTGATCCGCGATCGAAAGTGCCACCACGCTCGGTTCATGGAGCACGATTTGATTGTTCTCGGCCACGATCACGTTCATCGTGCCGAGGTCTATGCCGACGTCTCTGCCAAAAAGGGCCATGGGTCCATTATAGTCCGCGCTGGTGGGCTGGAGAAACGTTGTTCGCGCGCAACCCGCCAATCCTTGTTTTGCTGCGGATTCCTGGCCAGCCGCCAGGGAACCCGCACTGCCGGCGGACGTTGGCAGGCGAAAAAGGAGGACCGGGCGTTTGATTCCGGTCCAACACGTGTTCCTGAGAAACCTGTCGCAACTGGCCCGCCGTCTACCGGATCGGCGAGCCGCTGCCGCCTGGCATACCATGCTCGCGTCGGCGGCGCGCCACCGAGAGCCGGAGTGCGCTGCGGCGCAGCGCAGCCGCAGCCAGCTCGTAGGCCGGCGAGTGCTCGGCCGCCATCGTCAGCGACTCCTCGGCCCG
>DKKP01000422.1 GCA_002455335.1 Anaerolineales bacterium UBA6663 | reverse complement strand
GCCGGTCTGGGATCTCGCGCCGCAAATCGAGGTCGAGTACCCGCATCGGCTGGCCCGTATCGACCTGGCGCCGCTCGAGCCCGATCTTGCACAGACTCTGATAGCTGGCCTTGTCGGCCCTGACGGACTCCCGGGCGGCGCGCGGGATCTGATCGTCCGCCAGTCCGAGGGCAATCCATATTACATCATCGAGACGGTCTATGGCCTGATGATGCGCGGCGTGTTGCAACGGGACGGCGACGGCGCCTGGCATCTGACGCGCGCGGTCACGGCGGGCGATCTGCCGACCGGGCCGCAGCGCCTTCTGTTGGCCCGCATCGACCGCCTCTCGCCTGAACAACGATTCGCCCTTCAGGTTGCGGCCGTGATCGGCTCGGTCTTCTGGTACGCGTTGTTGGACGCCCTGATCGGAGACCCCGCGACGCTGCGTGCGCATCTGGCTGCCCTGCAGCGCGCCCAACTGATTCAGGAGGACGGGCGTGTCGCCGGGTTGGGTATGCAATACTCGTTTCGGTCGGCGCAAGTGCGCGAAGCGGCGTATGAGAGCCTCGTGCATGCGCAGCGGGCCGAGTTCCACCGCAAGGCGGCCCGATATCTCGAAGCCTCGGGTGAGGCCGAGTCGTTACCGGGGTTCTATAGCCTGGTGGCCTATCACTATCGCGGCGCCGGGGATCCGCGCAAAGAGTTGTTCTATGCGCTTCTGGCGGCCGAGCAGGCGCGCCGCCTGTTCGCCAATGCGGAAGCCCTGCAGCACTACAGCCGGGCGCTCGAACTGGCGGACCAAATCGCGACCGATGCAACCTCCCCGGTGCCGGCACGCGCGCTGCTTTCGCAGCGGTTTGAGATCTTGCGCGGGCGGCGAGCCGTGTATCTCGAGCTAGGGCAAATGGCGGCCGCGGCCGAGGATGCGCGCGCGCTCCTGGCGTTCGCAGAACAGATGGGTGATGACCCGGCCTGGCGGATCGACGCGCTCCTGAGCCAGCCAGAACTCGTCGAGCGTGACAATCGCCAGGACATGGCGCGCGGGCTGCAGTTTGCCTATGATGCGCTTGGCCTGGCGCACCAGATTGGGGATCGTCGGCGCGAGATGGAGGCCTGGATGGCCGTCGCCGATGCCCGGGTCTTGGTGCACGATCCCGGCGCGCGCGAAGCGGCCGAGCGCGCCCTCGACCTCTCGCGCGAGTTGGGCGACCTGCGGGCTGAGGTCGCCCTGCTTCTGGCGATCGCCAACGTCTATGGCCTTGATGATCTCGAGCGCCATGAAGCATTCCTCCATGAGGCGTTGGCGAAATCGGAGACGCTCAACGACAAGGCCATGGAGGTTGCCTTGTTGGGCGCCCTCGGCGCGCAGTTCGAGCGGCGGGGTGATTATTACAGGCAGTTCGTCGAGTTCGAGCTACCACGGCTGAGGCTGTGTCGCGAGATCGGTAACCGCGTCGAGGAGGGCAAGGCGTTGATGATGTGCGGCCAGATCCAGGGTCTCTATCTGGGCGACCTGGAGGCGGCCATCGCGCTCGAAGAGGAGGCCGCCCAGATCTGGGGCGAACTCTCAAATCGTTTGTTCCCTCTGTTGCGAATCGCACAGATCCAGACCGCGCTTGGGCGTTTCGAAGCAGCTGAGCAAGCGCTTGCCGAAGCCTGGGCGCTCAGCGAACGCGGTACGCGCGATTTCGGTCGGGCAGGTTACCACCTTGTTGCCGCAATCCTCGACAATGCGAGGGGTGGGTTGGAACGGCTCGAGAGCGCCCTCGAACATTGCCGTCAGGTTCAACGCCTGGTGAGCGACAATCTGGTTTCACGACAGTACTTCATGGCGGCGCAGGTCCAGACGGCGACGGCTCACCTGGCGCTGGCCCGACTGGTCGGAGCGGGCGCCGAACGTGCGCGGCATGCAACCCAGGCCTTAGCCGCATCTGACGCGGCATTGGCGATCTACAGGCAGTTCGGCTTCACTCAGGTCATTGAGTGTCTGGGGGAAGAGATTCTCTTACGACATGGGCTGGCGTTGGCCGCCAACGGCCAGGTCGCACTGGGGGCCGACTTCCTCCATCAGGCGCATGTCGAGATGCGGCGCAAGCACGATCTGATCCCGCCGGATAGCCCGCACCGCGCCCACTTCCTCAACAACATCCCGGTGCATCGGGAAATCCGCTCGGCGTTCGAGGCGCCCACGGAAGGCACGGATTGACCGTATGACGCAAACCTTGAAGCGTGATCAGCTGACCTGGCTGATGTATTTCATGCTGGCGGGGCTGGCCTATCAGCAGGGCATTCTGGGACCGTTGATGCCCTTTTTGCGCGAGTCGCTGGACATGAACTACACGCAAGGTGGCGTGCTTGTCACGGCGATCGCCCTGGGCATGATCCTCACCGGGTTGACCAGCGAGCGAGTAGCCCAGAGAGTCGGCCGGCGGGCCATGCTATGGGGCGGCGCCGTCGGGTTTGTGATCGGGTCGTGGGCGCTGGCCTTCAGCCCTACGTTTGAGACAGCCTTTGCCGCTGTGCTATTCAACAGTGTGGCCGGAGCCATGACGATGGCGACCGTTAATGCAACGCTCTCGGATCATCACGGGCCGTTGCGAACGAGCGCGCTGGCCGAAGCCAATGTGGCGGCCGCGTTAAGCTCGAGCGCCTCGCCCTGGCTGATTGGGCTTTTTCAGAGCTCCGGTTTGGGTTGGCAATGGTCGCTTCTTGTGACCCTCGGGATCATCGTGGCAATTGCAGCGGTTTATGGCCGCGTGCCGATCCCGGATATGCCTCTGCCGGCACACGCGCCCGGGGCCGGCGCGCGGGGACTCCCGATCGGGTTTTGGGTGTACTGGCTTGTGGTCATCGGCGTGGTTGCGTTCGAGTGGTGTTTTGTGGTGTGGGGGGCGGACTATCTGGCCGCTGTCGTCGGACTCGAGCCGTCGTTGGCGTCCGCCCTCATGGGCGTCTATCTCGGCGCGATGGTGATCGGACGATTCGTTGGCAGCTGGCTGACCCGTCGATGGCCGCCCGCGATCGTTTTGCCGGCCGCCCTTGTGCTCGCGTTGCTTGGGTTCCCGCTATTCTGGACTGCGCTCACACCGAGCCTGGCAGTGATCGGATTGTTCATCGCCGGGTTGGGCGTGGCCAACTTGTTCCCGGTGACGATCGGGATCGCAGTCGGGCAGGCGGCAGGGTTGACCAACACGGCCACGGCCAGGGTGTCGTTGGCCGTGGGCATCGCCATTTTCGCGGCGCCGCTTGTGCTGGGTAACCTGGCCGATCGTTTCTCGCTGCAGACCGCGTTCGCGATCGTGCCCGTCCTCGGTTTGACGACGCTAGGTCTCTGGGGCTTTGCCTATGCCAGGGGGTGGCGATGACGCCAAAGCCGCCTCTGGCACCCGTGTCATTCGTTTGGGTGGCCACCGAAATCCTGTTGGCGGCCGCGCTCGCCCTCTTGTTAGCGGCAGCCGGCGTCTGGCTAGGCTATCAGGTCGCTGCGATCGGTTTCCCGTATCAACTCGACTACGGCGAAGCGCCGCTTGTCGACCAGGCCGTACGCCTGGTCGCCGGCGAGACGATCTACGCTCCCGACCTGACGGCGCCGCCCTACACGATCTCCAACTATCCGCCGCTGTACATCGCGGCGCTGGCGCTCTTCGTGCCTGTAACGGGCCCGGCGTTCTGGCCTGGGCGATTGCTGTCGGCGTCCGGCGCTCTTTTGGCTGCGCTGCTGGTTGGTCTGATCTTGCGCGACCTCACAAAGGACCGGATCGCCGCCATGATCGGCGGCCTCCTGGTATTGGGCTGGCCGTATGTGGTTTTGTGGTCGACGCTGGCGCGGATCGATTTGCCGGCGCTGGCGTTGAGCCTGGGCGGTCTGTGGGTGCTCGCGCGTCGACCCACAGCGCGTTGGAGCCTGTGGGTCGGCGGAGCGTTGCTGGTGGCCGCGATCTACACGCGGCAGTCGTATGCGCTGGCGGCGCCGGCGGCAGGTTTTGTTTGGATATGGAGCGTCTGCGGCCTTCGCCGAGCGCTTGGCCTTGCTGCCTGGGTCGGCGGGTTGGCCGGCGTGCTCTTCGTCATCCTCAACCTGATGACGGGAGGCGGATTCTTCCTTCACATTGTCACTGCCAATGTCAACGCGTTCTCGTGGGACACGGTGCGCTATCACGCCGGAAACGTCTGGAGCCTGGCCGGGATCCTTGTGACATTAGGGCTTGGGTCTCTGGCCGTCGTGCGTCGGTGGAACCCGGTCTATGCACTGGCAGCCACGTACCTGGTCAGCGCGACCTTCTCCGCGCTGACGATCGGCAAGATCGGGTCGAACGTCAACTATCTGCTCGAGCTGTGTGCGGCCCTGGCGCTGGCCGCCGGCGCGCTGACGGCTGCTGCGCGAGCGCATGGGCCGAAGACACTCGGACAGCCTGTGTTGTATGCCGCGTTCGTCATGCAGGCAATCGCCTTTATGCAGGGCGCGCTGTTTGCCTACCCGGGCGAGTTGCCCGGGCGCCTGCCCGAACGCCAGGCGCTATCTCGGCTGGCCGAGCTTGTCGCAGCCACCGATGGTCCCGTGCTCGCTGACGAACAGATGGGCATGGTGACGTTGGCCGGAAAACGGCTGGCGCTTCAGCCGTTCGAACTGACCCAACTTGCTGCTTCAGGCGTGTGGGATCAGAGGCCGCTGCTCGAGTCGATCGAGTCCGGCGACTTCGATCTGATCATCCACTATGACGTGCCCTGGCTCAAGGAGCGCTGGTCGCCCGAGATGTTCGCTGCGATCGAGCGAGGATATCGCCTGACTGACGTCATCGCCAATAATCGGATCTATCGGCCCTATCGCGCGTCGGCCGTTGGGGGGCAACTTCAGTGCCCGGGCGCGCCCTGGGCGTTGCCGACGATCGCGGATCTTGGCCTCAAGTGGGATGGCGCGGCGCTCACGCTGTTCGGTCGCGGCGGCGATGGCGACCTGGCCGTGCTGGCCGTGGCCGACGGCCAGGTGGCGCTGGACCCCGAGCATCCGGATCGGATCGCGATCCGCTATGCCGACCCTCTGAATCCCGGATCCAGGGTCTGGATGATCATCGACGGGTTGGCTGACGGCACAGGTGGGTTATCCTATGTGTCTGAGGCTTTGAAATCCGGTGTCTCCGTGGGCCACGGAACCGAGCTCGGGGCGCAGGGCTCGTGGAGCGGGCGTCCGATGTTCGCGATGTGGGTCCACGCCCGAGTCATGTTGGTTCGGCCGGGATCGGGGGGAGAGTTACCCGAGCCGCCGACCCCCGATCAGATCCTGGATCCACGGCCCTACTTCGGCCTCGTATTGAGCGAGCCGGGTGATCAACCTGGTCCGCAACCTGTGGCATGCGTACAGCCATGATCCATGTTGAACACCTGACCAAAGATTACAGACGGGTCAAGCGGCGCGAGGGTTTGTTTGGGAATCTGCGGACCCTGTTCAGCGCTGAGTACGAGCCGTTGCGTGCCGTCAACGATCTCTCCTTTGATATCGCCGAAGGCGAGCTGGTCGGCTACATTGGGCCGAACGGGGCCGGCAAGTCGACGTCGATCAAGATGCTCTGTGGCATCCTTGTGCCCAGCAGCGGTCGGATCGAGGTCAACGGCCTCGTGCCGCACAAGAATCGGATGGCCAACGCGTTGCAGATCGGCGCCGTGTTTGGGCAGAAGACGCAGCTATGGTGGGACGTGCCCGTCATCGAGAGCCTGCGGCTCTTTCGCGACATCTACAAGGTGCCCGAGCCCGTATACCGGCAGAACCTCGAGATGTTCAACGACCTGCTCGGCCTGCACGAGTTCCGCGATGCGCCGGTGCGCCAACTCAGCCTTGGCCAGCGTATGCGCGCAGATATGGCCGCCGCATTGATCCACAACCCGCATCTGCTCTTCCTTGACGAGCCGATGATCGGCGTCGACGTCGTGGTCAAGGAGCGCTTGCGCACGTTCATTCAGCAAGTCAATCGTGAACGAAAAGTTACAGTCATCCTGACCACGCACGATATGGTCGACATCGAGAAGGTCTGTTCGAGGATCATGATCATCGATCACGGCCAGATCGTGTACGACGGTGACCTGGAGCGGATCCGTGAGCGCTACGGCACAACGCGTACGCTGGTGATCGAGTTCGAAGAATCCGTTCCCGATTTCGACGCCCCACACGCCAGGCTGGTAAAGAGCGAGGGGCGGCGCAAGTGGTTTGCCTTCAACCGGCTCGAGACATCGCCGTCGGCCCTGATCGCGCACATCAGTGCGCGTTATCCGGTGGCCGACCTTGCCGTCGAGGAGCCTGACATCGAGGAGATCGTGCGCACTGTGTATCGCGGCGGCGGTCCGCAGGAGGCCGCGCGATGAAGCTGTTCTGGTCGTTTACGCGACAAGCCTTTCACAACACGGTGGTCTATCGCGTAGAGTTTTGGATCCGGCTGGTCTCGATCCTGCTGGCGATGTACAGCATCCGCGCGGTGTGGCAAACCCTGTATACACAACGCCCCGATGCCTTTGGGTTGACGCTGGGCCAGATGGTGACCTATGGCGTCCTGGGTATGGCGCTGCACGCCTTTATCGACACGGGTTCGGAGTGGTACATCGCCACCCAGGTGCGCACCGGGGCGATCGACACGGACTTGCTCAAACCCATCGACTTTCATGTGCACATGCTTGCCCGCAACCTGGGTGAGATGCTCTTTGGGATGGGTGTCATGGCGCTGCCGACCTACGCGATCGGCTACTTCGTCTTTGGGTTGCAACTGCCGCCCGATGCCGGAGCTGCTGGCCTCTTCGCCTTGAGTGTTTTGCTCGGGTTCCTTGTGCAGTTCCATCTCGGCTTTCTGCTAGGCTCTGTGGCCTTCGCCACGCTCGATATCCGGAGCATCGCCTGGGCCTATTTCGCCGTGATCTCGTTCTTCTCTGGCCAGATGGTGCCCTTGTGGATGTTCCCGGATGGCCTGCGAGCCGTGGCCGAGATCCTGCCGCTGCAGGCCGTGTACTACATCCCGATGTCGATCTATATCGGCACATATTCGGGGACGGCGGCCTGGAGCGCACTTGGTTTTCAAGCACTGTGGGCCCTGATCCTGGCCGGTGTGGCTCGCCTGGCGTGGCATCAGGTGCACCGCCGGCTGACGGTGCAGGGGGGCTGAATGATGAACCCGATCAGCCTGTACCTCAGACTTGTGCGGATCGCGATCAAAGCGCGGATGCAGTATCGCGCTGACTTCGTCACCGGGATCCTCGGCGTGATTGTGATGAACGTCGTGAACATCTCGTTGATCGGTATCCTCGTGTCGCGTTTCGCAGACCTCAACGGATGGACGATCTGGGAGGTCGTCTTCCTCTACAGCCTTTGGATCCTGGGTCACAGTCTGTTCAGTCTCTTCATGTGGCACATCCGCACGCTTGAGGATTACCTGGTGCAGGGGACTTTTGATCAGTTTCTTCTGCGCCCGGCCAGCGCCTTCGTGCTGTTTATCGGGCGCGAAGTGCAGTATCTCGGGATCGCCGACTTCGCCATCGGCGTGAGCGGGATGGTGCTGGCGTATTCGAACCTGCGCTTGACCTGGGGGCCTGTCGAGTGGGGTTTTCTGGTCCTGGCCATCCTGGCCGGGACCCTGATCGAGATGACGCTGACCTTGATGATCTCGAGTATCGCGTTCTGGACCGGGCGCTCACGACGTGCCAATAGCCTTGTGATGCAGGTCAACGTCATGGTTCAGTACTACCCGGTCGATATCTTTGGCGCGTTCTTTCGGGTGCTCGTAACGAGCGTCATCCCGGTCGCCTTCATGAATTACTATCCGGCGTTGATGCTGCTCGGTAAGGTGGAACACATCGGCGCATGGTGGCCGCTGGCCTACGCATCGCCGGTCGTGGCGCTGATGATGGTCGGTCTGGCGGCGGGCGTCTGGCAACTCGCGCTCCGCCAGTACTCGAGCGCGGGCGGCTGACCGCACGAATCCGAGAAAGCCAAGGATATTGCGGGGCACGACGACCGGCCCTGCGCAACAAGGAGTGACAAAATGAGCAACCACGACGCGGGCTTTCATTGGTGGCAGACTGGCGTCTTCTATCAGATCTACCCGCGCAGCTTTCAAGACAGCAATGGCGACGGCATCGGCGACCTGCCCGGCGTGCTCGCGCGCCTCGATTACCTCAAGGAAACCCTGGGCGTCGATGCGATCTGGCTCTCGCCGTTTTATCCCTCGCCGATGGCTGATTTCGGCTATGACATCGCCGACTACTGCGATGTTGACCCGATGTTTGGCGACCTGGCGGCGTTTGATCGCCTTGTGACCGAGGCGCACAGCCGCGGCATCAAGGTCATCGTCGATTACGTGCCGAACCATACCTCCGATCGGCATGCCTGGTTCATCGAGTCGCGCGCCTCACGTGATAACCCGAAGCGTGATTGGTATATCTGGCGTGACCCTAAACCGGATGGCTCGCCTCCGAACAACTGGGGCGGCTTCTTTGGCGGCCCGGCCTGGACCCTCGACAAGGCCACCGGGCAGTACTACCTGCACCAGTTCGTGCCAGAACAGCCGGAACTTAACTGGCGCAACCCCGAAGTGGTCAAGGCCATGCTTGACGTCTTGCGCTTCTGGATGGCGCGCGGCGTCGATGGGTTCCGGATGGACGTCGTCGGGCTCCTGATTAAGGATGCCGAACTGCGCGACAATCCGCCGAACCCGAACGCGCCGCCAGACCTGCCCGCGAACGACATCTTTGGGCGGCAGTTGCACACCTATAACGAAGACCAAGAGGAGGTGCACGACCTGATCCGCCAGATCCGGCAGACTCTCGATGAGCACCCCGAAACCTGCGGCATCGGCGAGTTGTGGGGTGATCTATCGCGATGGGTGAAATACTACGGTGAGAACGGCGATGAGTTGCAGTTGCCGTTCAACTTTCGACTGATGGGGCAGCCGTGGACGGCCGAGGCCATGCGCCGCTCGGTCGACGATCTCGAGGCTGCGCTGCCGCCGTTCGGCTGGCCCAACTACGTGCTGGGAAACCATGACCAGATCCGGCTGGCTACGCGTTTCGGCGGGCAACCGCAGGCGCGGGTCGCGGCAATGCTGTTGCTCACCCTGCGCGGCACGCCGACTGTTTACTACGGCGACGAGCTCGGGCTCGAGAACGGCGTGATCCCGCCGGAGAAGATCCAGGATCCGCAGGGGATCAATCTTGGCGCGCATCGGACGCGCGATGTCTCCCGCACGCCGATGCAATGGGAGAACATACCGCAAGCCGGCTTCTCGTCGGCCGAGCCGTGGTTGCCGGTATCGGCCGACTACGCATCGCGCAACGTCGCGACACAACTCGCCGACCCGGGCTCGATGCTGAACCTCTATCGTCGTCTGCTCACGACACGGCGTTCGATGGCGGCGCTCAGGCGTGGAAGCTACCAGCCGGTCGACACGGTGCCCGCAGGCGTTTTTGCGTATCTTCGCGCAGATGCAGGAGAGCGCGTACTCGTCGCCTTGAACTTCACGGGCAAGCCCTGTCGGTTAAGCCTGCCCGATCTTGGCCAGGGCAGAGTGGTTGTCGCAACCCATCTGACGCGCGATGGCGCCGTCGATCTTGGCGATATGACGCTGGACGCCCATGAGGGTTTGGTGATCGCGCTATGAACCTTCTCCGACACCCTGCAAACCCGGTGCTCTCGCCAGATCCCTATTCACCCTGGGAGGCATACAACGTCTTCAATCCGTCGGTGATCTTCGCCAACGGGCTGTTTCACATGCACTACCGCGCCCAGGGGCTCGATTGGATCAGCCGGATCGGATACGCCGTCAGCACTGACGGCGTCGTCTGGAACCGACTGCGCCATCCGGTCGCCGGCCCCACCGACGATCTTGATGATCGTGGCCTCGAGGATCCACGGGTGACCGAGCTCGATGGCCGGTTCTATATGACCTACACCGCCTACGGAAGTCGGTATCTGGGCGCCGGTGCGCCGACCCATGCCGGTGGCGGGGTCACGCCCATGATCGCCGTCAGCGACAACCTGATCTCCTGGCAACGGATGTCGGCCATCGTCCACGGCGAAGACAACAAGGATCACGTGCTCTTCCCGCAGCGCGTCAATGGCCGCTATCTCGCGCTCCATCGGCGCCCGCCCCAGGTCTGGCTGGCCGGGAGCGAAGACCTGGTCACCTGGCCCGAGGCCTGGATGCGCCCGATCTTTGGCCCGCGTCCGGATGGCGCCGGCTGGGATGAGAAACGGGTTGGCGCCAACGGCGTGCCGATCTTGACCGATGAAGGCTGGCTGATGCTGTACCACGCCTATAACGATCAGCATGTGTATCGCCTGGGCGTCTGTCTGCTCGACCGCGAAGACCCGGCGCGTGTCATCAGTCGACCACGCGACTTCATCTTCGAGCCGCGCGAGCTCTGGGAGCTCCGTGGCGACGTCAACAACGTCGTCTTCTCGTGCGCCAACCCGGTCGTCGACGGGGTGGTGCATGTTTACTACGGCGGCGCTGATCATGTGATCGGCCTCGCGACCTGTCAACTAAGCGAACTGCTGGCGTTTGCCCGTCAAGGGTGATCGCATCTCTGGAACCATGACTGACCTCTGGACCGTCACCGAAACGGCGTTCGATCCGAAACGCCAACACCACAAAGAAACCGTCTTCACGATCGGAAACGGCTACCTCTCGACGCGGGGCGCGTTCGAAGAAGGCTACCCACGCGACCGCCGAGCGACGTTCATCCACGGCGTGTTTGACGCTGTGCCGATCGTGGTCACCGAACTGGCCAACGCCCCAGATTGGCTGCCCTTGGCCGTGTTCCTCGACGACGAACGCTTCTCACTCGATACAGGCGTCGTCGAGTCGTTCGAGCGTAGGCTCGACCTGCGCAATGGCGTCCTTGCCCGTACGGTGCGCTGGCGCTCGCCGGGCGGTCGCGGCGCCACACTCGTCTTCGAGCGCTTCGTATCGTTGGCCGACGAGCATCTGGCCTATGTGCGGTGCACCGTGACGCCCGATTTCGCCGGGGTGGTCGAGTTTCGGGCGGCGCTCCACGGCGCAATGGACAACGAAGGCGTTGCGCACTGGCAGCGGGTCGGGCAGGGGGCGCATCCGGCGCCCAGTGGCCCATTGCCGATCGCCGCGTTGCACTGCCAGACGCGCACGTCAGGGATCGGCTGGGCCGGGGCCATGCACCTCGTTGCAGGGGGTGGCCGGCGGTTAGCCTCCGAGTGGTGGGATGCCGACAACGCCCCGACGCTTACGCTGAAAATGAAAGCCGTGCCCGGAAAGCCGGTCGGCGCCGAGAAGCGCGTGGCGCAATGGACAACGCGTGACCTGCCCGAGGCCGAGCTCGTCGCGACGGCGGTTACTCGTGTTGCCGAGGCGCCCGCCTGGAAGGATGCGTTCAAGGCCAACGCTGCGGCCTGGGCGATCGAGTGGGCACGCACCGATGTGGTCATCGAGGGCGATGACGAGGCGCAGATCGCCATGCGCTTCAACCTCTTCCAGATGTTGATCGCGGCGCCGCGCCACGACGACCGGGTGAACATCGGCGCCAAGACACTCTCCGGTTTTGGCTATCGCGGCCACGCCTTCTGGGACACCGAGATCTTCATGCTGCCGTTGTTCACCTATACGGCGCCCGAGATCGCGCGCAACCTGCTCAATTACCGGTACAACAACCTCCCTGCGGCGCGTGAGAAAGCCCGGGGAAACGGCGTTGAAGGCGCACAGTTCCCGTGGGAGAGCGCCGACACGGGCGAGGAGGTCACACCGACCTGGGTGCCGCACTTCGCGGACCGCAACAAGCTCGTTCGGATCTGGACCGGAGACATCGAGATTCACATCTCGGCCGACATCGCCTACGCCGCCCACCAGTATTGGCGTGCGACGGGCGACGATGCCTGGTACATCGCCAAAGGCGTTGAGCTCATCCTTGACACGGCGAAGTTCTGGGCCTCACGGGCCGAGTGGAACGCGGCCGATGAGCGCTACGAATACAGAGACGTCATTGGCCCGGATGAATACCACGAACATGTCGACAACAATGCGTATACGAACCGGTTCGCGCAATGGAACCTCGAGACGGCGCTCGAGACCCTCGCCTGGCTTCGCGCCCGAGCGCCCGAGCGGGCTGCGCAACTCACGGTGCAGCTGGATCTCACCGCAGACCGTCTGGCACACTGGCGCGATGTGATCGACCGCATGCATCTGCATGTGAGCGAAACCGGCCTGATCGAGCAGTTCGACGGTTACTTCGCACGGCAAGACGTCGACCTCGCAGCGCTCGAGCCTCGCACGCGATCGGCGCAGGAGATCTTCGGGATCGAGGGGTGCAACGAGACCCAGGTGCTCAAGCAACCTGACGTCCTGATGCTGCAATACCTGCTTCAGGATCACTACACCGAAGACCAGATCCGAACGAACTACGGTTACTACAACCCGCGCACCGACCATACCTACGGATCGTCGCTCGGACCTTCGATTCAGGCGATTGTCGCCTGCATGATGGGCTATCCAGACGATGCATATGAGCACTTCATCCGCGCCGTACGGGCCGACCTGCGCGACGTGCGTGGCAACGCCGGTGATGGCATCCACGGCGCGTCGGCGGCCGGAACCTGGCAGGCCGTGGCCTTCGGGTTCGGCGGTCTGCGGATCACACCGGAGGGTTGGACTGTGACACCCCGATTGCCAAAAGGCTGGACGCGCCTGGCGTTCTCGTTCATGCACCGAGGAATGCCACAACAAGTCGATCTGCGCCCGGAGGGAGCCTGACGTGCGACCGCTGATCCACTTCACCCCGCCGCAGAACTTCATGAACGACCCGAACGGCCTCGTGTATCTGGCGGGCGAGTACCATCTGTTTTACCAGCACAACCCGTTTGGCGAGACCTGGGGCCATATGAGTTGGGGCCATGCCGTCAGCCGCGATCTCGTGCATTGGGAGCACCTGCCCGTGGCGCTTTCTGAGGAAGATGGCGTCATGGTCTTCAGCGGCTGCGCGGTGGTCGATCACGCCAACTCGAGCGGGTTCGGCGATGGATTGACACCGCCGCTCGTCGCGATCTACACGGGCCATAGCGAGACCGAGCAGACCCAGAACATCGCGTACAGCCGCGACCTCGGTCGCACCTGGACCAAATACTCGGATAACCCAGTGATCGCCATCGGCTCGCGCGAGCACCGCGACCCCAAGGTCGTGTGGCACGCGCCGTCGCAGCAGTGGATCATGGTCACTGTGCTGGCTGATCGGCATCAGGTGCGCTTTGACGGCTCGCCGGATCTGATCCACTGGGAACATCTCAGCGACTTCGGGCCCTTTGGCGCGGCCGACGGCGTCTGGGAATGTCCGGATCTCTTTCCGCTGGTCGTCGAAGGCCACCCGGATGAGACGGTCTGGGTGCTCAAGGTGGACGTTTGTCGAACGGTCGGTGCTCAGGTGGTTTTTGGCGATTTCGACGGGGCCCGGTTTTCGGTGCGTCCAGGGACCGAGGTCCAACGTGTCGACCATGGCGTTGATTTCTACGCCGCGCAGTCGTGGAGCGATACTCCAGATGGGCGTCGGATCTGGCTGGCGTGGATGAGCAACTGGCATTACGGCAATGCCACCCCGTCCGCCGGCTGGCGCGGGGTTTTCTCGGTCCCGCGTGAAGTGGTGCTACGCGAGACGCCTGTCGGTCTGCGTCTGGCACAGCGGCCGATCACCGAGTTGCGCGCTCTCCGCGGCGGCCGACTACGGGTCAATGTCAGCGACATCGATGACGCCAACACGGCCCTTGCGGCGCTCGAGCCCCTGCCGGCTCTCGAGATGGCGCTGCGGCTTGACCCGACCGGGGCACGGCGCATTGGGGTTCGGTTCGATCATGGCGCCGGCCAGGAAACGCTGATTGTCTACGATGTCGCTGGCGGCACGCTGGCAATCGACAGGCGTCGTTCGGGTGTCGTCGATTTCTCCGAGCACTTCCCGGCGCTGCATGTCGCGCCTCTGGCGTTGGGCGGGCTGCCCCTGGATCTCGAGATCTTTGTCGACACTTGTACGATCGAGGGGTTTGCGCAGGCCGGTGCTGTGGCACTTTCCGACCTGGTGTTCCCGCGCGGCGGCCTGCATTCGGTCTCGCTGTTCGCCGAGGGCGGAGATCCGACCATCGAGGCCCTATCGCTTTGGCCGCTCGCGCCGGCTGCGTGACTGGCATCTACTCAGCAAGAGGTCCAGCTATGCTGAAATTGCGCCGTGTTTCTGCTGTTTGTTTGTCGTTGGCCCTGCTTACGGGTTGCGTCGCTCCGGCGGCGCCGGCGGGGACGGCTCCGCCGACAACGGCCGCGCCCGTGCAAGTGGAGCCTACTGCCGTTCCCACCGCGACGCCGGCGCCTCAACCGACCGCCACGCGACCTCCGTCGACGTCGACGCCGACCGAGCCCCCACCGGCCACGTTGCCGCCACCTGACCCGACCGTGCCGGCCATCGCCGTTGCGCCGGTGACCGGGATGCCGCAGGGAACCGACGAACTTCCCTGGTGGAACGATGCAGTGTTCTATCAGATCTTCGTGCGCAGCTTCTACGACAGCGATGGCGACGGCGTCGGCGACCTCAAGGGGATCATCGAGAAACTCGACTACCTCAACGATGGCGATCCGGCGACGTCGACCGACCTCGGTGTGACCGGTCTCTGGCTGATGCCGATCTTCGACTCGCCGTCGTATCACGGCTATGACGTGATCGACTACTACACAGTCAACCCCGACTATGGCACGACAGAGGATTTCAAGGCCCTCATGACCGCCGCGCATGAGCGCGGCATTCGGGTCGTGATCGATTTCGTGCTCAACCACACATCGAGCAAACACCCGTGGTTTCAGGCCGCGCTCGACCCGGAATCCCCGTATCACGACTGGTACACCTGGCGCGCGGAGAGCCCCGGCTTCGCCGGCCCATGGGGACAGACGGTCTGGCACTATCAGGGCGCATCGGCGGGCGGCTACTTCTACGGCGTTTTCGATTCAGGGATGCCTGATCTGAACTACGCAAACCCAGAGGTGGGCGAGCAGATGCTGGATGTGGCCCGATTTTGGATGGAAGACCTCGGCGTCGACGGCTTCCGTCTCGATGGCGCGCGCTATCTCATCGAAGACGGGCGTAATCTCGCCGACACCGGCGCCACGCATGATTGGTACGCCGAGTTCCGCTCGTTTTACAAGACCATCGACCCGCAGGCGATCGCCGTGGGCGAGGTGTGGACGGCCAACACCGATGTCGCGCCGTACGTGCAGGGCGATGAACTCGATCTGGCGTTCAACTTCGATATGGCCTCTGGGTTCCTAAAGGCCGCCAAGAGCGGCCAGGCCGGGGATGCGATCACGCAGATCTTGCTGGCTGAACGTCTATTCAAGCCCGGGCAATATGCGACATTCTTGAGCAATCACGATCAAGATCGCGTGCTATCGCAGCTGACGGGCGAACTCGGCGCTGCACGCGCCGCAGCCGGGCTGTACCTAACTGCCCCCGGCGTCCCATTCGTGTACTACGGCGAGGAGCTGGCCATGCGGGGCTCCAAGCCCGATGAAAAGATCCGCACACCGATGATGTGGTCGGCCGAGGCCAACGCCGGCTTCACGACCGGCGAGCCCTGGCAGGCGCCCAACAGCGAATACACCGATAAGAATGTCGCTGCGCTCTCGGCTGACCCATCGTCGATCTGGTCGCTCTATCGTGACCTGATTCGTCTCCGGGCTGAACACGCGGCACTGAGGGTGGGCTCGGCCACGACGCTCAAGAGCGACCAACCCGGCGTCTACGCGCTCCTGCGTGTGGTTGACGGTGAAACTCTGGTGATCGTCATTAACCTGACCGGCGATTCGATCGACTCCTTCTCGCTGGCGCTTGCCGAGGGCGATCTCAGTGGATCGTACGCCGTGGCGCCGCTGCTGGGCTCGGCCGAACTGTATGCGCCGGTCATCAACCC
This sequence comes from Anaerolineales bacterium UBA6663, assembly GCA_002455335.1. GTDB lineage: Bacteria > Chloroflexota > Anaerolineae > Anaerolineales > UBA6663 > UBA6663. The sequence continues at coordinate 3,710 of DKKP01000422.1, read as the reverse complement.
TGCGGGTGGGTTCACCGGGTATCAGCCGGTTGCCAAGCTCGAGCCCTACGACGTGGTCATCGTCCAACTCCAGGCTCAGCCCTGAGAAAGGTGTACGCCATGCGCACGGTCCTTCGCACGCTTGCCAGTCTCGTGCTGGCCCTGTGGATCGTCTCGACGTTGTTGCAGTCCGCAAGTGCCCAGTCTGACGACGCGCCAGATCTTGTCGTCATCCCGGGCACCTTGCAGAGCAAACTTGGCTGCCCCGGCGACTGGCAGCCCGAGTGCGAGAACACGGCGTTGGCGCTCAGTGAGGCGGACGGCATCTGGCGTGGCGTGTTTGACGTGCCCGCCGGGGCTTACGAATATAAAGTCGCGCTCAACGGCAGTTGGGCCGAGAACTACGGCGCCCTGGCGAAGCGCGATGGGCCGAACATCCCATTAGGGCTCGAAAGCGCCACGACGGTCCGTTTCTACTACGACCATGTTACCCACTGGGTGGCCGACAGCGCCACTTCGGTGATCGCGACCGCCGTGGGCGACTTCCAGACGGCGCTCGGCTGCCCGGCCGATTGGCGTGCAGATTGTCTGCGCAGCTGGCTGCAGGATCCCGACGGTGACGGCATATATAGTTTCAGCACGTCGGCGCTGCCTGCCGGCGAGTATGCCGTGCAGGTTGCGCTCGATGAAGGCGCCGGGCCGGTCTACGGCGCAGATGGGGTCGCGGATGGCGCTCGCATCGCCTTCCGCGTGCCCAGGGATGGACAGGTGATCTACTTTGGATTCGATCCCGGATCTCGCGAACTCACGGTCAGCACCACAGGCGCCCCGCGGGGGAATCTCAACGCGGCTCGCGCACACTGGGTGGCGCGCGACGTCATCGCCTGGAAGCTTCCGGCGCATACGGCTGGCACGACGTATTGGCTACATGTCGCCCCCGAGGGCGGGCTCAAACTCAACCCTGCGGGCGTTGAGGGGGGCGAGGCGATCGAGTTGTCGTTCTTTGATAGCAAGCTGCCGATCGAGGTCTTCGCCGCCAACCCACATCTGAGCGGTTACTCAGCGCTCAAATTGGGCGCCTCGGATCTAGTCCGTGTGCCCGAGATCCTCAAGGGCCAGATCGCGGTCTCGGCGCGGAATTCCGCGGGCGAACCGATCGATGCGACATCGCTACAGATCCCGGGTGTGCTCGATGACCTCTATGCCTACGACGGCACGCTCGGCGTGGCACTGAGCGATGGCATCCCAACGCTGCGGCTCTGGGCACCAACAGCCCAGGACGTGATCCTCCATGTGTATGCCGATGCAACCACGGCGACCGATGTGGCGATCCCGATGACGCTCGACGCGGCCGCGGGGGTATGGTCGGCCGTTGGCGAGGCAAGCTGGGTGGGGCGCTATTACCTGTACGAGGTCGTTGTGTACGTGCCGCGCACCGGTCAGGTCGAGCGTAACTTTGTCACCGATCCCTATTCAGTCAGCCTGGCGACCAATAGCCTCCGCAGTCAGATCGTGGATCTGGCTGCGATCGATCTGCAGCCCGAGGGCTGGGCCGATCTCGCAAAACCGCCGCTCGCCGCGCCAGAGGATGCCGTCATCTACGAGTTGCACATCCGCGATTTCAGCATCTCGGACGAAACTGTGCCACCCGAGATGCGCGGCACGTATCTGGCCTTTGCTCAGCCCGAAGCGGCTGGCATGCAGCACCTGCGCGGCCTCGCCGAAGCCGGGCTTACGCATATCCATCTCCTGCCGACCTTCGACATCGCCAGCGTCGACGAAGACCGATCGACATGGCAGGCGGTTGACTCGGCGGCGTTAGCGCGCCTGGCGCCGGATTCAAGCGAACAGGCAGCGGCGTTGGGCGCGATCCGCGACAGCGATGGCTTCAACTGGGGCTATGATCCCTTCCACTACACGGTGCCAGAGGGAAGCTATGCCACGGCTCCGGAAGGTGCGAGCCGGATCACCGAGTTCCGGTCGATGGTCAAGGGCCTCAACCAGGCCGGTTTGCGCGTGATCATGGACGTGGTCTACAACCACACCACGGCCAGCGGGCAGGATGCGAAGTCGGTGCTCGATCGGATCGTGCCCGGCTACTATCACAGGTTGAATGCCGACGGCCAGGTCGAGACCAGCACCTGCTGTCAGAACACGGCGACCGAGCACGCCATGATGGAGAAGTTGATGATCGACTCGGTGGTCACCTGGGCCACCGCATACAAGGTGGATGGCTTCCGCTTCGATCTCATGGGTCACCACTTGCGCGCCCACATGGAACACGTGCGTGCCGCGCTCGACGCGCTGACGCTCGAGGCCGACGGCATCGATGGGCGCAGTATCGTCTTGTATGGCGAGGGTTGGGACTTCGGCGAAGTGGCCGCCAACGCCCGTGGCATAAACGCGACGCAGCTCAACCTGGGTGGCGCCGGGATCGGCCTGTTCAACGACCGACTCCGCGACGGCGTTCGCGGTGGCGGGCCGTTCTCGGGCCTGCAGGAACAGGGTTTTGCTACAGGGCTGTTCGACGACCCCAACGGCACGTCGCAGGGCGACGCCGACGAGCAGCGCACCCGGCTGCTCCGCTATGCCGATTGGATCCGCATCGGGTTGGCCGGCAACCTGGCCGACTTCGGTTTCATCGATCGGGCTGGGCGCGACGTCGTGGGCAGTCAGATCGACTACAACGGCTCGCCGGCTGGCTATACCCAAGACCCGCAGGAGAACATCCTGTACGTCTCGGCCCATGACAACGAGACGCTTTTCGACGCAATCCAATTCAAGGCGCCCGAGGCGACGACCATGGCTGATCGGGTGCGCATGCAGAACCTGGCCAACAGCGTGGTTATGCTCGGGCAGGGCGTTCCGTTCTTCCACGCCGGCGACGATCTGCTGCGCTCGAAATCCGGCGATCGCAATAGCTACAACTCGGGCGACTGGTTCAACAGGCTCGACTTCACCTACGCCAGCAACAACTGGGGTGTCGGCCTGCCACCGGATTCGCAGGGCAGAGCTGAAGTACTTGCACCACTCCTGGCCGATCCGGCGCTCAAACCGGCACAGGCAGACATCCTGGCGGCATCGGCCGCGTTCAGGGAATTGCTTCAGATCCGGCGGAGTTCGCCGCTCTTCCGGCTGCGCACGGCAGACGCCGTGGCCGAAGCGCTGACGTTTCAGAACACCGGCCCCGATCAGATCCCGGGTCTGATCGTCATGACGCTCACTGACCGCGCCGGCGTCGACGCGACTTACGATCGGATCGTCGTGATGTTCAACGCGACCAGGGCTGATGTGAACTTCGCGATCCCGGATCTGTCCGGCGGCTCTTTTGCGCTGCACCCGGTACTTCAGAACTCGGCCGATGCCGTCGTGCGGACGGCTTCATTCGATCCGGGCTCGGCGACCTTCACGGTCCCGGGCCGGACGACCGCCGTCTTTGTGCTGACTGACGTTGATGCATCAGCTCCACCGGCGCCAACGGCGACGACGGCGCCAGCGCCCGCGACGTTGCAGCCTGACCCGACGCCGACTGTCGTCTCCGGGCCCAAGCCGACGCAGGAGCCTTCACCGTGGATCGGGACGCCGACGGCGGTGGCCCTTGCGATGACGGTAATGGCTTCGATCGTTGGTGCGTTGTGGTTTGTCAACCGCAAGCCACGCAAATAGACTGCGCGTCACGAACAAAAACGAGGCTGCCCGGACGATCGCCCGGGCAGCCTCGTTTTTGTTCG
>DKKP01000003.1:8286-9104 GCA_002455335.1 Anaerolineales bacterium UBA6663 | reverse complement strand
CGCCGCGTGAACCGTCGGGCATGGCGCGGCCACTGTCCCCGAAAATACAAAGCGCGCGGTGTGATCCGCGCCCTTCAATCTCATTGTTCCGACGAAGCGATCAGCTCATCTTCGGCGGCTGGCGGCCGACGCGCTGCTTGCGCGCGGCATAGCGTGCGTCGCGCTTGGCCTTGCGCTCGGCTTCCTCGGCGAGCACGCGCGCGATGCGCTCGTTCTCTTCGGCTTCACGCAGCTTGGCGGCCTCGGCGGCCGCTTCTTCNNGCCAGACGCTCTTCCTTCAGACGGGCGCGTTCGATCTCGCGCTTCTCGCGCGCTTCGATGATGGCGCGGCGCTCGGCCTGCTTGGCCAGCACGCGCGGATCATCATTGCCCGGCTTCTTCTTGAATTTTTCGAGGAGTGCGCGCTTGGCCTCGTTGGAGGCGCTCATGCGCTCGTTGAAGTCTTTTTCCCGGTAGATAGGCAAATTCCTTATCCTGCTCTCATTCCGCGACGCTTACATACTTGCCGCGACGCGAACTTCAAGCCGCAATCAAGCATTGCAGCCATGAAAATCGTGTGACCCAGCGCGGAAATCGACGACTTTTAGCAAATCTGCCATCGGATATGGACTGTTCACCGGCCGCGCACTGGCGGCNNTGGCAGGCGATCGGCATCGCTATCTCGCCGGGCGAACAAACGGGACAGGAAGCCGCCATGGAACTCGGCCTTCATACATTCGCCGATGTCAGCCTGCGCAAGGGGCCGGATGCGATCACACCGCATCAGCGCCTGCGCAACCTCATGGAAGAGATCGAGCTTGCCGATCAGGTCGGGCTCG
>DKKP01000003.1:0-8269 GCA_002455335.1 Anaerolineales bacterium UBA6663 | reverse complement strand
GGCTCGTTCATCGAGTCGTTCCCACTCTTCGGCTACAACCTTGAGGACTACGACGCGCTGTTTGCCGAGAAGCTCGATCTGCTCATCAAGATCCGCGACAGCGAGAAGGTCACGTGGAACGGCAGCATGCGCGCGCCGCTGAATGGCCTCGGCGTCTATCCGCGTCCGCTGCAGGAGAAGCTCCCGATCTGGATCGCTGTCGGCGGCACGCCGCAATCCGTGGTGCGCGCTGGCCAACTCGGGCTGCNNTCATCGGTGGGGAGCCGGCGCGTTTCGTGCCCTTCTTCGACCTCTATCGCGAGACGGCGCGCCGCGCCGGTCACGATCCCGCCACGCTCCCGGCGAGCCTCAACGTGCATGGCTTCGTCGCGGAGACGACCGAGCAGGCGGCCGACGATTTCTACGGCCCGCAATCCGAAGTGATGAACCGCATCGGCCGCGAACGCGGCTGGGGGCCGACGAGCCGGGCCCAGTTCGATCAGGCACGTTCGGCGCGTGGAAACCTCTTCGTCGGCGATCCCGAGACCGTCGCCGAAAAGATCGTGGCCCAGTACCGCCTGTTTCGAAACGATCGCTTCCTGATCCAGATGGCGATCGGAGAGATGCCGCATGCCAAGCTGATGAAGGCTATCGAACTGTTCGGCACCGAGGTGGCACCGCTGGTCCGGCGCGAAGTCGCCGCCATTGGGGCCGCCGCATAGCGCCGCCGCAACCCGTTTCGATCTGNNGCCGTGCCTGCGGCGGCGATTGAGGGTCTACGCAAATGACAATCGAAAACGCCGCCTCCGATGCGGCAGCGCCGGCCGGGCGCATCGAACTCCTGTCCGATCCCCGCAGCATACGGTCTCTTCTCGTCGGCATCTTCCTGTTCGCCCTCATTTACGCGCTCTACTTCGCGCGTGACTTCTTCATGCCGGTGGTGCTGGCATTCCTCCTTGCCCTGATGCTGACGCCGATCGTGCGCTTCCTGCGCAAGCGTGGCATCCCCGAAGCATTCTCGGCGACGCTGCTCGTGCTTTTCTCGGTCATCTCGATGGCCGTGACGGGCTATCTGCTGAGCGGGCCGGTGATGCAGATCGTGGAAGACGCGCCGAAGATCGGCGAACAGCTCGCCGAGCGGCTGGCCGAGATCCGCCACCCCTTCGATACCGTCATGCAGCTATCGCATCAGGTAGAGAAGGTCACCGACACCACCACCGAGCCCGGCGTGCAGAAGGTGGTGGTGGCGCAGCCCGGCATCATCTCGCAGGCCGCCGGCAACCTGATCTCGGGCGGCACCACCATCGCCATCACCTTCGTGCTTTCGCTGTTCCTGCTCGCGTCGGGCACGATGTTCTACGAGAAGATCGTGCAGTCGTTCACACGGCTCAGCGAGAAGAAGCGCGCCCTGCGCGTCGTCTACGATGTCGAGCGCGAGATCTCGCGCTACCTGCTCACCGTCGCGCTGATCAATGGCGGCCTCGGGCTTGCCATCGGCCTTGGCCTGTGGGCGATCGGCATGCCGAACCCCTTCGTGTTCGGCGTGCTGGCGGCGCTGCTGAACTTCCTTCCCTATGTCGGCGCGCTGATCTCGATCGTCGCCGTCGCCATCATCTCGCTGGTCAGTTTCGAGAGCTTCGGATTCGCGATGATCGCCCCAGCCTATGTGGTCCTGTGCAACGTCATCGAGGGGCAGATCGTCACCCCGCTGATCGTCGGCCGCCGACTCGAGATCAACGCCGTCGCGATCTTCATCGCGGTCGCGTTCTGGTCCTGGCTCTGGGGATTTGTCGGCGCGCTGATCGCCGTGCCGCTGCTGGTCATCGTCAAGGTCTTCTGCGACCATTTCGATGGGCTGAAGCAGATCGGCAATTTCCTGTCGGCGCAGCAGACGATCGACCCGGAGTAACGACAGGGTCCGGCGGACGGCGTGGGTTGCCGGCTTCGGTTGTAGGGGCGGACTGGCGCGCCTATATGCGGGGCCACACCGGAACCTCCGCCATGGCCATACTTTCCGTCCTCGATCTCGCGCCCGTGGCCGAAGGCAGCGATGTCTCGCAGTCGCTCGCCAATTCGGCAAAGCTGGCGCAGGCCGCCGAGCGGCTCGGCTACCGCCGCTACTGGCTGGCTGAGCATCACTCGATGCCGGGCATTGCAAGCGCGGCGACCTCGGTGGTGATTGCCCATGTCGCCGCGGCGACGAAGACGATCCGCGTCGGCGCGGGCGGCATCATGCTGCCCAACCACGCGCCGCTGGTGGTGGCCGAGCAGTTCGGGCTGCTCGAGGCGGCGTTCCCGGGCCGGATCGACCTCGGGATCGGCCGGGCGCCGGGGACCGACCCGGTGACGTCGTACGCCCTGCGCCACGGCGCCGGCGGCGTCACGGACGAAGCGGTGCAGCGGTTCCCGGAGTACGTCGACAACGTGTTGGCGATGATGGAGCCCGAGGGGGTCGGACTCAGTGTCGCTGGTCGGACCCACGTGCTCCGGGCGACCCCGCAGGCCCGCTCGGTGCCGACGATCTGGCTGCTCGGCTCCTCCGACTACTCCGCCCAACTGGCCGCGGAGAAGGGGATGCCCTACGTCTTCGCCCACCACTTCTCGGGCTCGGGGACGGCCGAGGCGCTCCAGCTCTACCGCCGGGGCTTCAAGCCCTCGCCCGAGCTCGCCTCGCCCCTCACCTTCCTGACCGTCAACGCCGTGGTCGCCGAAGACGCCGACGAGGCCGAACGCCGGGCGCTGCCCAACCTGCTGATGATGGTGGCGCTGCGCACGGGCGGCACGCTCGGCCCGCAACTGCTGGTCGAGGAGGCCGAGAAGGCGATCGCCGACGGGACCGTGCCGGACGCCCACCGTCCCCTGATGGACGCGATGCGCTCGCGCTGGGTGATCGGCGACCCGGCCTCGGCCCGCGCCCAGCTCGAGCAACTCGCGGCGACGTACGGCGTGGACGAGGTGATGGTCCACCCGGTCGCCGCCGCCCATGTGGGCACCGATCCCGACCGCAGCCCCACGCGTGAGGAGACGCTGCGGCTGCTGGCCGACGTCGCTGGTTGACGAATTGGGGTTTGAGCGCGGCTCGCACTAGACTGAACAGTCGGCCCAACATGGGTCCGTCTCGTGGCGCCTCGCGGCTGCCCGGACTCCAGGCTCACGGCCTCGCTCACGCGGGCCCTGACCTGTGCCGGGAATGAGGAGCCACGGACGACACCATGAGGTCCACCTCGCCGCCGGCGGGGAGGTTCGCGGGCCGACGGTAGACGAACACACCAACTACGGATCAGGGAGACATGCCGAAGAAGGAAGGCGTGATCGAGATCGAGGGCACCGTTGTGGAGGCCCTCCCCAACGCGATGTTCCGCGTCGAGCTGAGCAACGGGCACAAGGTTCTCGCCCACATCAGCGGCAAGATGCGCCAGCACTACATCCGGATCCTCCCCGAGGACCGTGTGGTGGTCGAACTTTCGCCGTACGACCTGACCCGTGGTCGCATCGTCTACCGCTACAAGTAACGCCCAGCCGACCCAGAAGAGGACCGATGAAGGTCAACCCGAGCGTCAAGCCGATCTGTGACAAGTGCAAGGTGATCCGTCGCCACGGCCGCGTCATGGTGATCTGCGAGAACCCGCGCCACAAGCAGCGCCAGGGCTGAGCAGAACCCAGCACCACCACAACTGAACACCACATCGTGATCGCTAGCCGGGCCCAGCCCGGCGAAGTCACCTCCGGAGCAGTGGCCGGAGCCTGCCGTACGGCGGGGCGCGACACGACCGACACCGCTGTGCACAACTGAGAAGGACGCCACCATGGCACGCCTCGTTGGTGTGGACCTCCCGCGCGACAAGCGCATCGAGGTCGCACTCACCTACATCTACGGCATCGGCCGTACCACCGCCCAGAAGCTTCTCGCCGACACCGGCGTGAGCCCCGACATGCGGGTCCACGAGCTCGGCGACGCCGAGCTCGTCAAGCTCCGCGACGCGATCGAGGCCTCGTACAAGATCGAGGGTGACCTCCGTCGCGAGGTCCAGGCCGACATCCGGCGCAAGATCGAGATCGGCTCCTACCAGGGCCGTCGTCACCGCCAGGGCCTTCCGGTCCGCGGTCAGCGCACCAAGACCAACGCGCGTACCCGCAAGGGTCCCAAGCGCACCGTGGCCGGCAAGAAGAAGGCGAAGTGATCCAGTAATGCCCCCCAAGACTCGCGGGACCGCCAAGAAGGTCCGTCGCAAGGAGAAGAAGAACGTCGCTCAGGGCGAGGCCCACATCAAGAGCACGTTCAACAACACGATCGTGACGATCACCGACCCGACCGGTGCGGTGATCTCCTGGGCCTCGGCCGGCACCGTCGGCTTCAAGGGCTCGCGCAAGTCCACCCCGTTCGCCGCGCAGATGGCCGCCGAGGCTGCCGGGCGCCGGGCGATGGACCACGGCATGAAGAAGATCGACGTCTTCGTCAAGGGCCCCGGCTCGGGTCGCGAGACCGCGATCCGCTCCCTGGGTGCGATCGGCCTCGAGGTCGGCACCATCCAGGACGTCACGCCCACCCCGCACAACGGCTGCCGCCCGCCCAAGCGCCGGCGCGTCTGACCCCGAGACGAAGAAAGAGAGACTGACATGGCCCGCTACACCGGCCCCATGACCAAGAAGTCGCGCCGTCTCGGTGTCGACCTGGTCGGCGGCGATGCCGCCTACGAGCGTCGCCCCTACCCGCCCGGCCAGCACGGCCGCGGCCGGATCAAGGAGAGCGAGTACCTTCTCCAGCTCCGCGAGAAGCAGAAGGCCCGCTACACCTACGGCGTCCTCGAGAAGCAGTTCCACAACTACTACACCGAGGCCTCGCGGCGTCCCGGCAAGACCGGTGACAACCTGCTCCAGCTCCTGGAGTGCCGCCTCGACAACGTCGTCTACCGCGCCGGCTTCGCCCGGACCCGTCGCCACGCCCGCCAGCTGGTGAGCCACGGCCACTTCAAGGTCAACGGCAAGAAGGTCGACATCCCGTCGTTCCAGGTCTCCGCCCACGACGTCATCGACGTCCGCGAGAAGTCGCTGGAGATGACGCCGTTCATCGTGGCTCGCGAGACCCACGGCGAGCGCCACGTCCCGGCGTGGCTCGAGGCGCTGCCCACGCGGATGCGGATCCTCGTGCACTCGGTCCCGGTCCGGGCCCAGATCGACATCCCGGTCCAAGAGCAGCTCATCGTCGAGTACTACTCCAAGAAGTAGTCCTCACCCGCACCTCCACAACTCCACACCGCCGCCACGCAACATTCGGGTCCCTCATATAGCGGTCGGGCCCGGAAAGGAAAGATCAAGTGCTCATCGCACAGCGCCCCACCCTGTCGGAGGAGTCCGTCGACGAGTTCCGCTCGCGGTTCGTCATCGAGCCGCTGGAGCCCGGCTTCGGCTACACGCTCGGCAACTCGCTGCGTCGCACGCTGCTCTCGTCGATCCCCGGTGCCTCGGTCACCAGCATCCGGATCGACTCCGTGCTCCACGAGTTCTCGACCATCGAGGGCGTCACCGAGGACGTCACCGAGATCATCCTCAACCTCAAGGGCCTCGTCGTCTCCTCGGAGCACGACGAGCCGGTCACCATGTACCTCCGCAAGTCGGGTGCCGGTGACGTGACCGCGGCCGACATCACCCCGCCGGCCGGTGTCGAGGTGCACAACCCCGACCTCAAGATCGCCACCCTGTCCGACAAGGGCAAGTTGGAGATGGAGCTGGTCGTCGAGCGTGGCCGCGGCTACGTCTCGGCCGTCCAGAACAAGGGTGCCGACAACGAGATCGGCCGGATGCCGGTCGACTCGATCTACAGCCCCGTCCTCAAGGTCACCTACAAGGTCGAGGCCACCCGCGTCGAGCAGCGCACCGACTTCGACAAGCTGGTCATCGACGTCGAGACCAAGCCGTCGATCCGGCCGCGCGACGCCATCGCCTCGGCCGGCAAGACCCTGGTCGAGCTGTTCGGCCTGGCCCGGGAGCTCAATGTCGAGGCCGAGGGCATCGACATCGGTCCCTCGCCGGTCGACGAGCAGCTGGCTGCCGACCTCGCCCTCCCGGTCGAGGACCTGCAGCTGACCGTCCGCTCCTACAACTGCCTCAAGCGCGAGGGCATCCACACCGTGGGTGAGCTCATCAGCCGCTCGGAGCAGGACCTGCTCGACATCCGCAACTTCGGCGCCAAGTCGATCGACGAGGTCAAGGCGAAGCTGCACGAGATGGGCCTCTCGCTCAAGGACAGCGCGCCGGGCTTCGACCCGCACGCCGCCCTCGCGGCGTACGGCGACGACGACTACGACGACGCGTACGTCGAGGACGAGCAGCTTTAGACCCCAAACCGACCCATCCCGGGTCGTCTACCCCGGTACCTGACACGGCCGGAGAGATGAGAGAACCACGATGCCCACTCCCAAGAAGGGTGCCCGCCTCGGCGGCAGCCCCGCGCACCAGAAGCTGATCGTCTCCAACCTCGCCACGGCGCTGTTCGAGCACGGCCGGATCACCACCACCGAGGCGCGCGCCCGCGTGCTGCGGCCGGTGGCCGAGAAGCTGATCACCAAGGCCAAGCGGGGCGACCTGCACAACCGGCGCGAGGTCCTCAAGACCATCCGCGACAAGTCGGTCGTGCACGTGCTGTTCACCGAGATCGCGCCGAGCTTCGAGGAGCGGCCGGGTGGCTACACCCGGATCACCAAGATCGGTCCGCGCAAGGGCGACAACGCCCCGATGGCGGTCATCGAGCTGGTGACCGAGAAGTACGACCCCAAGCCGGCACGGAGTAAGTCGGCAGAGCGGAAGAAGGCCGAGCCCAAGGCGGCCGAGCCGGCTCCCGCAGCCGACGAGGTCGAGGAGGCTGAGGCTCCGGAGGCCGAGGCCGACGTTGTCGAGGAGACCCCTGAGGCCGAGGCTGCCGAGGAGGCTCCCGAGGCTGAAGCCGCCGACGAGGCCCCTGAGGCTGAGGCTGCCGAGGAGTCCGTCGAGGACGCCGACAAGGCCTGAGCACGACCGCTTCGCGATGACCCGCCCGAGCTGATCGGGCGGGTCATCGTCATTTCAGCAGGACCGGGCCAGCCGATGTACCTCCTGCTGGAGCCGCTCGGTCACCGGGGTCGGTACGCGGTGCAGCCGACCCAGCAGCACGACCTCCCCAGCCCGGAAGTCGACCTCGGTCGGCATCTCCCGCGCCAGGCTCTGGCCCAGCGAGTTGGGGCCGTCGACCTCCGGGCGGCCCCGGAGCAGGTCGCCGCGACGAGCCTGGTCCTCCTCGTGGCTGACCAGCGGTACGCCGGCGGCAGCGAGCACCGCCTCGCACTCGGCGCGCACCAGGAGCTGCAGCTCCTCTGCCTGCTCGGGCCACACGGTCGCGACGTCGCCGACGGTGTTGGTGACCAGCTTTCGGTACTTCCACGCCATGATGTCGGCCCGCGGGACTGACTCGAAGCCGGCCAACCGCAGATCACCCGCGATCTGCTCGGCGAGCTCGTCGGTGCCCGCCGGATAGCGGCCGATGTCGAGGATGCCGGGCACCGGGTGGCAGCCCTGGACCACGACGCCCGGCTCGAGGTGCTCCGACGGCAGCATCACGGTGACTGCGTAGGTGCGGGCGAACCGGCGCAAGGTCGCGGGCTCGTTGGCCACGCCGTTCTGCGCGCAGACGATCGGCGTGGACGGTGGTGCGTGCTCGGCCAGATCGGCGAGCGCCACCTCGGTCTGGTGCGACTTCACCGCGAGTAGGACGACGGTCTCGTCCGTCCAGTGGACGTCTGCCGCGGTGTCGGTGGCTGCGAGCCGGACCTGGTGCCGCCCGGTGGCGGTGTCGAGGATCAGGCCGTTGGTCTGGATCCGGGCGAGATGGGCGCCCCGGGCGACGACGGTCACCTCGTGGCCGGCGAGGTGCAGTCGCGTGCCGATCACACCGCCGACCGCCCCGGCGCCGTACAGGAGATATCGGGTCACTGAGACACGAGCCCGATGATCTTCGCCGCCGGCACGGCGTCATCCTGCCACGGAGTCGTGGTAGAGACAGGCCATGGAACGCGGCGTACTCGTGGTGGGGGAGTCCCTGGTCGACATCGTGCAGACGTTGAGCGGCCATCTGCACGAGTACGCCGGCGGCAGCGCCGCCAACGTGGCCGTCGCCCTGGCCCGGCTGGGCCGGCCCACCCGGCTGGCCACCAGTTTCGCCCGCGACCATCACGGCGCCATGATCGCGGCGCACCTCGAACGGGCCGGGGTCACGCTGGCCACCGACCCGGGCGCGGTGGAGCACACGTCGACCGCCCGC
>DKKP01000430.1 GCA_002455335.1 Anaerolineales bacterium UBA6663 | reverse complement strand
GGGGAGGGCGCAGCGCGCCCACCCCGGGACCCTTTGCCTTCCTGGATGCTTTCCTGCTGTTTCCTCGCTAAACCACGCCTGATATAATTGACGTTCGCCTTTTTCCGGGCGCAAGAGGTGCTGACACGCATGTTCAAGAACCTGATGCGGATCCTGAGCGGGGATCCGAACAAGCGCGATATCGATCGTTACTCGGGCGTGGTCGCCAGGATCAACGACCTGGAGCAGGAATTTCGCGCGCTCAGCGACGAGCAGCTGCGCGGCAAGACCGACGTCTTCAAGGATCGCATCACTGCGGCTCGTGAGGGCCTGACCGACGACAAAGAACTGCGGGCCGCCGAGCGCGAGGTGCTNNCGCACCGGCGAGGGCAAGACGCTTGTCTCGACGTTACCGACTTATCTCAATGCCCTTCTCGGGCGCGGCGTGCATGTCATCACGGTCAACGACTACCTGGCCCGTCGCGACGCGCGCTGGATGGGCCAGATCTACAATGCCCTGGGGCTGAGCGTCGGCGTGCTGCAGGACGCGCACCGCACCGAGAACGCGGCCAAGGCCTTCATCGTCGACTTCACAATCGAGTCGCCGCAGGAGGATCGGCATCACCTGCGCCTCGTGCCGCGGCGCGAGACCTACGCCTGCGATATCACCTACGGCACGAACAACGAGTTCGGCTTCGACTACCTGCGCGACAACATGGCCATGGCGCTCGAGCAGCGCGTCCAGCGCGAGCGCTATTTTGCCATCGTCGACGAGGTCGACAACATTTTGATCGACGAGGCCCGAACGCCGTTGATCATCTCGGGCCCGGCGCAGGATGACCCGCGGCTTTATCTCGAATCCGCCAAGGTGGTACGCCAGTTGACGCCCGAGCACTTCGAGATCGACGAGCGCGGGCGCGGAATCTCGCTGACCGAGCTCGGCGAGGCGCATCTCGAGCGCCTGCTGCGTCAGCCGCTGCGCGACCCCGATCGGCCCGAGGAACTCACGCCAGAGCAGGCGCGGTTGCTTGGTCATATCGAGCAGGCCATGCGCGCGGAGTTCATCTACAAGCGCAACAAGGACTATCTGGTGCAGAACGGCCAGATCGTGATCGTCGACGAGTTCACCGGGCGCATGATGCCTGGGCGGCGCTGGTCCGACGGTTTGCACCAGGCGGTCGAGGCCAAAGAGGGCGTCAAGGTCCAGCAAGACAACGTCACCTACGCCACGATCACGCTGCAGAACTTCTTCCGCCTGTACGCCAAGCTTGCCGGCATGACAGGCACAGCGCTGACCGAGGCCGAGGAGTTCGAGCGCATCTACAACCTGACCGTGCTGCCTGTGCCTCCGCACCTTGAGTACACGGCCAACGCAACTGGCTCGGCGCTGACCGAGGTGAAGTTCAAGGAGGAGGGTCAGACCTTCACCTACTTCGCCCGGAAGGACGACGGCAACAAAAACCCGGTCTTCTGGCGCCGGAAGGACTACCCCGACCTCGTCTTTCGCACCGAAGAGAGCAAGTTGCGCGCGATCGTTGGCGAGATCCTGCGTCGGCACCTGGCCGGGCAGCCGATGTTGATCGGCACGACCTCGGTCGAGATGTCGGAACACGTCTCGGAGCGGCTGCGGCCCGAGGCGCTTCAACGGCTGGCGCTTGTGCTGTTGTTGCGTGACGCCTGGTTCCGCAAGAACAAGAAGGAAGAAGACGGCATGCTGGTGCAAGACCTGCAGCCGCTCGACGCGCCGCTCGACCAGCTCAGCAAGAACGACATGGCCGTCAAGCTCCGTGAGTATGGGCTCTCGACCAACCCGGCCGGCGAGGAGAACGCGGCGCGTTTGTGCGAGATCCTGGGCAGCACACCCGATCGCGGCCCCGAGTTGACGCGCGTGCTCGGCGCCGGGATCAAGCACAATGTGCTCAACGCCAAGAAGCACGATGCAGAATCGCTGATTATCGCCGATGCCGGCGCCTATGGCGCTGTGACGATCGCGACCAACATGGCGGGCCGCGGCGTCGACATCAAGCTCGGCGGCGAACTGAGCGAAGAGGTGATCACGGCGGTCAACCGCGTGATCAAGAACAACACAGAAGCCGACCCGTACAACCTCACGCATGCCCAGCGCCGTGAGTTGCTGCGCGGTATCCCCGAGGGCGACTGGGGCGTGTACGAGAACGAGGCGCGCACCTTTGTCACGATGATGGACGACGTCGAGCGCGTGCGCGCGGTCGGCGGTCTACACGTGCTCGGCTCCGAGCGCCACGAGTCGCGCCGGATCGACAATCAGCTGCGCGGCCGCGCCGCCCGCCAGGGCGACCCGGGCTCGTCGCAGTTCTATCTCTCGCTCGAAGACGAGTTGATGAAGCGCTTTGGCGGGCAGGGCGTGTCGGATCTGATGCAGCGGTTGCGCATCGACGACAGCGTGCCGATCCAGGCCGGGCTTGTCAACCGCACGATCGAGAGCGCTCAGACACGCGTCGAAGGCTCAAACTTCGACATCCGCAAGCACCTGATCGAGTACGACGACGTCCTCAACTCACAACGCAACACCATCTACGGTCAGCGCGACAGGATCTTCGTCAAGGACGATCTGAGCGACGACTTCGACGAGATGCTTGTGGCCGAGGTCGATCGCCGCGTCAAGCTTCACGCCGACCCGCTCGAGCGCTGGAAGCTGTTTGCATGGGCCGACGAGACCCAGCCGCCGATCCTGGACGCTGGGCCGGAGGGCGAGCGGCTCTTCCCGACCTATGGGCAGAGCATTCTGCTGCGCGACGTCGCGGCGGCCGACGACAAGCGTCAGGCGCTGATCACGCTGGCCGGCGACGCCCTGAAGGCCGAGCGCGAGCACGTGCTCGAGGCGATCCAGGGCCAACTCAGCGCCGCCGACGAGCGCCTGGGCGGCCAGGTGCGCGAGCGCAAGATGGCGGCCGAGGAGGCGCTCGAGGGGCTCGAGAACGAGGCCCGAGAGACGGGGCATCCGATTGAGCCGCGCGCCGCGCTCAAGGCGGTGAGCGAGGTGCTGGGCATCAACGTCCAGCTCCCGGCGACCGAGACCCGTGATTTTGACTACAACGGCTTCAAGCGCCGGCTTGAGGACCTGGCGCAGGCGGCGGTCACGGCGCGCAGTCGGGTGGCCCTGATTGCGGCAGTCGAGCGCCGGCTTGGCGGGCCGCTCAACCTCGGCGAGATGCGCAGCGACGAAGAGTGGGCCGACCTGCAGGACAAGATCCAGGCCGCAGCCGAGAAAACCTTCGATACGAAGGTCGAGCGTGTGATCGCCGAGGTCGAGCGCGACATCAAGTCGAACCTGCCCGAGCAAATGACCGAGGCGCAGTGGACGCGTGGCCTACTGGCGATGCAGTTCGGGCGGAGCATCGGGTTCGACAAACAGCATCGCAAGGTCGAGATGAACGTGCAGCGCCTGCACTACGCCTATCTTGTCGGAGACATGACCTCCGACTGGAAGGTCGAAGAGCTGCGCGAGGAGCTGTTGGCGCATCTGCGATCGGCTGTGGATCGCCAACGCGACTTGTTCGCACGCGCCGAGGCCCAGCTCCGCACGCTGGGCGGGACGCCGACCGAGGCGTCCGATACGCTCGGCCGCCAGGTAATGACCAACATCAACCGCAGCCTGATGCTGCAGACCATCGGCAACCTGTGGGTCGAGTACCTGACCTCGGTCGAGGCGCTGCGGACCTCGATCGGGCTCGAGGCCTACGCCCAACGTGACCCGCTTGTCGCATACAAGTCAAAGGCCACGGATATGTTCCAGGAGCTCCTGGCCAATATCCGCGCGGGCGTTGTTTCGCGCGCGCTCCAGATGCGGCCGCGCATCGTTCAGCCCACGGCGGCCGAGGCCTCCGGCGCAGGACAGCCCGCTGGTGCGAACGCCTCAGCCTCTGCTGAGCCGCCGGCCAGGCCGCGCCCCTCGCTCCTCGAGGCTGCGCGGCTTCCCGAGCGCCCGACACTGCCGCAGATCAACCCGAACGCCGGCAAGGCCGATACAGCGGTCGCACCGGATTCATCTGTCGAGGATGGCTCAGCCGAGGACAA
>DKKP01000005.1 GCA_002455335.1 Anaerolineales bacterium UBA6663 | reverse complement strand
GAGGATGGTGTAGTGAGGATGTGAGATACCGAAGGATTTATTATACTGGAGGTTGATGAAGGCCTCAACCAGCGCCATTTACCGCGCAAAGCTGGTCGTGCGCGCATGCAGGGCATCTTCACAGACGCGCCAGGTGTGCGGCTCGAACCCCGAGGCGTTCAGCACGGCCCAGGCCGAGTCGGGCGCTCCCTCATCGATTCGAAACCCGTCACGGTTGTGTACGAACGGTGCGTAGCGCGCTGTGCCGGCCAACCGCGCCCGGAAGTATTGTCCGGCCGACCTTCCCGGCAGTCTGGGCAGAACCAGTGGACCCCGCCAGTCCTCGGCCAGCGACGCGATCCCGACGAGCGCGGCCGGTCCCATCCGCGCCATGACGGCCTCACCCGTCGGCCCTTGCACCTCAACGCCCCAGGCCGGGGCCGGGTCAAACGCGATCTGTGCGTGGCGATAGGGCGAGCCAAACAGGTTGCGCTCGACCCAGGCAAACGCAGCCACGTCGCTGTAAGCCTGCGCCAGGTAAAGCCCGTCGCGCGTCGACCCGGCCGGGTCGCGGCTGATCGACACCGATAGCGAGCACTCGCAGAAGCGCCTGCCCAACCACCGGGCTGATGTCACGGCCAGCACGGCTTCCGCGCCGCCCTCGACGTCAGCGGGCGCCAGGGCTTCACCGCGTAGCTGGTGGCGCCAATAGGCCAGATCGGCCCGCCCGATCAAACGCAACTCGCGGACCTGATGCAAGGTGACCGGGTAACCGATCGCGGCCGACGGAAGTTCAAAAGGGTCCATGCTCAGAATCCCAATGCGCCATCACCGCGAAACCAGGCGATAGACGACGCCGCCGTGGTCGATGACATACAACTCACCGACCTCGTCCTCGGCGAACGAGCTGATCGGGAACCCGGCATCCCCGAAAACCTGGTTGACCCAGGCGCCCTCGCCTTCGATCGACCAGGCGGCCCAGATCAGGCCGCTGCAGTAGTCGCCATAGAAGTAGATGCCGTTCAGATCCGCCAGCGCGCCACCGCGATACACATATCCGCCCGTGATCGAACACCCGTCGGCGCCGTGACGATATTCAAGGATGGGCGGGACCGGATCGACAGCATCCAGGCCGGAGGCATCGTACGGCTGCGATCCCTCGAACACACGCCATCCCAGGTTGGCGCCGGCGGCGGCCCCGGCGGGCAGATAGTCCACTTCCTCGATGATATTCTGGCCGACGTCACCGATATACAGATCGCCCGTGACCCGATCGAACGAGAAACGCCACGGGTTGCGCAGGCCGTAGACCCAGATCTCGGGCCGACCGACAGCAGCGTCGAACGGATTGTCGACCGGGACCGCGAGGTCATCGCCGGCGACATCGAGGCGCAGGATCTTGCCAAGGAGCGACGTCAGATCCTGGCCGTTGTCTTGCGGATCCCCGGCCGCGCCGCCATCGCCAAGACCGGCGTAGAGATAGCCATCGGGCCCAAAGGCGAGCATCCCGCCGTTGTGATTGCCATACGGGTCGTCGACGGCAAGCAGGACCTGCTCGCTGTTGGCGTCGGCGACATCGGCCAGCGGGTCGGCCCTGAAGCGCGCGATCGTGTTGGCCCCGCCGCCCTCGGCGGTGTAGTAGACGTAGAAGCGCCCATCCTCGGCGAAGGACGGGCTGAAAGCGAGCCCGAGCAGACCCTGTTCGTTTGAGTCGTCGGTGACGCGATCGGTGAGGTCGAGGTACGGCGTTTCGAGCCGTACGCCATCGCGCACCACATAGATCACGCCGGGCTGATCGACGATGAACAGGCGGCCCGAGCCGTCACCGGCGTGGGTCAGGAAGACCGGGCGGGCGAAGTCGCCGGCGACCTCCTCCAGCGCGTAGTGATCGAGCGACAGCTGATCGCGATTCGGGTCCGCCAGCGCGATGGCCGTCGGCGACGGCGTGATTGTCGGCTCGGGCGTGACGGTCGGCGAGGGCGTATGCGCAGGCGATGGCGTGGCCGAAGGCGCAACGCGGCTCGGTGTCTGCGTCATGCGTGTCAACGTCGGCACAAGCGTCGCCGCAGGGACTGTGGCGGCCGAGCAGGCGCTCATGAGGAGCGCCAGCGGCAGCAGATAGGCGTGAGACGATTTCATCGATCGCTGACTTCCCCCCTTTTCGGCCAGGACAACTGAACCCTTCTACCGTATCAACGACGGGTTAAGGTCGTCTGAGCCGCCCCAGGCTCTGCCTACAACACACCGCGACGACGCAAGATGAGGGCCTGCACGCAAGCCTCGACAGTAAAGGAAAGGCTGTTCGCCAGCGCCAGGGCGGCCAGGCCATACGTCGGCGTGAGCCACCAACTCAGCCCGGCGAAGAGCACGAGGTTGAGCGCCGCCGTCGCAAGCGGTGTGCGCGCGTCTTTGTAAGCGTAGAACGTGCGCGTGGTCGCCTCCTTGACACTATGCCCGATGAGGCCGAGCAGATAGCTCTGCGTCGCCAGCGCGACCAGGCCGGCCCGCGTCTCGAACACGAATCCGGCGACCCAGGGCATCAGCAAGACGCCGATCAACGTGATCGGCAGGGTGAGCAACAACAGCACCCCGATGGCGCGGCGCAACATGTGCGTGAGTTCGGCGTGTCGCCCCTGCGCGGCGCGCTCGGCTAAGGCCGGCAAGAGCGCCACACCCAGTGCCGTCCCGAGCAGGGTCTCCGGAATCTGCTGGATGCGCCAGCCAAAGCTGAGCGCCGAGATCGCGCCCTCCTCGAGGCCCGAGGCGATATTGTCGTTGACGATGAAGATCGCGCTGACACAGGCCATCGTCAACACACGCGGCCCCATGAGCATCAGCATCTCGCGCATGTCTGCGCGATCGAGGCCCAGGCCGCGCGTCCACCGAAAGCCGAAGCGAGCCAGCCCGGGCAGCTGAATCAGCAGATGGAGGCCGGCGCCGAGCACCACGCCCCAGGCCAGGCCAAATACGCCGAGGTCGGGCGTGACCGCCGCCAGTGAGCGCAAGGCCGGCTCAAGCAGGGCGCCGACCACGGGCAGCCGACCAAGCGACTCGGCCAGCGCCCCGGTCGGGCCAAGCACGACCAGGCCGATCAACTGACCAAGGCTGTACATCATCGGCGCGATCCCCGGCAGGATGAAATGTTGATGCGCCTGCAGCCCGCCCGAGATCAGGCCGCTGATCGAAAAGATGAGAAGTGCCGCCAGGTTGAGGCGCATGAGATCCACGGTCAGGGCCTTCTGGGCCGCGTCAAAATCGGGAGCCACTACGTTGGCGACAAGCCATGGCGCGAAGACGTAAACGCCAAGCGCCAGCACAAAGGTCACCAGGAAGGCAAAATTGGCGATCTGCGAAAAAAGCCGCCAGATCCCGGGCCGGCCCTCGCGTTCGAGTGCCTGGCGCAACAGCGGGATCATGGCCAGATTGAGGGCCCCACCCGAGATCAACAAAAAGAGGGTATCGGGCAGGTTGTTGGCGGCGTTATAAGCATCCAGGGCGGAGCCCACGCCGTAGGCGCGCGCCACAAGGAACTGGGCGCCCAGGCTGACGACCTTGTCGATCGCGAACAACGCGCTGACCAGCAGGGAGGCCCGGAACAGGGTTTTCATTATGGAAATTCAACTCCTTGGCGTCCCAGCAGTTTACACGGCTCTTACATCCTCACCGAACGCCGCTGACAGCCGAGACCTACCCTGTGTTCAAGGTCGCATACACAAGGAGCACACACCCATGAACCTCAATCCGCTCTCCCGCAAACTTCTGACCGGTCTGGCCACCGGCGCGCTGGCGCTCGGCCTCGTGATCGTCAACGTCACCCCGGCCTATGCGCAGGATGGCCCGACGTCGACGCCGTCGGAGCTGACCCGGCCCGAGATCCGGCAGCAGCGCCTCGAGCGCCTGTACCAGCGTGCGGTCAACTGGAGCGAAGGCCAGGCCGATAACCTGGCGCGTGCGGATGAAGCCGCCGCGACAACCCAGGCGTACATCGACGAGAAAAAGGCCGCCGGGCTCGACACAAGCGCGCTGGAAGCCGCGCTGGCCTCGTACAAGACGCAAATCGCCGAGGCGCGCGTCTTTCACGATCAGGCCGTGACGGTGCTCAACACGCACAGCGGCTTCGACGACGCGGGCAAGGTCACGGATGTGCCTGCGGCGCGGCTGACGCTGGCCGATGCAGGCTCGGCCCTCGGTCAGGCCCGGGTGCGGATCTACAACGCCACCTTCACGCTGCGCCAGGCGGTCAAAGACTTTCGCGAGGCCAATGGCCTGACCGTCGAGCCCTGATCGAACGCAGCAGACACACCTGTTCCAGGACGAACGGGGCCCCGTGACACGGGACCCCGTTCGTCACGCAAGGTCTCATTATGAAAACACGAACTCAATCCTGGCCTGTGCTCTTCCTGTGGGTATCGATTGCCGCGTTTGCGACCGGTTGTGGTCGCTTGCGCCCCAACGGCGATGAAGCGCCGCCGGCAGCCACGTTCACTGCAGCAGCGCCAGTGACCGCACCGACCGAGGCGCCCGCGCAGGCCGTTGAGCCGATAGCCGCCCCCGTGAACACGGCGGCAGCCGCTCCCACCCCTTTCCCGACCGACGCGACAGCCCCGACGGCGCCCGCCGCAACGGCACCTGCGCCGACCGCGACCGTGATTCAGAGCGACACGAGCGGCGCCGCGTTGGACGATCTGCTCGGCGGATTGCTGAATGGCGTCGCCGACGATCCCACATTTCAGAGCGAGTTGGATCAAATCCCGTAAGGGCGGCCGGCTGCTCGCACAGCCTGGGCCGGAGAGATGTCTCCGGCCCAGTTCGCTGCAGCGGCGCTCGGCGATCGATCCCTCAGAACAAAAACAGAGCCCACCAGGGCGGCGCATCGGCCGGGAGCGGCGCGCACCCAAACGCATCCGGGAAGCACTCGTGATAGCCGAGCCGGGCGGTCAGATCCCAGAAGTTGGCGACGGCGTGCCCGGCCAGGGCCAGGGTCAACACGGCTGCAGCGAGGAGCAGCGCGCCCTGCCAGACACGAGGCAGCCGTGCCGCCTGCAAGCCGCCGATGGCGGCCGAGAGGAGCGCGGCACAGGCAAAGATGAACGGCGTTTTGTAGGTCGTCGTGATCTCGTCGAACAACGGCACCAGCAGCAAGGGGAAGAGGCCGATGACCGCGATCTCCGGCCGCAGCCAGCCGCGCCACAGCGCCACGCCTCCCAGGATCAGCGCCAGCAAGAACGCCGTGAGGCCGACGACCGGTGGGACGGGCGGCGCCGGGAAACCCTCAAGCGACACCGCCAACCCGAGCAGCCAGAGCGGCAGGACCCCGGCGAGGAGCGCAACCCAGGCCGAGGTCTGCGTTGAGGGCACCCAACGGGTCATCTCACACCTCCGCGACGGCCTGCCCTGGCGCGGCCTCCTCTGTTACCGGGGTCGCGGCCAACGCGGTCGCTGAAAGGCTTTCGCGATAGAAGCACCCAAACGCCGCGGCCGCGACCAGGAGCGCGTAGAAGTACATGGGCAGCAAGAGAAAAGGCGCGATGAAACACAGGATCCAGGTGAAGTAGATCGCCACGTACGCCACATACGCCAGCCCACCGACACCGAATAGCAACACCCAGGCAGCGAGGTACCCCCACGCATCGGCCCGGATCGTCCGATGGATCGCCCCGAACTGGAAGGCAGCCCCGAACCGGCGTTCGGCGGCGAGGCGTGCCAGCGCGACAGGGAGCGGTACGCTGGCCACAAGCGACAGAAACGATCCGATCGACATCCCCAGGAACATCAGTCCCATGCCGGCGAACAGGAGGAGCACGAAGGCCCCGTCGCCGCCCGAGCCTGGGCGCGAACCGAACCCGATCGAGAGCGGCACGGCGACAAAGTACGCGATCATGCCGGCCATGAACGCGACGAGGCCCGGGAGCAGATAGATCCACGCGGCGAGCGTTGCCTTTAGCCCATCGACAAGCAATTCGCCCCAGTCCGTCCAGGCCGGCATGCCCAATGGCTCATCCTCGATCGCGTCCCGCATGACACGCAACAGATAACCCGCCACGAAAAGCCCCGGCAGGATCGGCACAAACGCGCCGACCACCAGGATCGCGGCTCCCAGCACGAACTGGTTTGTGGCCCCTGACCCGGCGAACGGGAACCGCAGCAGGCGTCGGACGGACGTCAAATCGATCTGGCTCGTCATTGCTATCCCCCACCCTGGACCTGAAAGCTATGCGGGCGTCCGCCGGCCCTACGCATGGACGCGCTCACAGTGTAACGCCTCAGCGACCGCGGCACCTAACACAGGATCGACGCTCAGAGTGCCCAGGGTCGGTCGGCCGAGCTCGGGCGCGCGCTTGAGATCCCGGGCGGCATCGCAGATCCAGGCCACGGCCCGCTGCGGCGCGATCTGGCCCGTGTTGATGATCAAATCGAAGGCGTGGATGGCCTCCCAGGAGACGTCGTAGAAATCCTCGACGAAGGTCGCGCGGACCAGGTCACTGGTTTGTACGGCGTCCTCGGCCTGTGCTGCGGAAAGCCCCTGAGAGACGGCCACCCGGGCGATCCGCACCGCCTGCGGCGCCTGCAGGCGCACGTGCAACACATCGGCGAACCCGGCCAGCACCACATAGCCGCTGCGCCCGACGATCACGACGTTGCCATGGCGAGCCACGGCCTGGATGACCTGATTGAGCATGGCGACCATCTGGTCGCGGCGTTGCTCACGTTGCGCGTCGAACCGTTGCCAGAAGCCGGGCAGTGTCTGGTACTCCTGGTCGAACTCGACGAGACCATACTGGCTCAAGATCGAACCGATAAATCGGCGATCGACAAGGTGATGGCCGAGGGCCAGAGCCACCTGCGCGGCGATCTCATCGCCCTGGCTACCGATCTCGCGTGAGATGGTGATCGCGGACATGGTGCGACTCCTTTCCGCATCGGTTCGCGCCCGCGGGGATGGGGGGGTGCATCGTCGGTCGGCGCTGGCGACCGGCGACCACGGATTCGCACGCAGTCAGGGCCGCGCGCCCGGGGATGTGCGCGCAGCAGGAGTTCACCTCTTCATCGTACAACGGAATCAGGCGAGGGGATGCGGTGAACTCAGGGGGCGGCGCCGAGCCGCGCGAGGCCGTCGGTGGGCAGCTTGTAGCCGGGGCGCTTGAGCAGCGATGTGCGGTAATCCTCGATGGCCTTTGTATACTCGCCGAGCGCCTCATAGGCCTGACCGCGCCAGTAGTAGGCCTCCTCGAGGCCAGGGTTGGGCGTGGCATTGATGGCGGCGGTGGCCAGGTCGATCACATCCTGATAACGGCCGGTGAAGTAGTACGCGCGGTAGGGGCCGAACTGATACCACAGCATACGCTTGGGCAGGCCGTATTCGCGCGACCTGTCGTAGGCCTCGGCCGCGCCCGCGTAGTCTTGGGTGTAATGCAGGTTTGTGCCGACGTTGAACCAGGCAAACGCCAGGTCCTGGTTCTTGAGCGCCGTATCGGCCACATCGACCCGGGCGCGGGCCAATGCCTCGTCGTAGTTGACCTCGAGATCTACTGCGTTGCCGAGCAACTGCACGACCTCGGCCTCGCGCTCGGGCGATTGCGGGAACACGA
The DNA here is from genome assembly GCA_002455335.1 of Anaerolineales bacterium UBA6663. Lineage (GTDB taxonomy): Bacteria > Chloroflexota > Anaerolineae > Anaerolineales > UBA6663 > UBA6663. The sequence goes on along the minus strand of DKKP01000005.1, from coordinate 20,527 downwards.
CCGTGTAGTTGTAGTTAAACGAGCGCCAGAGCGTCATGAGTTCGTCATAGCCCACGGTCTTGTTGGCGCCGCGGAACGTATCCTGGATGATGAAGACGCGGCGGCTGTCGTCGTAGCCGCTGAAGACCGAGTAGTGCCCGAACCAGCCTTCGCAGCGGGTGCCCTCGTCGGGCCCGCATTGCAGGCCCTTCTCGACCAGGACGGGATAACCGGCGGCGATGAAGCGCTTGAGGAGCTCGACAGTGCCGTTGTTGCGGATATAGGCGTTGAAGCCGATGGTCGAGACGTAGTTGTACAGCTCGATCGGCGAGACGTTTTTATCTTCGCGGTTGGGCTTCATCACCGCGGCTGTGTCGTCCTGGGTGCCCACCCAGCCCCAGTAGCTCAGGTTGACGGCAAGCGAGGCCGGGCCGCAGTTGTTGAACTTCTGCGCTTCATAGCGAAAGTCACCCAACTCGACCTTTGCAGGGAGCGGCGTGGGCGATGGACTGGGCGTGGGCGTAAACGAAGGTGTCGCTGTTGGTCCGAGGGTCGGGCTGGCTGTGGGGGCCGGCGGCGTGGCCGTGCTGGCGGGCAACCCGCCGGCCAGGTCGCTGGCGAGCTCTGGGTCAACGCCGGGCGTGCGTGGCGCAATGCGCGTGGCCCCGGCCACGGCCGTCGGGAGGTTCTCGGCCTGGGGATTGATCGCCGCGTAGAGATCGGCCTGGGCCTGCTGGACGCGGAAGAACACGGCGTCGCTGGTCTGATACAGGTAGAGCCCGGCGACCGAAATCAACAGCAACAAGCCCACGATCAGGGCGGCGATGGCCAGAGGCCACGGGGAGGCGACACGACGCTTGCGCATAAGGGGTAGATTTTACCGCCAAGCCCCGGGAACCTGCCGGCATGGTTCTAACCTTGGACCTGACAGGTGTCAATGGATTTCTTGGAAAATCAAGCGTTCTAGAAATCGCCTTCGGAAAATCCGCCGGGTTTTTCTAACCAACGACGCGCCACCCGGTCGTACACTGGGCTCATGCACATCCGAAACGCCGACCCCGCAGATCTCGCCGGCCTGGCTGAGGTGGACCCGATCATCGAGGCTGATCCGCAACGCCTGGCTGATGTCGCCCACGCGATCGTCGACCGACAGGCTTTCGTGGCCGCCGATGGTTCGCAGCTGTTGGGCTACGCGTTGTTGCATCACCGATTCTTCAACAATGGCTTTGTCGAATTGCTGGTCGTCCACCCGGCCCGACGCCGGGCAGGTGTCGGTTCGGCCCTGATGCGCCACGCACGCTCCGAGTGCCGAACGGCGAAGCTCTTCACTTCGACAAATGCTTCGAACACCCCGATGCAGGCGCTGCTCGATCGGCTCGGCTTCAGGCGCTGCGGCGCGATCGATGCGCTCGACGTGGGCGACCCTGAATGGTTCTACGTCTCGCTATAATGCCCGGATGCCCTCCGACCTGGCCGCCGAGCGCGGCGAACCGAGTTACGTCTGGCGCGCCGGCCAGGACCGCCGCCTCGCCCTGATCCGCGCGGCGCTCCCGGCCGACTTCGGCCCGCGCAGTCGCATCCTGGATGACGGCAGCGGCCTTGGCCTGTACGTCCACAAGCTCCTGGCCGACACACCCTACAGCCATGGCCTCGAATACGAGCGCGAACGCGCGGCCGAGGGTGCGCGCAAGCTCGGGCTGGAACTCCTCGTCAACGCCGCCGGCGAGCGACTGCCCTACGCCGACTCCAGCTTCGACGCAGTGCTGTCGAATGAGGTGATCGAGCACGTCCAAGACGATCGCGCCGCACTGACCGAGATCGCGCGCGTGTTACGTCCGGGGGGGCGGCTGTTGCTCTTCTGCCCGAACCGCTGGTATCCGGTCGAGCAGCACGGCGTGTACTGGCGCGGCAACTACGTCTTTGGCAACATCCCGCTGGTGAACTACCTGCCCAACTCATTGCGGGATCGCCTGGCGCCTCACGTCCGCGTCTACACAGGCCACGGGCTGCGGCGGCTTTTCGCCGGGCTGCCCCTGCGCATCGTCAGCCACACCCGGATCTTTGGCGCCTACGACAACCTCATCCATCGCTTCGGCCGATTCGGACGCCTGCTCCGCACAGCACTGCACACGGCCGAGTCCACGCCGCTCAACGTCCTCGGCCTCTCGCACTGGCTCGTCGCCGAAAAGACCGCCTGACCTCGCCGGCCCTCGTGTGCGAGCCCGCGTTGTACGTTTTTGCTGAGGATTGCGCGTAATCCGCGGCAAAGAATCGCACACTGACAAGGTGTCCGTCCACGCCCCACGCCCACGATGGCGCCGATCATCCCAAAGGATAGAATTACCGGATGCCGCGCGCTTATGCCATCGTCCGTCGCCGACAGCTCCGCGAGCTACGCGTCCGCCAGGGCGCTGCGCGGGCGCAGCGCTGGGCGGCCAGCGCCCTGCTGACGACCTCGCTGGCCGTCGTGGCCGTGATCGCGCTTGTTGTCAGCGCCATCACCGCGACTTACGCTTACTTCACCCGCGACCTGCCGCCCGCCGATCGGCTGCAGGCGGTTTTCAGCCCCGACAACCCGTTGTTCTTTCAGACCACGCGCTTCTATGACCGCACCGGGCAGGTGCTGCTCTACGAGGTCATCGATCCGCAGGGCGGCGACCGGCAGTACAAGGCGATCGGCGACCTGCCACTGGCCGTGATCAGCGCCACAGTGGCGCTCGAGGACAAGACCTTCTTCACCAATCCGGGCTATGACCTGTACGGGATCTCGCGCGCGCTCGTGTCGAATCTCCAGGGTGGGCCCGTGCAGGGCGGCAGCTCGATCACGCAGCAGCTGATCAAGAACACGCTGATCGCGCCCGAGGAACGCACGGTGCAATCGTACCCGCGCAAGGTCCGCGAGATCCTGCTGGCGGCCGAGATCACGCGCCTGTACGCCAAGGAGCAGATCCTGGAGTGGTATCTCAACACGAACTTCTACGGCAACCTGGCCTACGGCATCGACGCCGCAGCGCTTGTGTACTTCGGCAAGCACGCTGAGGACCTGACGCTGGGCGAGGCCGCGTTGCTTGTTGCGATCCCGCAGTCGCCGGGGATCAACCCGGCCACCGACCCCGAGGAGTCGCAACGCCGCGGCGAGGTGGTGCTCGAAGTCATGGTGCGCGAGGGGTTCATCACGGCCGAGCAGGCCGAGGTTGCCCGCGCCGAGCCGTTAACCGTGCGCGAGCCTGTCCAGCGCTACGACATAATCGCTCCGCACTTCAGCGTGACGGCCCGCGCTCAGGCCGAGCAATTGCTGTCTCAAGCCGGGTATGACGGCCAGGATCTTGTCAACCGCGGCGGTCTGCGTGTTATCACAACGCTCGATCTGCCGCTTCAGCGCCAGGCCGAATGCACGCTGCGCACGCAGATCACGCGCCTCTCGGGCGCGCCGGCCGGCACAGTCGTCAATGCGGAGGGCGGTATCGCCGGCACCGCCGCTGAATGCACGGCCGCAGCCTTCCTACCGGAACTGGCCCGTGAGCAGGCCGGGCAGGATTATCACGTCACCAACGGGGCCGTGCTGGTCTTGCGACCCGGCAGCGGCGAGATCCTGGCGCTTGTCGGGTCGGCAGACTACTGGGACGCGGACATCGACGGCGCTTTCAACATCGCGATCGATGGGCTGCGCCAGCCGGGTTCGTCGTTCAAGCCATTCACGTATGTCGAGGCGTTGCGCTTGAACTATGCTCCGGCGACGATGTTGCTCGACATCCCCATGAATTTCACGACCGCCGAGGGCGGCGTGTATGCGCCCGAGAACTATGACCGAAAGTTCCATGGGCCGGTCAGCCTGCGCCAGGCGCTGCAACGCAGCTACAACATCCCGGCCGTCGATCTGATGAACCGGGTCGGCATCGACAACGTCGTACGGCTGGCGCATCGCCTCGGCATCGACACGCTCGAGACTGGCCAGTATGGGCTTGCGCTGACATTGGGCGGCGGCGAGGTGACGCTGCTCGATATGACCTATGCCTACAGCGTCTTCGCCAACAACGGCGTGATGGCCGGCCAGTCGGTGCCGACCGATCGACAAAAGCCGGGCTTTCGTCAGCTCGACCCCGCCGTGATCCTGCGCATCGAAGACGCCGACGGCGACGTGCTCTACGCCTATGAATCGCCGCAGACGCAGCCGATCTTGAGCACCGAACTGGCTTACCTGATCAACGACATCCTCTCGGACAACAACGCGCGAACCGCGGCGTTCGGGCGCGACAACCCGCTCTACCTTCCCGGCCGCCCGGCCGCCGCCAAGACCGGCACGACCAACGACTTCCGCGACAACTGGACGATCGGCTACACGCCGCAACTGGCGATCGGGGTCTGGGTCGGCAATGCGGATAACACCCCGATGAAGGGCGTCAGCGGCCTGACAGGCGCCGCCCCGATCTGGCATGCGTTGATGACCCATGCGACGCAGAGCCTGCCGCTAATCGGCTGGACCCAGCCGGCCGGGATCGAACGAGTCCGGGTGTGCGAGACCTCGGGCCTGCTCCCTACCGAACACTGCCCGCGCGTGCGCGAAGAGGTCTTTCTGCAGGGCACGGCACCGACCACGCCCGACAACCAGTGGCAGCCTGTGATGATCAACCGCGAGACCGGCAAGCGCGCCACAGCCTGTACGCCACCCGAGTTGGTTGAAGCCCGCGTCTTTCAGGTGCTCCCACCCGAGGCCGCCGATTGGGCGGCGCAAAGCCAGGTGCCGCAGCCGCCGGCGGAATACGATTCGGTCGGCGGCACGTGTTTGGCCAGCGGCAATGCCATCCTGGCCAGCCCCCAACCCTTTGACACACTGCGCGGAACCGTCGAGATCTCGGGCACGGCGCGCGGCGACGGTTTCGCGTTCTATCGATTGCAGATCGGGCGCGGCCTGTACCCGCAGGCCTTCACGGCGATCACGCCCGACATCACAACGCCGCTCGAGGGCGCACCGATCGGGTTGTGGGACACGAGCGGCCTCGACGGCATCTATACGCTGCAGCTGATCGTCGCCCGCAATGACCCGGCTGGTGAACCTCCGATCCTCGATACGGCGGCCGTGCCTGTGACAATCGACAACATCGCGCCGGTCGCGCAGTTATTGGCCCCGGCGCAAGATGCCGTGGTCGACTCGAGCCAGAGCGAGACAGTCGTGCTTCAGCCGCAGGTGAGCGACAACCTCTCGGTCGCCCGCGTCGCCTTCTATGCCGACGACCGCGAGTTCGCGTCGGCCACGACGGCCCCCTACTCCACACGCTGGCCGATCGGCGGCCCGGGAACGCACACATTCTTCATCCGCGTCTTCGACGGCGCCGGCAACGTCACGCAAAGCGAACGGGTGACGATCACGGTGCGGTGAGAGTCGACTGGCCACGCATGGTGCGAGGTATCGACATGGACTACCCACAGCTAACACATGGGCAACTGCATAGCGCCATCCTGCGTCACATCATCGATCACGGCGTGGCGCCCGAGGTCGACGGGCTCGCCGAAAACTTCGGCGTGTCGACCGACGAGATGATCGTCGCCCTCAAGTCGCTGGCTGACGATCACGGCGTCGTGCTCCATCCGCACACGCCAAAGATCTGGGTCATCCACCCCTTCTCGTTGGCGCCCACCCCATTTCTCTTACGCGCCGGAGACAACGAGTGGTGGGGCAACTGCGCCTGGTGCTCGCTCGGGGCGGCCGCCCTTCTCGACCGCGATTTGACGATCACGACGACGCTTGGCGCGAACGGCCGTCAGGTCGATATTCGCCTCCAGGATGGCCGCTTGATCGACACCGACTTCGTCGTCCACTTCCCGGTGCCGATGATGCAGGCCTGGGACAACGTGATCTACACCTGTAGCACCATGTTGCTGTTCGAGGATGGGGATCAGGTCGACGACTGGAGCCGTCGGCACGGGATCGCGCGTGGCGACGTCCAACCCATCGAACGGATCTGGGCCTTCGCGCGTGTCTGGTACGGCAGACACCTCAGCCCCGACTGGACAAAGTGGACGACAGATGAAGCCCGCGCCCTTTTCGCACGCTTCGGCCTGATCGGCCCGATCTGGCACCTGCCCGAATCAAAAACGCGGTTCTGAGCCCAACCCTATGGGGCGGCGACGAAGACCGGCGTCGGGTCGACCCGTGTGCCTTGCGCTGCCGCACCGTTCCGAACGCCCACGATCGTGCCGATCCAAAACGACGCGCTGTTCTGGCCCTCGGCCGGGCGCAATCCCTCGGGCGCGACGGCGACCTCGACGTGTACATGTGGGCCCGTGGAATTGCCCGAGGTGCCGAGCGTCGCGATCGGATCGCCGGCCTCCAGGGCCGCGCCGGCCCCGGTCACCGTGTCGGGTTGCAGGTGCGCGGTGAGGATGTACAGCGACTGGCCGGCTTCGACCGCAACGCCTCGCTCTGCCAGATCTGAGCGTTGTTCGATCGTCAGGTCTTCGGCCCGGGTCTCGACGATCGCCACCGCACCATAACCCCAGTTGTTTTCGGGCGCAAAAGTCGTCCCGGCCGGGAGTTGTCCCGTGATCGAGCCATCGGCCGTGCACGCCGGACACGGATCGGCGACGATGCGCGTCCCTGCGTATGGCGCGCGCAGCGTCTTGTCGGTTGATTGCGTGTTCAAATCGACGGCGTAGTGCCCCGTATGGGAGAGCCAGCCGTACCCGCTCAGGTAGGGCTCCGGAAGCAGTTCAGGGGCCCCAGCCGATAGGTCTGGCGACGGCGGCGCGCTCGGGCTCGGTGGCGCCGTCGAACCGGGCGTCAGGCGCAGGACCTGGTCCGGAAAGATGAGATCGCCCACGATCCCATTCGCCTGACGCAGCGCCGCGACAGTCGTGCCGTGCGCCAGGGCCAGGCCCCAGAGCGTATCGCCGCTGCGCACGACCACTGTTCCGGACGCCAGTGCAGGGATGGGATGTGGCGTCTCGGCAGCTGCGGCCGGGATCACAAGTTTCTGACCCGGAAAGATCAAGTGGCCCTCGATGCCATTGGCGGCGCGCAAAGCCTCTACCGTGGTGCCATGGCGCACGGCGATCCACCACAATGTGTCGCCGGGGACGATCACGTAGAGATGCCCGGCGTGGTCCTCGACGGGCGGTTCCTCACGACGCGGCCGGGCCAGACCCGGAGGTTTCCCTGGCGACAGCGCACCGGTGGGTTCACCGCCAATCAAACGTCCTTCAAGCGACGTATAAGCCTGGGCAGCCGCAATGAGATAGTCAGCCTGGCGGTCAAGATCGTCGGCAGCGTTGGACAGCCAGCGGCTGATCGCTTCGGGAAAGGCCGCGTCAAAGGCGGTCTGTGCCGGGCCAGACCATACGGCCTGCAGCTCTCGCAGATCGGCCTGAAGGCTCCGGCATGTCTGATGAAGCGGCCCACGCGCCAACGCCTTCAGTCGGTGAGCGGCGGCCGTGAGTTGTGGTGGAATGATTCGGAGTGTTCCAACTGTTTCCATGATGCTCTCGAGTTGACTGTAATCCGCCCAGATCCCGAGGAATCATCAAAGAGTCCTCGCGTATCACAAGCGGTTTTCCAACTCGAGGATCACGTGCCCGGTCTGCGCCACGCCGCGGCCCAGGCCGTTTCATCCGTCTTTTACGCATTTTTGAAGGCTGTTGAATCTAGCGTAAAGACGGCCTGCCTTCACGTCGGGCTTACTGACTCAGGGACGCGGTCGGCCTACACTCTGACCATTCAAGCACGCGCCCAGGTTCATTACCTGTAGACATCAAGGATGGGCGCGGCGAGAAGGTGCAAGAATGATCGCTTTCAACATTTACACCCGCGCGCTGCCGCTGACCATCGCCCTGGGCATCACCGTCGCGATCACCATCGCCTGCATGTTCCTGGGCTGAGAGCCGCGCCATCCCATTNNCCAGCCTCCCTTCGTTTTGGTTGACCAGAGGAATGGGTAGACTCAGGCTTCGATCCGGGTTTTCATGCACTCAAAGAATTGCGCGCTGAGTTTTTGCGTGACTGGCCCCATCAGCCGTGCCGCCAACGAAGCCAGTGTCCCGCCGAGGTTCACGTCGGCTGTCCAATCCAGAGCGACCTGAGCATCGGAAGCATCGCTCAACACCATCTCGGCCGTGGCGTCGCCGACGCCGGCCGAAGACACGCCCCGCCCTCTGAACACAGCCCGGTTGGGCGCTTCAAGCTCGGTGAACTCGATGTCGGCGTTGAAGCGAGCCTTCACGCTGCCAAATCCGACCGAGAGCACGGCCTTGAACTTGCGCCGTGGCTCGATGACGTCGATCTTCTCGACGCCCGGTGCGCATTGCGCGACCTTCTCACCGTCGGTGATGTAATCCCAGACCGTCTGACGATCGGCCTTGATCAGCGTCGTGCCTTGCAAGCGCATCGCTGCTCCTCCTGTTTGGTCTCAGCCGCCAGCCTGCGGCGAGAGGATCGCCGTAGCGGCAACGATATCGGCCCGGATCTGGGCGACCAGGGCGTCCACCCCCTCGAACTTGTGCTCGCCCCGCAGACGTTCGACGAACGACAATCGAACAACTTGACCGTAGAGATCGCCGCTGAACGCGAGCAAATGGGCCTCACAGGTTGGGCGGGGCTCGGCGCCGTTGAACGTCGGGCGAAAACCGATGTTGACGACGGCCTGCAGCCGGGTCCCATCTTCAAGCGCCGCTAGCGCCGCATAGACCCCCACAGCCGGCGCGGCGATCTCATCGGCCACCGTGATGTTGGCGGTCGGAATCCCGATCGTCCGCCCGCGCTGTTTGCCGGCGACGACGACGCCCGATAGCTCGAACGGGCGCCCGAGCAGACGCGTCGCCTCGGACACCGCACCAGCGCGCAACGCCTGACGGACCCGCGTGCTCGAGACGACGGCGCCCTCGACGACCACAGGCTCGGCGACGTGAACCCCGAACCCAAGCCGCTCGCCGGCGCGCCGCAGGTAGTCGACGTTGCCCTCACGGTTATGGCCGAGCGCAAAGTCGGCGCCACAGGTGAGTTCGCGCATCCGCGTCTGGGTCAACAGAGCGTCGACGTAGCTCGCGGCCGGGGTCGCGGCGAAGGCCGCGTTGAAGGCCTGCACCACAAGCGCATCCAGCCCGAGAGCCGCGATTCGCCGGGCCTTGTCGGCCTGGGTGCTCAGATAGAAAGACTCTTGCAGCCCGCGGAAGAAGACAGCGGGGTGCGGCTCGAAGGTCACGGCGATCGCCGCGCAGCCCGCCGCTCGCGCGCGCGCCGCCATGGCGCCGAGCAAAGCCTGGTGGCCAAGATGCACGCCATCGAAGGCGCCGATCGCCACACAGGCGGTATCTTGTTCGATCTGCAATTCCGATAACGAAGCCACGACCTGCACAGACCACCTCGATCAATCGCCGGGTCAACCCGGGCGGCCCGGCCGGGTTGACCCGGGCAGCCCGGTCTCACGCCGGGTCCAACAAGACCTTGTCGGCACGCCAGACACCGTGTTCCGGGTCGGCGCGCAAAATCGCGAAGAAGATCCCCGCGGGATTATACGCACGCGCCAGGGGATCCGACCACTTCGGCGCGAGCGGCACTGTGTTGCCGTGCCAGATCCGCCGTGCGGCTTCGGCATCGAGATCGACCCTCGGCCAATCGGGCAAAGCCGCATCCATCGGCAGGATGGGCGCCGTACCGGACTCGAGATCGCTCAACGCGCTTGCTTGAGCGAGCGTCCAGGGCCCGACTGCGGTGCGCTGCAGCCCTGCCAGATGCGCGCCGCAGCCCAACGCCTGGCCAAGGTCATGGGCCAACGAGCGGATGTAGGTGCCCGACGAACAGTGCACGGCAAGCACGGCATCCGGCGATTCCCACGACTCGAGGTCAAGCGAATGGATCGTCACGGGTCGGGGCTCGAGAACGACCTCTTCGCCGCGTCGCGCCAGGGCATAGGCGCGCTGCCCGTCGCGCTTGATGGCCGAATAGGCCGGCGGCCGCTGCTGCTGAAGTCCACGGAACCCGGCCAGCGCGGTTTCGAGCTCGGCCAGTTCGGGCGCCCTGCCGGTTTCGAGTGTCGCCTCGCCCTCGGAGTCGTAGGTCGTTGTCGCGCGGCCAAAGCGCACGACAGCCCGATAGCGCTTGTCTTTTTCGACAAGATACTCGCTCAGCCGCGTCGCGGCGCCGACGAGCAGGCCAAGCAGACCGCTCGCCAGCGGGTCGAGCGTGCCGACATGACCGATACGCTTCTCGCGCAGCGCGCGGCGCGCCTTGGCCACGACATCGTGCGACGTTGGGCCGATTGGCTTATCGATCAAGATCAGGCCATTGGAGACGCTCATTCGCGATCTCCACAGACCCGCGCCAGCTCTAGCGCAACAGTGCGTGCGCCATCGACAGCCACGGCGATCTCGACCTCGGGTCGGCCATCCCAGGCGTCGCCGCCGTACACGCCGCTGCGTGCGGGCCAGGTCTTGCCGCTGGCAAAGCCCTGCGTCTCGACGCGCACACGATGCCTCTGGATCGTGAAGGCCTCGGGGCACACCAGGTAGGCCACGGCTGTCGAATCGTGGACGAAGATCCCGTCGATCCCGTCGTTACCGCGGGTGAAGTTGAGATAAAACGGCGTGATCCGCGCGAGATGCGCAGCCAGTGCGTTATCGGCGGCGGCATAGCGACCCAGATCAGTCGCGCTCATCACAGTGCGTTGGGTGACATCCAGGCCGATCATGGTCACCGGCCAGTCAGCGGCGAAGACACGATCTGCGGCCTCGACATCGTTGTAGATGTTAGCCTCGGCAGCCGGCGTGATGTTGCCTGGCACAAAAGCGTTTCCGCCCATCAGGACCACCCGGCGCACCAGGCCGGCGATCCGCGGTTCGCGTTCAAGGGCAAGCGCCAGGTTGGTCAGTGGGCCGACGGCCAGCAAGGTCAGCGCGCCGGGTTCAGCCAAAACCCGCTCGACGATGAAGTCAGCGGCGGAAACCGGTAGAGGCCTGGTCTGTGGGTCAGGCAGAAAAACGTCGCCTTGCCCATCAACCCCATGCACGACGCCTGCGCCATGATGAAACACGCCGCTCAGCGGCCCGGCGGCGCCACGCGCCACGGGGATGTCGGGCCGGCCGGCGATCTCGAGCAGCCGGAGCGCATTGAGCGTGGTCAGGTCGACCGGGCCGTTGCCGAACACGGTCGTCAATCCGACGATCTCGAGCTCGGGCGAGCGCAACGCGAAATACAGGGCCATGGCGTCGTCGACGCCCGGATCCGTGTCGAAAATGATTCGTTCGGGCATAGGAGGGCTTGACTTCAGGGTCCCCACGGTGATTAGCGCGGGGGCTCAGGCGAGGATCTGGCGCGTCGCGGCCAGGATACGTTTCTCGGCTTCTTCAAGAGGCCCATCGACCTCGGCTCCGGCGGCCTGGGCGTGCCCGCCCCCGCCGAACGTGGCGGCCAGCGCGCCGACATTGATGCCGACCCGCGAGCGCCAGCTGACCTTGACCCGACCGTCAGCGCGTTCGGTGAGCATCACGACAGCGCGCGCCTCGCGCACGGTGCTCAGCAGGTTGATCAGATCCGCGTCTCCATTGCCGCCGTAACCCGCCGCGCGCCGCGCCGCCATGGGTAGCACGGCCCAGGCGATCCCGTCTTGCAGCTTCAATCGGCTGAGCCCCTCACCCCACAACCGGATAGCCGCGTACGAGCGTGTATGGAGCGAAAGGTCGATCGTGCGGCTGAGATCGGCGCCGGCTGTCACGAGTTGCTGAGCGATGCCCAGCGTCGCAGGCGTGGTGCTCGCCGTTCGGAAGCCCTGCGTATCACCGACGATCCCGGCCAGCAGACACTCCGCGGCTGAGGCATTGAGCGTCAGGCCCAGATCGGCGACATGCGCAGCCACCAATTCGGCAGTCGAAGCGGCCTGCGGATCGATCAGGTTGATCGCGCCGAAACCCGGGTTTGTGAAGTGGTGGTCGATCACGATCTGGATCTCGGACTGGTATCGCGGCCCGAGTGCGCCCAGCCGGCCGAGATCCGCGGCATCGAGCGACATGACCAGATCGAACGCCCCGGAGGGATCCCGGGTCAGGGTCTCGATCCCGGGCAGAAACCGCGTGTACTCGGGCGCGGGGTCGACGCAGGCCGAGACGACGGTTTTGCCGATCGCCGTCAGCAGATGCGCCACGCCCAGCAACGAGCCGATCGCGTCGCTGTCGGGCCCGAGATGGGTCAGGAGCAGCACGCGTTGCGCGCGCTCGAGACGCTTCCGGGCAGCGGCGAAGTCGGCGGGGGTCGGCACGGGGACGCTCACGACACGCTACGCCCCGCCCTCGCGTTTGAGATCGTCAAGGATCTTCGAGATATGATCGAGGTTCTCGGGGCCTGGATCCCAGTGAAAGGCGATTCCCGGCGCATGGCGCAGCTGCACGCGCTTGCCGATCTCACGGCGGATGAACCCGAGCGCATGCGCCAACCCTTCGAGCACGTCGCGCTGCTCGGCCTCGTTTTCGACGATCGCCGAGACGTAGACGTCGGCCTGCATCAGCTCGCGATCGATCGTCACGCGGGTCACCGACACCATCGCCAGACGCGGATCCTTGAGATCGAAGAGCAGCATCTGCCCGATCTCATGCTGGATCCGCTCAGCGACGCGCCGTTGTCGAAGAAGATTGGCCATAAACGATTTGCGATGGGTGATTGGCGATTGATCTGCAATCGCCAATCACCCATCGCCAATGTCAGTTGACTTGCTGAATGACGAAGAACTCCAGGATGTCGCCGACCTTAACGGCCTCGTAATCCTTGACGCCGACGCCAAACTCCATGCCGGTCTGTTTGACCTCGCGGACGTCGTCCTTCTCGCGCTTGAGCGAACCGACCTCGCCTTCGTGCTCGACCTTGTTACCGCGGTGCACGCGCACCTTGGCGTTCCGTCGGGCCTCGCCCTCGCGTAGCACGCAGCCCGCGATCAGGCCGATCTTGGGGATCTTGAAGACCGCGCGCACCTCGGCCTTGCCGATGGTCATCGGCTTGTACTCCGGCCCAAGCAAGCCCTTGAGCGCCTTCTCGACGTCCTCGATCAGGCGATAGATCACCTGGTACTGGCGGATCGAGATGCCCTGGGTGTCGGCGACGCGGCTGGCCGCGTTCTCGGGCGCGACGTTGAAGCCCAGGATGATGGCGTTCGAGGCCACGGCCAGGTTGACGTCGTTCTCGGTGATCGCCCCGGTCTCGGCATAGAGCACGTTGACCTTCGGTCCGTCGCCCTCGGCGCTCAGCTTGTTGAGCGAGTTGACGATCGGCTCGAGCGAGCCCTGGACATCGGCCTTGACGATCAGCACGAGCTCCTTGGCCTCGCCGGCCTTGAAGCGGGCGAAAATCTGGTCGAGGCTCGTCGGCTTGACGGCTTCGCTCTTGGCCTCGCGCACCGCGAGCTTCCGCTCGCCCACGATCGTGCGCGCCTCGCGATCGGTGCCGACCACGATATACGGGTCGCCGGCCACCGGCACCTCATTCAGGCCGATCACGCTGACCGGCGTCGACGGGCCGGCCTCGCGGATCGGCTTCCCCTTCTCGTTGACCATCGCCCGGATCTTGCCAAAGGCCGTGCCGGCCACGATGACATCGCCGGCGTGCAGCGTGCCGTTTTGCACCAACAACGTGGCCTGAACGCCGCGCGACTTGTCGAGCTCGGCCTCGAGCACGGTGCCGGTGGCGCTGGCAGTGGGGTTGGCCTTGATCGTCGGCAGATCGTCGGCCGTCAGAAGGATGGCCTCGAGCAGGTCGTCGATGCCCGTCTTCTGCTTGGCCGACACGGGCACGACCATGATGTTGCCGCCCCAATCGTCGGGCGTCAGGCCGATCTCGGCCAGCTGCTGCTTGACCCGCTCGGGGTTGGCATTGGGCTTATCGATTTTGTTGAGTGCCACGAGGATCGGCACCTGCGCGGCCTTGGCGTGCGCCGCGGCCTCGCGGGTCTGCGGCATCACACCGTCGTCCGCCGCGACCACAAGGATCGCGATATCCGTCGACTGGGCGCCGCGGGCGCGCATGGCCGTAAAGGCCTCGTGACCCGGCGTGTCGAGGAACGTGATCGTGCGGCCTTCTCGCTGAACCTGATAGGCGCCGATGTGCTGCGTGATGCCGCCCGCCTCACCGGCAGCGACGTTAGCCTTGCGGATGACGTCGAGCAACGATGTCTTGCCGTGGTCGACGTGGCCGAGGATGGTGACGACAGGCGGCCGGGCGACCATGTCCTTGGCGTCTTCGCGCTCGAGCAGACGCTTCCACTCGGGGCGCGTATCCTGCTCGACGGCCTCGGCCTCGGCCACCTCAGTCACCTCGGGCTTGGCTTCATAACCCAGATCGCCGGCGATCAGCGCTGCTGTATCGAAATCAAGTTGCTGGTTGATATTGGCCATCACGCCGTTGCTCATCAACGACTTGATGACATCGATTGGGCTGGCTTTGATCTTGGCCGCCAGGTCACGTACCGTGACGCTGCTGGGGAGCTCCACCACTCGTGCGCCGTTGTCGCTCATACGCTACCTCCTCGACCGCCGTTCGGGGCGTCTTCGGCATCGCGCGACCCGGCGAGCGGCGTCGCTCAGGCGGGAGGGCGCAAAGGCCGAAGTGGATTGATGTTCGGCGGCCGCCTCAAGAGCCGGCCGTCAGGCATCGGGGTCATGTGAATACTGTTCGCCGTGGGCGGTCAGAGCCGCCCGGTCGGCCTCGCTGATTTCCGTTTTCAACGCGCGGCCCAAAACGCCGCTCTTCAATCCCTTTTCCCAGCAGGCCGGGCGCGCGCACAAGTAGGCGCCGCGGCCATTTGCCTTACCGGTCGGATCGACCGTTACCCGGCCATCCGCCCCTCGAACGACCCGCACCAGCGTGCGCTTTGCCGATGTCTCTCGGCAGGCCACACAGGTGCGGATCGGGATGTGCTTGGGCATCAGGGCTCTTCAAACAAATCGCCGGCTCGGCTGGCCTTGCGCTTCTTGGTCTTGATGTACACACCCAGTTCGTCGTCGTACGTGAGTTCGACGCCCTGTTTGCTCTTCTTGCCCTTCTTCTTGCCGCCCTTCTTCTTGTCGTCGTCGTCATCGTCGTCGCCAAGGGCGTCATCCTTGAACTCGAGCGACCCTGCGTCCTCATCGCCTTCTGCGGCGCCTTCGGCAGCATCCTCGGCGACGCCTTCACCGGCTTCGGTCGCTTCAGCAGCGACGGCTTCGCCAGTCGGTTGGGCCACGGCCGGAGCGGCGCCGGCCGCGTCAGCCTCGGGCTGCGCGACCTCGGCTACTGCCGGTTCGGCGGCGGGCTCGGGCTCAGGATCGGGCTCGAAGGTGCGAGCCGCCAACGCCGACTTGACCTGCTCGAGATAGTCCGAGCGGAAGCCGTCCAGCCGCAACAGCCGGTTCTCGTCGAGCGCCAGCACCTCGAGCAGATCGCCGGCAGTGCGATACTCGCCATCGGTCAACACGCGAGCCAGGGGGTTCTCGATGCCCAATTCGGCGAGCGTGGTTGCGCGCGCCGAGCGCGGGATGCTGGCCTTGATCTGCGCGACATGAATCGCCTTGGCCGCGCGGTCTTCGGCCTTCGAGCGCTGATCGCGCTTCTCGACCTGGTCGACGACCTTGCCGAGCAACTGATATTCCTCGGGCTGGAGCGGCCGGCCCTCGGCCTTGCGGGCCAGGATACCCTCGACGGTCTTGAGCATCTCGGCCTGCGCCGCGGCGAAGTCCGCAAACTTTTCGTCGTTCTTGAGCTTATTGAGCCCGTCGTTGGCGGCTTCGGTGACCGACTTGATGTCGATGCGCCAATTGGTCAGCTTGGCAGCCAACCTGGCGTTCTGGCCTTCGCGACCGATCGCCAGGCTGAGCTGGTCGTCGGGCACCACGACCATCGCCGTGCGACCGGCGATCGGGTCATCGTCGAGATACACGGCCGTGACGCGCGCCGGGCTGAGCGACTTGGCGATGAACTGCGCCTGCTCGGGGTTCCACTCGATGACGTCGATCTTCTCGTCGTTGAGCTCTTTGACGATCGACTGGATTCGCACGCCGCGCATACCGACGCAGGCGCCGACCGGGTCGACGCCCTCCTGGCGGGCCGCGACGGCCACCTTTGAGCGATGCCCTGGCTCACGCGCGATCGACTTGATCTCGACAGTGCCGTTGTAGATCTCGGGCACTTCGTACTCCAACAGGCGTCGGAGCATATTCTTGTGCGTGCGCGAGAGGATGATCTGCGGGCCGCGCGTGGTCTTGCGGACCTCGAGCACAAAGGCACGCACCTTCTGGTGCGCGTAATAACGCTCACCGGGCATCGTCTGGTTGCGAGGCAGGGTCGCCTCAGTGCGGCCCAGGCCGACCGTGATCGACTGCGAGCCGACAGCCTGCACCGTGCCGTTGACGATATCGCCTTCGCGCGAGGCGTATTCCTGATACTGACTCTCGCGCTCGGCCTCGCGCAACCGCTGGACGATGACCTGTTTGGCGGCCTGCGCCGCGATACGGCCAAAATCCTTGGGCGTGCTCTCGACAGTGACGATGTCGCCCAGCTGCGCGCCAGGGTCGACCTCACGCGCCACATCGAGCAAGACCTCGGTGTTCGGCTCGAGGATCGAGTCAACCACCTCTTTCTCGGCATAGACCTTGACCAGGCCGGTGTTGAGATCGACCTTGGCCACCACGTGCTGGGCGGCCGAGGCGTTCACCGACTTGCGGTACGCCGTCACAAGGGCGTTCTCAAGCGCCTCGATGATGATCTCGCGCTTGAGTTTGTTGTTCTCGATGACTTCGTTGAAAGCCAGGGCAAGTTCGCTCTTCATAACCCTATGTCGCGCCGGCCGGGGTTACCCGGGCCGATATACAACGAAACGTCGGGGACGCCGACGTTTCAAGGACGTACGTTCTGAAACTGTCAATAATCTTAACACGACTCGGCGTCGCGGGCAAGCCCTTACTGTGCGGGCTCGGCCTGCCCCGGATTTCTTTCGCCGCGGGTTTCGCCGATGGGATCGCCCAAGCCAGGGCGCTCGCCGAAACACAAAACGCGCCGCTGAGGTCAGCGGCGCGTCGTCCGTGCTAATCCCCACTGTGCCGTGTGCGGCGGTGGACGACCTGCAAGGGTATTGCAGGCGGGATCCGTCTGTTTCGGTTTTGCCTTGGCCCAGGTCCGCGGACAAGGGTCTATCGCAGCCCCAAAACAAGCCCGGCTCCCTTTTCTAAAACGTGGTCGACCCGCGCTCGACATCACGCACACAGCAGGGCTTTCTCAATTAGTACCACGACTCGTGCCAAACCCACAACCAGAAACGGTTAGCGTTCGACACAGCCTCGTGGCGGCGCACACGACGATCGAGGGCTCAGTCAGCGCGCCCGATGGCTGTGGCTTCGGCCACCTCGTGCAAACGCCCGGTGCGCACGTCATAGATGTAGCCATACACAGGGATTGCGGCGGGCACAAGCGGGTGGGAACGAATTCGCTGAACGTCCTCGATCACGCTGGCGGCGAGGTCCTTGAAGGTCAACCAGTTGACGTAGTTGCCGGCTGCCGAGCCAGGCCCAGCCCCGACGTCGCGCCAGCCATCGGCATCGACCGTGGCCGTCGTCAGGCTGCTGCCCGGCAGATCGCACATGATCTCATCGGTGAAGAGCGCCATCCCGCAATCCGTATGATGGATGACGAAGAACTCGTGGGTGCCGAGGAGCTTATAGGAGATCACAAGCGAGCGGATGGCGTCATCGCTGGCGCGTCCGCCGGCGTTGCGGATGACGTGCGCGTCGCCTTCGCTCAGGCCGGCGTATTTCGCCGGATCAAGCCGGGCATCCATACATCCGAGACAATGCTTGTCCCCGTCCGTTGTGAGGCGATTGCTCTGCAATACCTCCGACGATGGGCAAAGAGCGATTACCGGCGTGCTATGATCGGTGAACCGCGCTGCGAGACGCATCCGGCCAATCCGCAAGCTGGGGGACCTATGACCACGAGCCTGATCCGGGCCGAGCAGATCGTCACGCTGGATGCCGCCGATACGATCCACAGCCCCGGCTACCTGATCGTCGCGGATGATCGCCTGGTCGAGATCGGCTCAATCTACACCCCAGGCTCGCGAGCCATCGACGTCGAGATCGACCTCGGACCCAGGCTGGTCATGCCGGGGCTGGTCAACGCCCACACCCACACGCCGATGACGCTCTTCCGCGGGCACGCCGAGGGGCGCACGCTGTTCACCCTCGACGGCTGGTTCAACACCATCCGCGTGCTCGAGCAGGTGCTCACACCCGACCTGATCCCGGCCGGCGTGGCGGTGTCGTGCGCCGAGATGATCCGCACCGGCACGACCTGTTTCGCCGACCAGTATTTCTGGATGGACAGGATCGTGCCCGAGGTGCGTCGCAGCGGTCTACGCGCTGCGCTGGCCTACGGCATCGTCGAACTGGGCGACCCGGCAGCCCGCGAGCGCGAGCTCGCCGCCGCCGCCGCCTTTCTCGAAGACCTCAGCGACGACAGGCTGATCACGGGCTGGGTCGGCCCGCACGCTTTCTTCGTCGACAACAGCGAGGCCGCGATGCGGCTCGAGCTCGAGTTGGCGCGGCGCTTCGACACCGGGTTCCACATCCACATGGGCACAAGCGGCGAGGAAGATCGCTTCTGCTGGGAACACTACGGCCGAAGCGCTATCCCCCAACTCGAGGCCCTGGGCATGCTCGAGCGCCCGGTGCTGGCCGCGCATTGCATCACACTGCCCCCGGAAGACTTCCCGATCCTGGCCCGCCATCCGTTCACGGCCGTGCTGGCGCCGTCGTCGGCCATGCGCAACGCCGCCGGGGTCGCGCCGCTGCCCGGGCTGCACGCAGCCGGCGTCAACACAGCACTCGGCACAGACAACGTCACAAACAACAACAGCTACGATCTCTTCAAGGAGATGCAGATCGCGGGCAAACTTTTTAGCCTGCATGAGCGCACGCCAAACGCCATACCGACCCGCAAGATCCTCGAGATGGCCACGCTCGGCGGCGCGCGCGCGCTGGGCCTGGAGCACGAGATCGGCTCGCTCGAGGTCGGCAAGAAGGCCGACCTGATCGCGCTCGACCTCGACGAGATCGGCTGGAGCCCGCGCGGCGGTCAGCACGTCTACGCCGCCCTGGTCTACTCGATCACGGGCCAGCACGTGCGCGACGTCATGGTCGATGGGCGTTGGCTGTTCCGCAACAACGCCTTGACCACGCTCGATTTCGCTCAGTCGCGGCGCGATCTCGAAAACGCTCACGCCCAACTGATGCGGCGAATCAGCATGTAAATCGGTCTCGACCGGGGGCGGTGGCAGAGCCACGGCCGCCGATCAAGACGAAGGACCCATCATGCACCGTCTCATCATCGACACCGACCCCGGCGTGGACGACGCCCATGCGATCCTCATGGCGCTGGCGCATCCCGACGCAAGCGTCGAAGCCATCACAGTCGTCGGCGGCAACGTCGGGCTCGAGCACACCGGGCCAAACGCGCTGAAGATCCTGGATGTGGCCGGCGCCGATGTGCCCGTCTACCGCGGCGCGGCCTCGTCGCTTGTGCTGCCCGGCGAGAACGCGGCCAGCGTACACGGCGCGGACGGGCTTGGCGATGCCGGGCTGCCGGCCTCGCAGCGCACGTTCGAGGCCGAACACGCGGCCAATGCCCTGGTGCGTCTGGCTAACGCCGAGCCGGGTGAACTGAGCCTGATCGCGATTGGGCCACTGACCAATCTGGCGCTTGCCGTGCGCCTCGACCCTGACCTCCCGAGCAAGTTCAAGAAGCTGGTCGTCATGGGCGGCGCCATCCACAGCCGGGGTAACACGTCGACGGCCTCGGCCGAGTTCAACATCTTCGCCGACCCCGAGGCGGCGCATGTCGTGTTCTCGACCTGGCCACGGCTGACTCTGGTCTCCTGGGAGACCACGCTCGCCCATGGCTTCAGCCTCGACGTGGTGCAACGTTTCTTCGATCTCGGCACCCCAAAGGCCGAGTTCTTCCGCAAGACCAACGAAAAGCTGATCGCGTATGTCACCGAAGTGCTCGGGCGCGGGATGCTCTTCGCGCCCGATGGATTGGCGATGGCCGTGGCGCTCGAGCCCGCGATCGTCAGACACGCCGAGCTCAAGCCGGTGTCGATCGAGTTGCACGGCCGCCACACCCGCGGCCAGACCGTGGTCGACTGGCTGAGCCGGGGCGGGGCTCCGGCCAACGTCGAGATCGTGCTCGAGGTCGACACGCAACGCTTCATCGAGTTGATGGAGCTTGGATTGCGTTGACCACCGACGCGCCGAGATTGCCAGGAGGATCATGACCGACCTGACCGCCCTCGCCCGCCTGCGTGAAGCCGAGCTCCTGGCCTTCCTGCAGGACCTGGTCCGCATCCCGTCCGTCAACGGACGCGACAACGAAGCCGCCGTCGCCGAGCGCATCTGCGCCGAGGCGCAGCGCCTCGGGCTGGCGTCGGAGCTGGTGGCTGCCGACCCGGCCCGACCGAATGCGCTGGCCTGGTGGGGCGACGGCCCGGCCGGCTTCGTGATGATCGGGCACATGGATACGGTCGCCGAGGGCGCGCCTGCGGCCTGGACCCACCCG
>DKKP01000277.1 GCA_002455335.1 Anaerolineales bacterium UBA6663 | reverse complement strand
TCGCGACGATCGGCTGGGCCGTGGCGCTCCTCGAAGGGGCGCCGGGCTGACGCACAACGGACTTTCGTCGCAGTCGTGAAGGAGAACATGAACACCGAACGGATCCTTGTCACCTACGCCACCCGCACCGGTTCGACGCGCGGCGTCGCGCAGGCCATCGGCGCCGCCCTGGCGGCGGAAGGCGTGCTCGTCGATATCCTGCCGATGCAAGACGTCGGCGACCTCACGCCCTACACCGCCGTGGTCGCAGGCAGCGCGATCCAGAGCAAGCAGTGGCTGCCCGAGGCCCTGGCTTTCATCCGCGCGCATCAGGCGGCTCTGTCGCAGCGCCCGTTCGCCGCCTTCCTGGTCTGTATGACGCTGGCGATGCGCGGGGGCGAGGCCTATCGAGATGCGGTGTCGGGCTTTTTGTCACCGGTGCGTTCGCTGGTGCGGCCGGTGAGCGTAGGCTTGTTCGCCGGGGTGCTCGACATCGCCCGCATCCCGTCGTGGACCGACCGCCTGATGTTCCAGGTCAGCGCGTGGACCGGGGTCTGGTCGGTGGGTGATCATCGCGACTGGGACGCGATCAGGGCCTGGGCCCAGGCCCTGCGCCTGCGGCTGACACCTACGCCCCAGGCTCAGGCCAGCACGGCTTGACCCACATGCCCGCAGGACGACTACGACGCTGTGCCGCATCGATTCGAAATCCGCTATCGACATGAAACCACAGCCTCGCACCTCACCCCCCCTGGTTCTGCTCACCGCTCTGTCGATGGCGTTGGCGGCGGCTGCGGGTCTTGTGTTCTCGCCCTGGCGCTACCCGACTGACGCGTTGCGGTCGGCCTTTGTGCCCAACGACGCGGTCACGTTGGTCGTCGGCCTGCCGGCCGTACTCGGCGGCCTCTGGCTAGACCGGCGCGGCCATCGGTTCGGCCGCTGGCTGCTCCCTGGCGCATTGCTGTATGGGATCTACAACGCTGTCGCCGTTGTGGTCGGCCTGGCGCTGGCGGTGTGGTCTTGGCCCGATCTGGTCGTCGTGGTCCTGAGCGGCCTGGTGTTGGTCAGGTCGTTTGGTCGGGCCGACGCGCCACCGAGCGCCCCGGGCGCCCTGAGGCGCGTGATCGCCGGGATCCTGATCGGGCTGGGCGGTCTGTTCCTGACCCGGGCGGTTGGGCTACTGCTCGGCGCGCTCTCAGGTACAGCGCCGCTGAACGCGCCGGAACTTGGAGTGGCGGTCGCCGACCTCATCGTCACGCCATTGTGGCTGATCGCCGGCCTGGCGCTCTGGCGCGGCGGCGCGCGCGGCCTGGCGCTCGGCCCGGCGGTGTTCGTTCAGGCGAACCTGCTCTTCGTTGGGCTCCTGGCCGTCCTGGTCATCCAGCCGATGTTCACGGGCGAGCCCTTTGGCGTTGCTGACTTCGTCGTGATCCTGACGATGGGGTGCGTGTGCTTCATCCCGTTCGGGTGGTTCATCGCGACTGCAGATGGAGGCCCGCGGCCCGCGGCCTGAGCAGCCACGGACTGCGCCGATATCGGGAATGGCCGGATGTCGATTGAACTCCGGCAACATCCGGCCAGACCCGGTATCATCGCGGGATGCGGATCACGATCATCGCCTACGGCACGCGCGGGGATGTGCAACCCGCGATCGCGCTGGGCCAGGCTCTGCAGGCCCGCGACCATCGGGTGCGCGTGCTGGCGGGCGCATCCTTCCACGACTGGATCCGGGCGCACGGCCTCGAACCGGGACAGACCGAGGTCGACATCCAGAAGATCATGGAGAGCGAGGGCGGGGTAGCCTGGGTCGAGGACGGCCACAACCCGCTTCGCCAGGTCCAGCTGATGAAGCGTCTGCTCGACCAATCGGGCTGGCCGCAGGCCTGGGACGCGTGGCAGGCTACGCAGGACGCCGACCTGCTGATCAGCGGCTTCACGTCCGACGTGTACGCCACCGCCATCGCCGAGAAGCTCGGCATCCCACACGCGCGCATGCTGCTGCAGCCCACTTTCACCACGCGTGACGGCCGGGCATTGCTCAGCGCGCCCTTGCCGGATCGGCGCAGCATCGTCAATCAGTGGTTCGCCCAGATCATCATGGAGCCCTTCCCCTGGCGGCTGTTGGGCGAGATCACCACCCGCCTGCGACGCGAGCTCGGGCTTGCGCCGCAATCGGCCGGCGACAACGCCGCAAAGCGCCGCGCGCTGCCCACCCTGCTCGCCTACAGCCCCGCCGTCGTGCCCCACCCCGACGACTGGCCAGCCAACGCGCACACAACCGGGTACTGGTTCCTGGACGAGGACGACGACTGGCAGCCGNNGATCTACATCGGCTTCGGCAGCATGACGGGGCGCGATCCTGAACGCCTAACGCGACTGATCAGCGACGCTGTCGCGCAAAGCGGCGAGCGTGCGCTCGTGGCCGCAGGCTGGTGAGGCCTCGGCGCCGGTCTTCTTGCGGACGGGATCCTGCCGATCGGGTCGACGCCGCATCCCTGGCTGTTCGCGCGTGTGGCGGGCGTCGTCCATCACGGCGGCGCCGGCACCACGGCGGCCGGTCTGCGCGCCGGCAAGCCCACCTTGATCGTCCCGCACTTCGCCGACCAACCTTTCTGGGGTCAGCGCGTCCACGCGCTCGGCGTCGGGCCGCGCCCGATCCCGCGCCA
>DKKP01000033.1 GCA_002455335.1 Anaerolineales bacterium UBA6663 | reverse complement strand
CGCGGATGCCGGCCAGCGCCGGCGCGAAGGCCGGGCCGGCCGCCGGGCCGAGCCCGCGCACCAACTCGGCCACCAGCACCTGCACGCGCTCGAGCGGCGTGAACTCGACGTCGCCCTTGAGCGTGTCGAGGTATGCGCGCAGACCGGCCACGTCGGCCCGGCCTTGCTCCGAGATGCGCAGAAACGTTTCGATCTCGCGTTTGCGCGCCTCGGGCACAAGCCCGAGCACGTATTCACCAAGTTCGAGCGACGTGGGTGTGTCGGCCGGGCGCAAAGCGTTCATGAGCGACCTCTGCTGGGTGTCGAGGGTCGCCAGCCGTTCACGACAGGACGCGCATTTGACCAGATCGGCGGCCAGTGTGCGATCGGGCTCGCCGTCGAGGAAGGCCAGCAAGCGCGCGTCGTCGGGCGGTGTGGCGCAGGTGCACATGAGGGTGGTCACGATCGTACGTCTCCCTTGTTCATTCCCCCAACCAGTACCATCGTCCTACTTAACGCGGCCCACGGTGTTTTTCCCGGATCACGAAGGATGCGTTTCCCGTCGTCCCGTCCTCACGGGAACAGCCGAGTGGATCCACCCGGCTGCGGGCGCCATCGCCCACGTCCGGTTCGCCCATTCACCCAAGCGCTTCGAGGTATTCGCGGACTTCCGGGTCACGGCGCAGGCGCTCGAGCACGTTTTGCTTGATGCGGTAGACCTCGGCCACGGAGCCGAAGGCGGCGCCCCTGGCCGCGGCCAGTTCGCGGGGTTTCATGTCGAGGACGAAGCAGCCGTGCATGACGGCGCGTTCGAGATCGTCTTTCAGCCGGCCCTCGAGCCACTGCCAGAAGCGGACGCGGCTCGAGTCGGCCAGCACAGCGCCCTCGACCGATTCGGCCTCGGGGTGGCTGATGTGCTCGGCTTCGTCGAGCGCCACCTGCTCGGCGGTCTCGAGCCGGCGGACAGCGTCGATGATGACGCTGCCGGTGCACATCTGCAAGTAACGCAGTACCTGGCGCAGATCGTCGAACTTGCCGAACTTCTCGGGAGTGACCGCCGTGAACATGCGCTCGAAGGCGCGGTTGATGTAGTACGCGGGCTCCTCACCCAGGCTGGCGAAGCTCGGGTGGCGCACCACCCAGCCCTTAACCAGGGCGTGATACTGCGCGTACACAAGGTCCCAGGCGCGGCTGTCTCGGCCGGCGAAGGCGCGGCGGAAGAGTTCGAAACAGAACCGCGCGTCGTAGCTCTGACGGCCAAAGAAGCGGCGGCTCTCCTCGGCGCAGCGGTCGGCCACGCTGCCGAGATTCAGTTTGTGCAGGGCCTGATCTGCCATGCCCGAGTGTCTTTCCGTGCGCCGACGACCGGGTCGGCTGCGCTGTTTTTGTGAGAATGCCCCCTCAGGGGCCGTGGATGTGGGGACCTCGCCACCAGGGCGGTTGTGTCGGATTTCACAACCCATACCTGCCGCGTGTGCGCCCCAACCCCTCTATTATACGACGACATGAGTCGGCTTACGCGCCCGTCGCAACGCCAACGCACGGCGCAGGTGTCGCGGCTATAATCGCGGTTGCGCTGGCCCAAACGAGTGATCCGATCCGGCGCCTTTGTTTCAGGAACAACACGCATGAAGATCGTCATTCCTCTTGCAGGTTACGGTAAGCGTCTGCGGCCGCACACGTTCACCAAGCCCAAGCCGCTTGTGAACGTAGCCGGGAAGCCCGTGCTCGGGCACGTACTCGATATGTTCGCGAAGCTCGATGGCGTCGACGAGATCATCTTCATCGTCGGCCACCTCGGCGAGCAGATCGAGGCCTATGTCGCCCAGCACTATCCACACATCAAGGCCAGCTACTTCGAGCAGAAGGAGCTCAACGGCCAGTCGACGGCGATCTACCTGGCCCGCGAACGGCTGAGCGGCGCCAACGCCGCGCCGATGCTGATGGTCTTCGTCGACACGATCATCGAGACCGATCTGGCTCAGCTGAAAACCGAGACCGCCGATGCCGTGACCTGGGTCAAGGAAGTCGAGGATCCGCGGCGTTTCGGCGTGGCCAAGGTCGGGGCGGACGGCTACGTCACAGGGCTTGTCGAGAAGCCGAAGGAGAAGGACAACAACCTCGTGGTCGTCGGCTTTTACTACTTCAAGGACAGCGGCCAGCTGATCGACGCCATCCACGAGCAGGTCGAGGGCAACGTCCGCACGCAGAACGAATACTTCCTGGCCGACGCCGTCAACCTGATGATCAAGCGCGGTCTGCGGATGAAGGTCCAGAAGGTCGATGTCTGGCTCGATTGCGGCAAGACCGAGACCGTGCTCGAGACCAACCGCTACCTGCTGGGCCACGGCCACGACAACGCCGCCGAGTTCCAGGGTGGCGACGGCGCTGTGGTGATCCCACCGGTCAACATCCACCCGACCGCTCAGGTGACGCATTCGGTGATTGGGCCGCATGCCACACTTGGCGCCGGGTGCAAGGTCGAGAACACGATCATCCGCGACTCGATCCTGGACGAGGGCGCCGAGGTCAACGACGCGCTGCTGACGGGCTCGATGATCGGCAAGGATGCGCGGCTCTCCGGCCGCTTCCGCACGTTCAACATCGGCGAGGCGTCAGAGGTAGGGTTTCATACGGAGGAATGACCCATCCCCCGGCCCCTTCCCTGAAGGGAAGGGGAGTTCTGGGCGCAGAGGGTACGTGGATGAGCCACCCCCGAGCCTTCGCTTCAGGGCCGGTGAGCTTTGGGTGAACAGTCAGTACATGAACCTACCGAGCCCTTCCTTACTGGCGAAGATGTTCGGGTAGTTCGTTCACGGGTGCTCGTCCCCTA
>DKKP01000357.1 GCA_002455335.1 Anaerolineales bacterium UBA6663 | reverse complement strand
CTACGGCCCCGGCCCGCGCAACCCTGCTGCAACGCCCGGGACCGGCCAGGCCACGCCGCAGCCGGCCGCAACGGCCGACCCGGGCGGTTATGGACCAGGGCCGGATGCGACCCAACCGGCCACGACCTGCACGCCCGAACGCGACGGCAACAGTGATGGCCCAGGACCCGGGAACCCGGCAGTGACGCCCGATGGTGACCACACCCCTGAGGGTAGCGGCCCGGCCGGGACACCCCAGCCCGGCAACGGGCGGCCGTAACCCAGCCGCGCGTACGCTGATCGACTCCCCTTTGGCGGGCGATCCCATCAGGGATCGCCCGCTCGCTTTTTGTCGACCATCGGCGCTATGTCGGCAGGGAATAGTGGATATTGCGCGCAATCGAGCGATTCGTTATGATCACCAGACACAGCGATCGGTTCACACAGGGAGGTTGGTATGCGAACGCAGACAGTGTTGCGCCTGATCACTCCGACCTTGGCGTTGGTTATGACCGCCTGCGCTGCGGCCACGCCGTCAGCGCCGACGGCTGCACCTGTAGCCACGGCGGCGGGTCAGACGGCCCGTCAGCCGGGCGTCCTGATTCTGGCGACGACCACAAGCACCGATGACTCCGGCCTGCTCGACGCGATCCTGCCCGGGTTTGAGGCCGCGGAGGGTGTCGACGTTCAGGTCATCGCCGTGGGCACGGGCCAGGCGCTGGCCCTGGGCGCGGCCGGCGACGCCGATGTCGTGCTCGTGCATGCACGCGCCCAGGAAGACGCCTTTGTGGCGGAGGGGAACGGCGTCAACCGGCGCGACGTGATGTACAACGACTTCGTCCTGGTCGGCCCGGCCGACGACCCGGCCGGTGTGAAAGACATGGCCAAGGCGCAAGACGCCCTGGCCCAAATCGCCTCAGCGGGGGCGCCTTTCGCCTCGCGTGGCGACAAGTCGGGCACGCACAGCAAGGAACTCGGCCTGTGGAAAGCCGCGGCCCTCACGCCGGTCAGCGGCGAGAACGGTTACGTCGAGCTCGGTCAGGGCATGGGCGAGACCCTGATCTACGCCAACGAATCCGGCGCGTACACGCTCACCGATCGCGCCACCTGGCTGGCCAGTCAGTCGAACCTGCCGGACCTGGCCGTGATGGTCGGCGGCGCGTCGATCGACGCGAACCCCGACACGGGCCTGTACAATCCATACGGTGTGATCGCGGTCAATCCCGAGAAGTTCCCGCACGTCAACGCCGAGCTGGCCGAGCGCTTCATCGCCTGGATCACATCGGCCGAGGTTCAAGCCGAGATCGGCGGCTTCGGCATCGACCAGTATGGCCAGGCGTTGTTCTTTGCATCGGCCACGACGCCGTAGCCCTGCAGGGTCAGTCATCCACGCTGTGCGACTGGGCAGGCTGCGCCCGCCCAGTCGCACAGCGTGAACCTTCGCATGATCGAATCGTTTCTGCCCATCATCACGCTGACGCTGTCGGTGTCGGGCATCGCCCTGGTCATCGCGAGCGTGCTCGGCTTCCCGCTGGGCGCCTGGCTGGCGCTTGCGCGCGTGCCGGGGAAGCGCCTGATCGAGGCCTTGATCTACACCGGCATGGCCTTTCCGCCGGTCGTGGTCGGCCTGGCCGTGTACCTGCTGCTCTCGCGCAGCGGCCCGCTGGGCCAGCTCAACTCGCCGCTGATCCCCAATCTCTTCACCCCCGGCGCCATGATCATCGCCCAGACCATCATCGCCTTCCCGCTGGTGGCCGGCTTCACCATGGCCGCGGTGATGGGCGTCGATCCGCANNCCCAGGTGGTGATCGCGCTGCCGATGGTCGCCGGGCTGACCCAGAGCGCGATCGAGGCGCTCGACCCGGCGCTGCGGTTGCAGTTGCGCGCGCTTGGCGCTTCGCCGGCCCAGACGATGTGGACGCTTCTGGCCGAGGCGCGCGCCGGCGTGATCTCGGCCCTGATCGCGGCCTTCGGCAGCATCATCTCTGAGGTCGGGGCTGTGATGTTGGTCGGCGGCAATATCGCCGGGAGCACACGGGTGATGACGACCGCGATCGTGCTCGAAACCCGCCAGGGCGAGTTCGAGCTGGCGCTGGCGCTTGGCGCTGTGCTGCTCAGCCTGACCTTCGTAATCAACTTCGCGATCATGCGGCTCGGACAGCGACGCGAGGTCGCGCCGCGATGACGACTTTGTACAGGCTCGAGGGCGTTCGTCAGACGTATGGCGCGCGCACCGTCCTCGACCTGACGAACCTCGACGTTCATCGCGGCGAGGTGCTCGGCATCGTCGGCCCGAGCGGCGCGGGCAAATCGACGCTGCTGCGTCTGCTCAACTTCCTCGAGCCCCCCACGGCCGGCGCTCTGACGTTCGACGGCCAGCGGCAGAACGGCGCTCCGCCCCTCGCGACGCTCCGTCGCGTGACCACGGTCTTCCAGCGCCCGGTGCTGCTCGACCGCACTGTCGCCGAGAACGTGTCTTTTGGCCTTGGCCTGCGCGGGCGCGCCGACACCGTCCGCGTCGCGGCGGCGCTCGAACAGGTCGGCCTGACGCCGCTGGCGCGGGCCCAGGCGCGCAAGCTCTCGGGCGGCGAGATGCAGCGCGCCGCGCTCGCCCGC
>DKKP01000132.1:18060-18247 GCA_002455335.1 Anaerolineales bacterium UBA6663 | reverse complement strand
CAGCGCCGGCGAAGCCGGGCGTGGCCTTCGAGAGCACGGCCGGGTCGACATCGGCGGCCAGCGGCTTGCCTCGCACGTGCACCTTGATGATCTGCTCGCGGCCCTTCATGTCCGGCCGGTCGAGGATCACGCGTCGGTCGAAGCGGCCGGGACGCATCAGGGCAGGGTCGAGGATGTCGGGCCGGTT
>DKKP01000132.1:283-18035 GCA_002455335.1 Anaerolineales bacterium UBA6663 | reverse complement strand
ACGCCGACGAACATCTCGACGAACTCGGAGCCCGAGATCGAGAAGAACGGCACGCCTGCCTCGCCGGCGACAGCCTTAGAGAGCAGCGTCTTGCCGGTTCCGGGCGGGCCGACGAGCAGCACGCCCTTGGGGATGCGCGCGCCAAGCGCGATGAACTTGTCGGGCTCCTTGAGGAACTCGACCACTTCCTTCAGTTCTTCTTTAGCTTCCTCAACGCCGGCCACGTCCTCGAACGTCACAGTCGGGTGATCGCTGTTGAACATCCGCGCGCGGCTCTTGCCAAAGGCCATGGCCTGGTTGTTGCTGCCCTGAGCCTGGCGAAGCATGAAGTAAATCGCGCCCATCACAAGCAACGCGGGCAGGAACAGCCCGGCGATGTTCAGCAGGCTGCTGTAGTCGCTGGGTCTGGCAAACTCGATTTTGCTAATCTCGGCCAGTTGCTGCGGGGTAACGCCCAGCGCCAGCAGTTGCTCGAAGAGCGGGCCATCGCTGTCTTTGCGCGACTCGGCATCGGCCCTTTGCTGGTCGACGTACTGGACCTTGATCGTGTCGTTGTCGATGATCAGGGCTGCGACCTGGCCATCCTGAATCTGCTCAGCCAGGTTGTTGAACGTAAGTGTGTCGCTGGCGCGCCCAGAACTGTTGTACGTCACGACCAGGAAGATGATCGCGACGATGATGAGGATGTACATCAGCGCGCTGCGCACTCGGCTCGAATTCACATGTGCCTCCTCGGGCTCTCACCGGAAAAACGAGGTCGCCGTAAGGTTAAATGGCATTATACCATTCGCCCCCGTAAGAATTGCATTATTGCAGCCTGTGACGAGCTAAACGTTTGGTGAGGCTTCATAGACCGCGGACGTGCACGGGTCATGCCCAGGCTTCACGGCGACCAGACCTGGAAGACCCAGATCCACAACGGCACAAGCCCGGCCACCGCCAGAAACGCCAGGAAACCCAGGCCGAGCGCGATCCAATCGAGGCCTTCCTCGGCCTGTTGTTGCGCCTCAACCTGTTCAGGCGATGGGTTGGCGGCGGCCGCAACCCGGGTCGATGCCGCAACTGTGGCAGCCGGTGTGCTACGCACCGCCGGTGCGTTGCGTGCCGCGGGCACTCCGGCGGGCGGCGTCGCCGCAGACAAGACGCCAGTCCGGCCATCGCCCTCTTGACGATAAGAGATCAGGATCCGCCCGAGTTGATCGGCCGTGCGGTACCGGGCCGATGGTTCCTTCGCCAAAACCTTGTGCACGATCAACTCAAGCGTCTCAGGGACGTTAGGGTTGAACAGCGACAGCCGGGGCGGATCCTCGCGCAGGTGCATGAGCGCCAGTTGCTGCTGCGAAGAAGCGACAAACGGCAGCCGCCCGGCCAACATCTCGAAAAGGACGACGCCGATCGAATACACGTCGGAGCCCGGCACCGGGTGTTCGCCGGCGGCCTGCTCGGGCGAGTAGTACTGCGGGCTGCCCCAGACGACATCCGTGATCTCGCCGGGACGGATCGTGGCCAGGGCGCGCGCGATGCCAAAATCCGTGATCTTGATCCGGCCATCTGAGGTGACGAGCATGTTCTGCGGCTTGATGTCGCAGTGAACGAGCCCGGCACGGTGGGCATAGCCGACCCCGGCACAGATCTGGATCGCCAGGTCCACGGCCTGGTCGACGGTCAACGGGCCGTGTTCCTTGATGAAGGCCTTGAGGTCTTTACCCTCGATGTGCTCCATCACGATGTAGTATCGCCCGCCGTCGCGGCCGAAGTCGTGGACTGTGACGATGTTGGGGTGGGCGAGGTTGGCGGCGGCGCGCGCTTCCTGCTGGAACCGAGCCAGGAACTCGGTGTCGCTGGTGAGCGTGTCGCGCAGGACCTTGACGGCCACCACACGGCCCAGCGACAGATCCTGTGCCTTGTAAACCACGGCCATCCCGCCCTGGCCGATCGGCCGGAGCAGCTTGTAACGCTTGTTGAGCAGGGGTGTATCTGCGGCGGTCATCGAAAGGTTATTGTAGCCGAGATCGCCGCAGGGGCCTTTGGCCAGTCGGTGTGGCAAGATCCCGTCCCTGACGATGCGTGCCTTCACACGTCAGCGGGCGCGCCTACACGACGCGCGGTCTCAAGTACAATCGCGGGCATGCAAATCCTCAAGCACGTCAAACCCGTTCACTACATGCTGCTGGCGCTGCCGGCTGTGTTGATCGCTGAGTTGATGCACGCCGACCCGATTTTACTGTTTGGGCTGGCCTGCGCCGGCCTGATCCCGCTGGCGAGCTTGATCGGCGAGGCGACCGAAGCGTTGGCACACGTCACTGGGCCGCGCATCGGCGGGCTGCTCAATGCCACCCTTGGCAATGCGGCAGAGCTGATCATCACGATCGTAGCGATCAACGCCGGGTTGCTCGATCTGGTCAAGGCTTCGATCACGGGCTCGATCATCGGCAATCTGCTGCTTGTGATGGGCGCGAGCCTGTTGCTGGGTGGGCTGAAGAACGGCACTCAGCACTTCACACGCTCGCACGTGAGCAACAACGCCACGATGCTCGTCTTGGCCGTGGTGGCGCTGACGATCCCGTCGTTGCTCAACCACACGTTGGAGGGCGAGATCCTGCCGATCGCTACGCTCGAGAACATCAGCCTGGGCGTGGCCGTGGTCATGATCGTACTGTACGCGCTTGGCCTGTGGTTCGCGTTCAAGGGGATCAAGAGCGGCGGCGCGCTGGCGCATGCCGGCGGCGCCGAGTCCGAGGCGCCGGCCTGGTCCGTCAACCTGTCGCTGGTCGTGCTGGCCGGTGCGACGCTGGCCACGGTCTGGCTTTCCGAGGTTCTTGTGGGCGAGGTCGAGGCCGTGACCGCGCAATTCGGGCTGAGCGAGTTCTTCATCGGCATCATCCTCGTGCCCTTGATCGGCAACGTGGCCGAGCACCTTGTGGCCGTTCAGGTGGCGATCAAGAACCAGATGGATCTGAGCCTCGAAATCGCGCTTGGGTCGAGCCTCCAGATCGCGTTGTTTGTGGCGCCTGTGCTGGTGTTCGTGGCCCTGCTCTTCGGCGAGCAACTCACGCTGGTCTTCAATCAGTTCGAGCTTGTCGCCCTTGTGGCCTCTGTGCTGATTACGTCGCTCGTGGCCTCCGACGGCGAAACCAACTGGTTGGAAGGCGCGCAGCTGGTGTCGGTCTATCTGATCCTGGGCGTGGTCTTCTTCTTCATCCCCGGCTGATCAAACGGGGGCTGGTATAATTCGCAGTTCGGAGAAAGTGACACATGCAGCTTCGCGACTATTTTGACATCGCTTTGATCATCGTCTCGATCGCGCTCGTTCTGGCGATCATCCTGCAATCGAAAAGCGCCGGCCTCGGCGGTCTGTCGGGCGGCGATAGCGGCGGCGTGTTCCGGGCCCGACGCGGCGTCGAACTTCTGCTGCTGCGCCTGACGATCGTCGTCAGCGTGATCTTCTTCGCCCTGGCCCTGGTGGCCACGATCTGGGTGCGCTGAGGGCCGGGCCAAGTATCGACTGGGCGGGGGAAGCCGTGCTTGTCGCGGTGCCTCCGCCTTTCGTTTCCCTGAGCCCATGATGCGCTCCTTACGTTGGTGGCAAATCGGTCTGGCCCTCCTTGGGGTAGTTGTTGTCGCGGCATTGCTTCTGCGGCCGCGGCCTGAGGAGACGATCACCACGGTCCCGGTCGAGGGCGGCGGCACATACACCGAGGCCTTGATCGGCGCCCCGCGGTTGTTGAACCCGCTATTCGCCGCGCTCAACCCTGTGGATCGGGATCTCTCGCGCCTGATCTTCAGCGGGCTGACCCGGCTCGACGGCCGCGGCCGCCCGACGCCCGATCTGGCGAACTGGTTCCTCTCTTCCGACCAGCGCACCTACACCTTCATTCTCAAACCGACGGCCGCCTGGCATGACGGCCAGCCTCTGACCGCCGCTGACGTGGCCTACACGATCGATCTGATGCGCGATCCGGCGTCGCCTGTCGCTGAAGACATGCGGGCGTTGTGGAGCACAGTCAGCGTCGCCGTGACGGGCACCCAGACCGTCGCGCTGACCCTGCCCGAGCCGTTTGCGCCCTTTCTGGATTACACGAGTTTCGGGGTCCTGCCCCGCCATATCCTGGGCGATACGCCTCCGGCCGGGCTGGCTCAGGCTCCGTTCAATCTTCAGCCGGTCGGCAGCGGGCCGTTCCAGTTCCAGCGTTGGCGGGTTGGAAGCGATAACGTCGTCTCCGGGATCGATCTGGCGGCCTTCCCTAATTACATCGGTGGTCAGCCGGCTATGGGCGGCGTGAGCTTTCGGTTCTACCCGGACGGAGAAGCGGCCTTCGCGGCCTATCAGAGCGGTGAGGTGCAGGGGCTCTCGCGGATCTCGGATTCGTTGCTCCCGGAGGCCATCCAGGAGGACGACCTCAACCTGTACACGGCTTATCTACCGCAGACCACGATGGTCTTCTTCAACTTGCGTGACGAGGCCCTGCCGTTCTTTCGCGAGAAGCGCGTACGGCAGGCGCTGTTGCTCGGGTTCAACCGCGACCGGGTCGTGGCCGATGTGCTTGGTGGGCAGGCCAGTGTCGCCAACTCGCCGATCTTGCCGGGCACCTGGGCTCATGCCAGCGATCTGGCGCCCGCGCCCTATGACCCGGCTCGTGCGGCCAAACTGCTCGACGATGCCGGCTGGCTTCTTCCGGCCGATGCCGTGGCCGGCACCCGCACGTACATCCGCAGCAAGGATGGCGTGCCGCTGAGTTTCACACTGATCGTGCCCGACGCGGCCCGCCATATGCAGATCGCGCAGATGGCGCAGGCCGATTGGGCGGTAATCGGTGTTCAGGTTCAGGTGATCTCAGTGCCCGCCGCCACGCTGCGCAGCCAGTACCTCGACACCCGTGGCTACCAGGCGCTTTTGATCGATTTCAGCCTGGCCGGCACGCCCGACCCCGACCCGTATCCTTTCTGGCACCAGACCCAGGTCGAGAGCGGTCAGAACTACAGCGGCCTCGACGACCGGATCACAAGCCAGTATCTGGAGGAGGCGCGAATCACGAGCGACCTTGGCGCGCGCGCGCGCATCTATCGTTCGTTCCAGATCCGCTTCGCCGATTTGGTGCCGGCGCTCCTGCTGTACAACCCGACGATGACCTACGGCGTCCGCAACACCATCGCCAACGTCTCGCTTGGCGCGCTGAGCGACGAGAGCCAGCGCTTCAGCACGATCACGCGGTGGCAGGTCACGACCACACGCGTGGTCACCGGCGGCGACGCGACTTCCCCCACTTCTTCAGCGCCTTAACGAGGGCATCTATGCCTGACTACCGGGTCCGGGTCACCAAAGACTACACGGTCTTCTGTTCCGGGCACTTCATCACCTATGCCGGCGGCAAGTGCGAAGCCCTGCACGGACACAACTACCGCGCCGCCGCTTCACTGGAAGGCGCGCTGAACGCCGACCACTATGTCTTCGACTTCGTCACCCTCAAGAAAATCCTGCGCAACGTCTGTGATCGACTTGACCATCGGATGTTGCTGCCCTTGCGCAACCCGTTGATCGACGTGCTCGAGGCCGACGGCGAAGTCGAGGTGCGCTTCAAGACGCGGCGCTACGTGTTCCCGCGCGAAGACTGCGTGCTGTTGCCGATCGCCAACACCACGGCAGAGCTGCTGGCCGAGTGGATCGCCGGCGAAGTGCGCGCGACCCTCTTTGAAAAAGGCCCCATCCCGGCGCTCACTGCGCTCGAGGTCGAGGTTGAGGAGACGGTCGGGCAGACAGCCTTCTGTCGGATCATGCTTGAGGATAGGGCAAGCGAGGAATGACGAAGTTCGATCGGTCTTCGTTCTTCGTCGTCAATCATTCGTCGCTTTAGTGCGACAATCGAGCCATGCAAAGCGAACGGGTCTATCTGGCGTTGGGCGCCAACCTGGGCCGACGGGCCGAGAATCTGCGGCGCGCCGTCGCAGCGCTGAGCGCCGTCGCAACGATCGACGCGATCTCGTCGGTCTTTGAGACGGAGCCGGCCTACGTCCTCGATCAGCCCCGCTACTACAACCTCGCGCTGAGCGCGGAGACTCCGTTGGGACCGTATGCGCTCTTGCGGGCGCTGAAATCGATCGAGAGCGAGCTCGGACGTCTGCCGGGCGTCCGGTTCGGCGCGCGCGCGATCGACCTCGACATCCTCGTGTTTGGCGAGATCATCATGGATACACCCGACCTGACCGTGCCTCACCCGCGGCTGGCAGAACGGGCCTTTGTGCTCGCGCCGCTGGCCGAGATCGCGCCTGACCTGGCGATCCCGGGCCGGGCCGCGACGGTGCGCGACCTGCTGGCGGCCTTGGGCGATATCTCGGAGCAAGCCTGGGGCAGAGGTCAACTCGAGACGCTTGACGTGGAGTCGGAGGCCAAAGGATGACGCCCAGGGCCTTCGAGTGGGGCGCCCAGACCTTTGTGATGGGGATCGTCAACGTCACGCCGGATTCGTTTTCGGGTGATGGCCTGCTGCGCGGCGAGTCGCTGAGCGATGCGGCCGTGCGTCAGGCGCGGGATATGGTCGCGGCCGGCGCACAGATCCTGGATATCGGCGGTGAGAGCACGCGGCCGGGTGGGGCGCCCGTGGGTCTTGAGGAAGAGCTGGCGCGCGTCATCCCGGCGATCGCCGCGGTGCGGGCCGAGCTCGACGTCCCGATTTCGGTGGACACCTACAAGGCCGAGGTCGCGCGCCAGGCATTGGCGGCCGGCGCCACGATGGTCAACGACGTCTGGGGCCTGCGGATGGATCCGGCCATGGCCGACGCGATCGCGGCTTCAGGCGCGTACGTGGTCTTGATGCACAACCGAAGCCGGCCGCGTGACGCGGTGCAGGAGAGCCGGCTGGGCGGGCGTTACGTCGGCGTGGCGTACGACGACCTGATCGCCGATGTCTCGCGCGAACTGCTCGAAAGCGTCGCATTGGCGCGTTTGGCCGGGATCGCCGACGAGCGGATCATCCTCGACCCCGGCATCGGTTTTGGCAAGACAGTTGAGCAGAACCTCGAGCTTGTGGCACGCTTCGACGCCTTTCGCGCTTTGGGTTTCCCCTTGCTGGCCGGCCCCTCACGCAAGTCTTTTATCGGGTTCACGCTTGATCTGCCGCCCGACCAGCGCGCCGAAGGCACTGCGGCCGTCGTGGCGCTGTGCATCGACCGCGGCGCCGACATCGTGCGGGTTCACGATGTCGCGTTGATCAGCCGGGTCGCCCGCATGACCGACGCGCTTGTGCGGCGCTCCGCCCGGCTTCCGGCCCCGCCCGCGTAGCGGGTCGTAATGCAGATAACGCAACAGGCCGGGGAGCACCCGGCCTGTTGCGTTATCTGCAGTGGGCGACTTCAGTTCGCGACGGTGAACGACCAGGTGTATTGCCGCTGGACGTTGTCGACCAGGACCGTGACTGTGACGGAGTAGGCACCGGCGCTCAGCGGGTTGGTCGGGATCATGACGATCGCATCGCGCTGGTTGAGCAGTAAGCGCCCGTCTTCGGTGGCATCGGTATCGTTCGGCACAGTGAACTCATACTCGCTGAACGCGCAATGGAAGATCGGGCTGCCATTAAGGCGGATGATCGTCGGCGTGCTCGTGGTCAGGCTGACCGTAGACGTGCCCTTGCCCACCTGCAGGATGATCGGCAGCCCTTGAGCATTGGCGCAGTTCGAGTGCGCGAGCGGGTTTGGGTCGTCGTAGCCCGAATAGGTCTTGAGCGTGGTCGTCGAGCCGTTCCCGGGCCAGAAAACCGGATAGGTAACTTGCGGCGTCTCTTCGAAGCCGCGGACGACATCGAGCACGGCGCCGGTCTGGTACAGGCCGCCGGTGGCCCGGTGACTGCCGAATCCGGTCTCGGTCCACTGGGGGTCGAGCAGGGCCAGCGCCTGGAAGGGGCTGCGGATCCAATAATCAATCGTGTCGTTGTCGGTGAAGTTGACCGAGGTCTGTCCGAGTTGGAGGCTGAAGCCGGCCGCGAGGTTTCCCTCGGGCGAGTAGTGCGGCGAGAGCGTATCCTCGTAGGGCAGGAGTGTGCCGGTCGCGACGATGTACCTGGCGTGTGCTGCCGCGCCAAGACTCCACTCCGGGTTGTTCATGACCGGTCCAAGCGCCGCCATTGAGCGGTAGGTGTTAACCCGTGTCAGCCAGGGTTCCATGTTGGCCGACAACATGACCACGGGGAGCACGATCCGGTTCTGCGACGCCTGGATCATCTCCTTGGGCCAGGCGCCCGAGCCGGGCGTTGCCTGGGCGGGCGCAGAGAACACCAGGGCGCTGAACAGCGACAGGCCCAGGACGGCGAATCCCCAATTGGCTGGCAAAGTGATGCGGCGCATGGACCTCCAGGTAACAAGAACCGTGCCGCGACACGAACGAGTCTATTGTAAACCAGCTTCCGTGACGACTTTCGGACGCGATATCTGTGATTACGGATCGAGTTACGCTAGAATAACCCAAAAGGTGATAACCCAAACAGGTCATCCGACCGCAAAAGGAGAGCGCATGGAATCCAAGCCCTGGACGGCCCGTTACGACCCCCAGATCCCGACCTCGCTGGCGCCGTATCCGTCGCATGGCTTTCACGAATACCTCGAGCAATCGGCGGCGCGTTATCCGGACAGCCCGTGCACGCTCTTTAAGGGGCGGGTGATGACCTACAGAGAGATGAACGCCCAGGCCGATCGATTGGCGGCGGCGCTGGCGGCGCTCGGGGTCAAGAAGGGAGATCGCGTCGGCCTGCTCATCCCCAACACGCCGCAATTCGTCATGGCGTTCTACGGCGTGCTCAAGGCCGGCGCGATCGTGGTGGCGACGAACCCGCTATACACGCCGCACGAGATGGAACATCAATTGCGCGATGCGGGCGTCGAGACCGTAATCGTGATGGGCAACTTCTACGGCCGGATCTGTGAGGTCCGCGCGCGAACCGCGATCAAACGCGTGATCGTCACCAATCTCAAGGAGCAATTGCCCCCGCAGCTGGCCGTGATGTTCGCGTTGCTCAAGGAGCGCAAAGACGGCCATCGGGTCGATCGCCTCGAGCCCGGCGATGTGTGGCTCAAGGATCTGCTCGCCAGGCACCGGCCCGAGGAGCGCCCGGCGGTCACTGTGACCGGCGACGACATCGCCATCTTCCAGTATTCGGGCGGTACCACAGGCGTGCCAAAGGGCGCGATCGCCTTGCATCGCAACCTGGTCGCCAACACGATCCAGAACGCCACATGGATCCATGTGATGCGCCCGGGCGCCAGCCGGATCCTCATGGCGATCCCGCTCTTTCATGTGTACGGCATGGTGGCCGGGATGGGCCTCGCCATCTCGCAAGCCTGTTCGCTGATCATGGTGCCCAACCCGCGCGATATCGTGGATGTGTTGATCAGCATCCACAAATACCGACCGGAACTCTTTCCGGCCGTCCCGGCCATGTTCAACGCGATCAGCCGCCACCCGGATGTGCTCGCCGGCAAGTACGACCTGCGCTCGATCAGGGCCTGTATTTCCGGCTCGGCGCCGCTATTGGCCGAGATCAAAGAACGTTTCGAACGGGTCACTGGCGGGACCGTGGTCGAGGGGTTCGGGATGTCGGAGACGCCGACCGCCACGCACTGCAATCCGTTGAGCGGTCTCAACAAAGCCGGATCGATCGGTTTGCCGTACCCCGACGTCGAGGTGCGGGTCGTGTCTCTGGCCGATGGCATCAGCGAAGTCGCGCCCGGCGAAGAGGGCGAGCTTGTCTTGCGTGGACCACAGGTGTTCGCCGGCTACTGGAATATGCCCTCCGAAACCGAGTTGACGCTGCGCCCCGACCCGGCCGGGCAGGGAGGGCCCTGGCTGTATACGGGTGACATCGTTCGGATGGACGACGACGGTTACTTCTATATCGTGGATCGCAAGAAGGAGCTGATCAAGTCGGGCGGGTTCCAGGTCTGGCCGCGCGAGGTCGAGGAGGTGTTGATTCAGCACCCGGCCGTGCGCGAGGTGGCCGTTGCTGGGGTGCCTGATCCGGACGGCAACGAACGGGTGATGGCGTGGGTGGTCTTGAACGACGGCGCGCAGGTCGGCGAAGAGGATCTGCGCCAGTTCGCGCGCGGCGAGCTCACCGGCTACAAGGTGCCACGGCACGTCCTCTTCCGAAAAGAGCTGCCGCGCACCACGGTCGGCAAACTGCTGAGGCGTAAGCTTGTTCAGGAGGAGACCGAGCGCCAGAACACCCTGGCGGGAGTGGCGTAGCAACCCGGCAAGAAAGACGATGGACGAACGGCTAACGTCAGTCGTCCTGCGTCTTTTGGCTTGTGTCGTCCTCGAGCGCCAACACCAGTGGCGGGCGCCCGCTATCCCGCCGGGCTTGAGCGGCGTCGCGGAACACGTCGCACAAGGTGGCGTGGACCTTGGGCGCGCGCAACGCCAGGATCTGGCTTCGGGCGACGACAAAGGCGAACCCGGCCGGCTCGCGTTCCTGGACGCGCAGCCAGCTCAAATCCGTGAGCACGTCGCCAAGGGCATCCCAGTTGAACCCGAAGAAGGCCGGGAAACATCCGGCCTGATAAAGCGCGTGCAGCACGGTTTCTTTGTTGAAGATCGTGGCGCGATCGACGCGGGCTGCATACCAGCCTCGCCGGTTGAGCAGCGTCAGCAAGGCCGGTTGCTCGAGAAGCGCGCGCTGAGCGAAGCCGAGCGGCCCGGTCATGGGGTCTGCGATCCTGCGCGCGAGGCCGCTGAGCGCCTGTGGGGAGACTGTGAACGGGTTCATCGAATGCGGATAAAGGACGCGTAGTGGTCGGGCGTGTAATAAGCCTCGCCCTCGGCCCCCAGCACAAGC
The DNA here is from genome assembly GCA_002455335.1 of Anaerolineales bacterium UBA6663. GTDB lineage: Bacteria > Chloroflexota > Anaerolineae > Anaerolineales > UBA6663 > UBA6663. The sequence continues at coordinate 7,218 of DKKP01000132.1, read as the reverse complement.
CGTTGCGGACCGACCGAGTCGAGACCCGGCGTGCGCACCACATATTCGCGGTAGTAGCCGCGTTCTTTCTCGGGGAGCAGCCCCTCGCGATTCTGGAAGACGGCGCCGTCGTTGTCATGCGGATCCGATTCGCCTCGGTCGATCCGGTCGAAGGTCGGCGCCAGGTTGATGTCGCCCTGATAGACCAGGTCGCCGTCCTGGTCGTAGATCGACATGCCGGGGACGACGAGGTCGTCAGCGGGTGTTTCGGACTGGGGTGTGGCGGCGGCCTCAGGCTCCGCCTCGGCTTCGGTGGCGCGCGGCGCTGTGGAGGGCGTCGGTTCGACGCGTGCGTCCGGCGTGTCCGGGCTCATGCCCTGCCAGGCGCTGACGACTGCGAAGATCAAGAGGATGACGAGGCCGATCAGCCTCAATTCACGCGGCAAACCGGGTTTTTCGATGGTAGGTCGAGGTGGCATCCAGCCATTATAGGGCACATGCGACGCGGCCCGCTCACTGCGTGCCGGTGCTACGATTGAGCGTCGTGTTGAGCTGCGCGGCCAATCGGGTCAGTGGGCCGTGAACAACCGAACGCAGTTCGGGCATCGCAGGGTCAAGCACATCGCGCCACATTCCACCAAGCGTTCGGGTGAGACGTTCCTCGACAAGTCCCCAGAGCGAGTGGTTCGACAGCGCCTGGCCACGCAGGGCGTTTTGGCTGAGCACCCGCGCAAAACGATCGCCCGTTGCCCCCATCTCGGCAAGCACATCGAGCCGAGCGGGTAACTGCCCGCGAGCAGAGCTCAGTCTGCGCTGGACGTCGGGCCCCGTCAGGTAACTGATGAGCGCAGTAGCCTCGACTTCCTGAAGGCTACGCTGCCAGATGATCAGGCTACCTCCACCGTTGTAGGGCACGCCTGGGAAGGGCGCGACCCCCAGGTCGTTGAGCACGGCTTCTCCGACCAATGCGGCGATGCTGACGATCCATGGCCCGCTAACTGTGATTGCAGCCCGTTGATCGAGAAATGCCTGATCCGCTTCTTCTGCCCGCATGCCGACCCGGCTTTGTTCGCAAAGCCGGGATGAGGCCAGGCTGCGATGAAGCGCAAAATAGCGTTCGATCGCTTTCAATGATTCGGGTTGATCAAACAACACGCGATCGGCTTGCGGGCTCATCAGGTCGCCGCCGGAACTCCAGACCCACGACGCCACATTGTGCAATGTGTTTGTCGACTCGACGGTTGGCCCCACGATTGCCGTCTCACCCCGCGCCGCCAGCGCGGCCACCGTGTGCTCCAGTTGCTCGAGATCGGAAAAAGCCGTTGCCTCGTCGATCCCGGCGCGTTGCAACGTCGATTTCCAATAGAAGAGGACCCGGGTATCCAGCTGCCAGGGCAGCGCCCAGATCTTTTGACCGACGACGCCGGCGTTCCAGATCGATGTGAGATGCGCGTCCGATCCACCATTACGCCGACACTCGGCGGGCCCAAAGGGGCGCAGGGCCTGCATGCCACAGAGCGGTGAGACCCAGGTTGTGCCGACAAGCGAGACATCCGGGCCGCCCCCGTACGTGGCGTACTTCAGCATCTCCGCCCAGGCCGTCGGCCAATCCAGGACGATCAGTTCCACTTTGAGCGCGAACTTCGACTCAAAGTCGGCCAGGACTTCGTGGAGCAGGGCCATCTCGGGCTCAGTCGATCGCATGGTCGAAAAACGCAAGGTGTGTGGCATTCTGAAACCCACGTATATCTCGTTGTGCGATGGCCTGGCTCAGCGGTGGGCCGGCTCGATCTCACGAAAGGCAAGCTCGGCGGCCTGGCGCACGGCTTCGCTTGGGTCTTGACGCAGGGCGCTCAGCCGGCTTGCCGCTTCAAGGGGATTCTCCTTGAAGTAAGGGCGACGCGTCCATATGCGCAGCCCCTCAGCGACTGCGCGCCTGACGTTTGGGCTGCGGTGCGCGAGCCAGGCATCGATGGTCGGAAGCGCAACGGCATAGCCGATCGCCGCGCAATACGTGTCGAAGGCCATCGCCAGGATCGCCTGGACCCGCTCGTCGGCGTCGGCGCTGACCCGATCGCGTAGCAGCTTGAGCGCCGGCTGCGAGCCTGGGGCGAGGTCGCCCAGCATGCAGACGCCGAGCATTCGAACCTGCGGAGCCGGATCGGCGATCAGTTGCTTGGCAAGCGTGAGCCGCGTCGGCGTGGCCAGCCGCTCGCGCGCCTCGTCGGCGGCTTTTCGGATCTCTCGATATCCGCGCTCGGTCCGCCTGACGCGCGCGCTCAACTGGGCGATGAAGACGACGTCGGTGGCCATGTCAATGTCAGGGCAGGCAAATGGTGCTCAGTCGAGCCGCGGCGTCGGCCTCGGTCACCTGGCGCGCTGTGCCGGAGCGGATCGCCAGCGGTTGGAAGGGCGGCGATGCCTGAAAGCTCGGGTTGGAGATGTGCAAGGTATAGCACGCCACAAACACTTGCGCAGCGCCGGTCGTGGTCTCTGCGCGCAGGATCACGGGCGCCTGATAGTGATATTGGCCGGCCCCGGCATCGGCCACGATCTCACCGAACTCGACGGTGACAGCCCGGGTGTTCTCATATCCGTCTGCGAACTCGTCGAATGGGCGGGCCTCGGCATCGAGCGCGTCCCAGTAGCCGTAGGCGCGCGCGTATTCACGCCGGTTGAGCGCATTGAACATCGAGCGCAGCACCTGAGTTGGGTCGCTGCGGTCGTCGAGATAGCGCTCGGCGCCGATGTCATCCGGGTCGTACGCGGCTGGTGGGTCATAGGCGCCGCCGGCATCGGACGGGCAGACCTCGCCGAGCACCTGGGCCGGGTCTTCTTGCGGCGAGATCGGCCGTCGCACCAGACGCTCGATGCCCAGTGGACGGAACGGAGGCTCGGCCTGGAGATCGGGAGATGAAAGATGCAGGTAGAAACAATCGGCTTCCATCGTTCCGCGGTCCCCACGCGCGAACGTGATGAGTGCCGGGACGACGAAGTAGCGCTGGCCGGCCCCGGCGTCAGCCAGGATCGGCCCGACCTCAACGGCGGCGTCGATGATCTCAAGCGTCTCGGCGTCGAGATCCGCGAAGTCCGGACGATCAGCGGTGTCACGCCAGTAGCCGTGCGCGCGTAACGGCTCGTGCCGGGCCAGGGCGTTGACGTATGACCAGACCAGCGCGCGCGGATCGCTGCGATCGTCGAGGTACGTGCGGGCGTCTGGGGCGGCGGCTGTCGGTGGCGGCTCAGTCGGTTGCGCCGTCGGGCCGGCATCGGTCGTTGCTGCCGGCTCGGCCGTGGCGGTCAACTCGGCGGGCGACCACTCGGTCGGCGTGGCTGAAGGCGAATCGCTCGCCGGTGTTGCGGTGACGAATGCGATCGTCGGCGTGGGAGGTTGGGTGGGCGGCTTCGCGGGAGCAGGCGTGGCCGTGCCGGGTAGTTCGGTCTGGGCGCAGGCCAAGGCCGCAAGCGCAAGCGCGACGGTCGGGACGAGCGAGCGGATCCGCATGCCAACCTCCATCATGGGGCTATCTTACAGCCGCTCCGCGTTTTCGGCTGACAGACCGACCTGGTGACCCACCCTCAAAGCTCAACAATCCTTGAGCCGAATCGCGCCATCGTCACGAAACCCGATTGACGGTCCGACGTAAACTCAGCAGGGATATTTGTAGAAAGGCGAGTGAGCCATGTTCATGCAGCTGGTTGCGGGCCTGTTGCTTTTTCTGTCAGGTGCCGTATTGAGCGGGTCGAATCAGCCGTTGTTGGGAGGCGCGGTCAGCCTCTTCGGGCTTGTGCTGATGGTCTTCAACCCGCCTGGCCGTCCGACAAGGGCATCGGCGCGAACGTCTTCGACCGACGACGGGTCCTACTTGTGGTTCGGTGGATCGGGGGCGGGTGGCGGCGATTGCGACAGCGACGGCGATGGCGATTGTGGCGACGGCGGTGATGGTGGAGGTGATGGCGGCGGGGAATAGCGATGTGCCGATCGTCTTGGCCGGACCCACGCGGCGATCGTGGCTGCGCGATGTGCAAGCGCCCCTTGAATAGGGCTCCGGCCCGGCAATCGCAGCTGTGGTTGCGTTAAGGCAGAAGGACGCGTTCAACAAGACGCGCTTTCCGCCGCCAATCTGCCGCGACACAGGAGCCAGCCGATGCCGACGTTATCCACCACAACCACGATCGCGCAACCCATCGAGCGTGTTTACGCATACGTGATCGACGTCGCGAACCATCCTGCCTGGCAGGTCGGTATCAAGGAAGCCCGCGTCGCGCCCCCCGGACCTGTCGTGTTGGGATCGACGTACACGTACACCACCGAGGTCATGGGGCAGCGGATCCAGTCGCAACTACAGGTCTCGGGCCTCGAGCCGAACCGCCTCTGGGCCGTCAAAACCGTTGGGGTGCCCAATTCCGTCGAGACGATCTATCGATTCGAGCCTGATGGCCCAGGCACAAAGTTGACCCTCTCCATGGAGATCCCGGCGGGCGCCTATCCCGCCGCCGTCGAAGGCATGATCAAGCAGCAGATGTTGAAATCGCTTGAAGAGCAGGCGGAGCGGATCGGTCGGTTAGTCGGGTAGTCAAGTAGTCGGGTAGTCGGGGCATGCGCGACCCTCTGACTACCCGACTACCTGACGACAAGACTACTTGACTAATCCCGCGAGTTGCTCGGCGTGCTCCTGGTCGAAGTGGCCGGGGGTGACTTCGACGATCCAGCCGGCGAAGCGCCGGTAGAGGTGCTTGCGCTCGGTAACGAAGTCGCGCGGCAATTGCTCGGCGAACCGCGCGGTCTCCTCCTGGGCGATCGCCAGTTCGCGCCTCAGCGCCGGCAGCGTCTTGAGCCGATCGACAAGCGCGTCGATGCGGAAGCAGACGTTGGGCCGGTACTCGAGGTCCTCGCCGACTTCTCGGTCGTTGATCATCTGCGCCGCCCAGCTCTGTAGATCGCGCTCCGTGAGGATCAGGTGGGCGACGAGTTGCTTGACGCTCCACTCGCCCTTCTTGGGCGCTCGGCCTGCATCGACCTCGGTCAGGCGCCGTGTCTTTCGGGCGAGCTCGGCGTTGATCCGGCTGTGGGTCGCACGCGCGAGTTTGGCGAGCGCTTTTCCAGTCGCCGGGACCTTCGGGATTGGGAAGTGGCCGAGCGTGAGCGTGGTCGTGTGGCGTTCTCCGCCGCGCACGTAGTCGACGGCCACGGCGTCACCGGCCTTGCGACGGCTGACGAGCGGCGCCAGGTCGTTGAAGTGGGCGAGTGGGGCGCCGTCGAACGTCACGAGCACATCATCTTTCTGGAGGCCAGCGGCCTCGGCGCCGCTTTCCGGGGCCGTTCCCGCGAGCAGCACCCCTCGCGCCGGGATCTTCAGCCGCGCGGCGGCCTCGGCCGTGAACTCGTCGATGAAGATCCCCAGCCGCGGCCGACGGGCGTAGCGCAGGTCGATCCCATCTGCCAGCAGCGAATCCAGGTTCTCGAGCGCCGATCGCCACGCCGCTCCATTCTCACCGGCGGCGTCACCGAGGCCACTGTGTTTGACGGTCACGCGCGTACCGGTTTTCGCCGGCGCCAGGCGGACTTCGACCGTCGAGCCAGCGGGCTGGGCATCGTGGTGCCACGTGAAAGCCAAACGTTTACCGGGTTCGAAGATCGAGAACCGACCCCAGGCCTGGTGCCCATCCTGCCAGGCGAAGAAAAACCGCCCGCCCGAACGGGCTTCGACCTCGGCGAGATTGCACAGCCAATCGCGCAACGCCGTGACGTTGGTGAAGGCCCGAAAGGCCTCGGCCGGCTTGCCCCGCACGGTGTAGGCGACGGTCAGGATGTCGTCAGTTGCCATCATCCCTCCATGTTCTTGCTCAGCCAATGAACCGGTCCGGAGCGACCGGTGTCCAGATCCGGGTCAACGACCCTGGAAGTCGAGTTCGAAACCGAGGTATTCCTCGCCCTCGGGCGAGACGTTGTACATCACCACCCGCAAGGCCGGGTCGTTGGCGACGTCGATCCGCCAGCCCCAATCGGGATAGCCCTCGACCTGATAGGTGCCTCGAACCATGACAATGCCGTTCGCCGCTGAACCTGTGCAGGCCATCAACTTGTCGCCCATGTGCCAGGAATCGATGAAGCTGGCCGTGGCCGGGCCATCTGCAGACTCGAGCCCGAGCAGGAGCAGGCCCTCCTGTCGAGCGCCCTCATAGACCCAGTCGTAGCTGATCGACGCAAACTTGCCGCCCGCGACCAGTGCGACGCTGGCCCGGCTGGGCGAAGTGCGGATCGGCTCCTCGTGCAAGTGGAGACGTGCCTCGCCGGACCAGTTTCCCTGGGCGGCTTTGAGGCTGTCGGGGATGCTCATCAAATTCTCCTTACCAGCGGAATTCAGGGCTCGGGATGGGTCTTGCGCATGTGCTTGACCGATGCCGTGATTAGCTTCTTCAGGATTTTGAGATCGACGTCTTCCAGTGACTTAATGTACAAACAGGCCTTGCCGATCTTGTGCTTGCCAAGCTGCCCAAGCAAAGCCTCGTAGGTATCGAACCCGCCCATGATGTAGAGGGTCAGCGCATCCTTGCGCGGCGAGAACCCCGTCAGAGGCGAGTCGCCCTCGCGCCCGCTTGCGTATTTGTAGTGATAGCTCCCAAAACCAACGATGGTGGGCCCCCACATCTTGGGTGGAGACCCCGTGAGCTCTTCCATCAGCGCGGCGATCGTTTGCCCCTCCTGTCGTCGTTTTGGGTTGGGGACGGACGCCAGAAAGGCTTTCACGCTGGCCCGGGTAGGTTGGGTCTTGTTCTCAGCCATGATGTCCTCCTAAAAAGCACAAAGGTGAAGGTCAACGGCGGGCGCTGCGGGCGCTGCCAGGGCAGCGCCCGCAGCGCATCCTATCTATCCTCCGGCCATGGCCCCGACGATGCGATACGGCTGTGTGCCGGCTGCCACAGCCTCGGGCAAAAGGCTTTCGTGCGGCTCG
>DKKP01000132.1:0-149 GCA_002455335.1 Anaerolineales bacterium UBA6663 | reverse complement strand
GTCGTGCCGAAGTAGATGCCGCATGGGTCGAATGTGTCGACCGACATGGCCGAGCGCAGGACGTTGACGTAGCAGTCCTTCTGCGGCAGGCCGTCGGTCAGCGCCTCCCATTCGCCCCCGCCGCCGCGGCTGCGGTACACGCGCAGCTT
>DKKP01000381.1 GCA_002455335.1 Anaerolineales bacterium UBA6663 | reverse complement strand
ACGGGCAGCCGGGCTGCCCGTGCGCCGCGGCGTTCATCTCAGATCCGAGTTGAGAGTGAGACCTACCCACACATGATGGATTTCGCGCCCCGCCAACACTGGCTCCGCTCGGCCATGGGCGGCTCAGGAAGCCGCCAGACCGAGGAGCTGTTTGACGTTCAGGATGCGCGCCTTGACGACGATGGCCTGATCGAATGCGCTGTCCTGCCTTTGCGCGACCTTGTCGTGTATCCGAACATGGTGACGCCGCTTTTTGTCGGGCGCGAGCGCTCGATGAACGTCATCCGACGGGCGAACACCCAAAACATGACGGTGATCGCCGTCGCGCAGACCAACCCCGATGTCGAAGAGCCGATGCCTGAGGATCTGTACAACATCGGCACCGAGGTCGCCGTCGGTCGGATGCTGCGGATGCCCGACGGCTCGACGAGTGTGATGTCGCAGGGCCGACGACGCGTGCAGATCGTGGACTTCATCCAGGTCGAGCCGTACTTCGTCGTGCGCGCCAGGCCGATCTTCGAGCCGACCGAGCGCCCGCGCCAGACCGAGGCCCTGATGCGCGCCGTGCTCGACCTGTTCGAGCGCTGCGCTCAACTTAATCGCGCGATCCCCGAAGAGGCCTATGTCTTCGCCATGAACATCGAGGAGCCGGGCTGGCTCGCCGACTTCGTGGCCTCGACCATCGACCTGACCATGGAGGATCGCCAGCAGCTGCTCGAGTTGTTCAACCCGACCGAGCGCCTGCAGCGCGTCAGTGTCCTGCTGGGTAAGGAGCTCGACGTGCTCGAGCTCGAGGACCAGATCCACTCGCAGGTCCAGAACGAAGTCGACCGCAACCAGCGCGAACTGTATCTGCGCGAACAGATGCGCGCGATCCAGGGCGAGCTGGGTGAGAATGACCCCTGGCAGGTCGAGCTCAGCGAGCTGCGCGAGAAAGTCGCGGCGGCGCAGATGCCGGCTGAAGTCAACGTCAAGGCGCTCAAGGAAGTCGAGCGGCTCAGCCAGATGCCGCAGATGGCGCCCGAAGTCGGCATCATCCGAACCTATCTTGATTGGTTGATCGACCTACCGTGGTCGGCCACGACAGTCGATAACCTCGATCTCAAACATGCCGAAGGCGTGCTCGAGAAACAACACTACGGCCTGCCCAAGGCCAAGGAGCGCATCCTCGAATACATCGCGGTGCGCAAATTGACGAGCGGCGCCGTGCAGCGCCGGGCGCCGATCCTGTGCTTTGCCGGCCCGCCGGGCACCGGCAAGACGTCGCTCGGGCGCTCGATCGCCGATGCGCTTGGCCGCAAGTTCGTGCGGATCAGCCTGGGCGGCATCCGTGACGAGGCCGAGATCCGGGGCCATCGCCGCACCTATATCGGCGCGCTGCCGGGCCGGGTCATCCAGGCCATGCGCCGCGCGGGCAGCGTCAACCCGGTGATGATGCTCGACGAGATCGACAAACTCGGCCAGGACTTCCGCGGCGACCCGGCTGCGGCGCTGCTCGAGGTGCTCGACCCTGAGCAGAACCGCGAGTTCGCTGACCATTACCTGGACGTCGACTACGACCTGTCGCGGGTGCTGTTCGTCACCACGGCCAACCAGCTGGGCGCGATCCCGCCGGCGCTCCACGACCGGCTCGAAGTGATCGAGTTCCCGGGTTACATTGAAGAAGAAAAGCTCGAGATCGCGCGACGTTACATCCTGCCGCGCCAGATCGAGGAGAACGGTTTGAACGGCGCCGGGTTCATCCTGCCCGACGGCGTGGTGCGCAAGATCATCCGCTCGTACACGTATGAGGCCGGTGTGCGGAACCTCGAGCGCGAAGTGGCGCGGGTCTGTCGCAAGATCGCGCGTCGCAAGGCCGAAGGCAAGGAAGGCTCGCTCCGCGTCACGCCCGAGAACCTGCACAAGTATCTTGGCCCGCCGGAGTACACGCCGCCCGATGCCGAGAAGGATGATGAGATCGGCCTGGCGATGGGCCTTGCGTGGACCGAGGCCGGCGGCGATACGATGCCGATCGAGATCGCGCTGATGGAAGGCAAGGGCGGGCTGCAGATCACGGGCCAGATCGGCGACGTCATGCAGGAGTCGGCCCAGGCGGCGATGTCGTATATCAAGTCGCAGGCCAAGGCGCTGGGCATCGAGACGCGGCGCTTCGACAAGGTCGACACCCACATCCACGTGCCCGAGGGCGCGATCCCCAAGGATGGGCCGAGCGCGGGCGTGAGTATGGCGCTGGCGCTGGTCTCGGCCTACACCGCGCGCAAGATCCGGCGCAGCATCGGCCTGACCGGCGAGATCACGTTGCGTGGGCGTGTGCTGCCCGTGGGTGGCATCAAGGAGAAGGTGCTGGCAGCGCATCGGCTGGGGCTCAAGACCGTGATCCTGCCCAAGAAGAACGACAAGGATCTGGTCGACGTTCCGCAGAAGGCCAAGCGCGACATGAAGTTCGTGTTCGTCGAGCACATCGATCAGGTGCTCAGTGAGGCGTTGTTGCCGGTGCCGGCACGGCCCAGACGTGCCCGCAAGGCGGCGCGCAAACCGGCGCGCAAACCGGCGCCGCGCAAGACGCCGGCGAAAGCCACAGCACGCCGTCGCCCGGGGGCTCCGGCCCGACCAACAGCCCAT
>DKKP01000192.1 GCA_002455335.1 Anaerolineales bacterium UBA6663 | reverse complement strand
CGGCGATCAGCAGGATGCCGTGCTCCCGGCAGAGCGCTGAGAGCTCGCGCATGAAGCGCGCCGGCGGCGGCACATAGCCGCCCTCGCCCAACACGGGCTCGATGATCATGGCCGCCGTCTCGCTCGGCGCGGTCTGGCTCTTGAGCAGGTGTTTGAGCTCGCGCAGACAGAAGTCGGTCGTCGCCTCCTCGTCCCAGCCGTAGCGATACGCGTACGGGTAAGGGGCCACATAGATCCCGGGGACGAGCGGCTGGTGGCCGGCGCGGTAGATCGTCTTCGACGTGGTCATCGCCATGGTCAGATGGGTCCGGCCGTGGAACGAGCCGCTGAAGACGATGATGTTCTGGCGCCGGGTGGCCTGCTTGGCGAGCTTGACCGCGGCCTCGGTGATCTCGGCCCCGGAGTTGGAGAAATAGAAGGTGTCGAGCGGCGTCGGCAACAGCTCGCGCAACGACTCGACCAACTGGATCAGCGGCTTGTGATAGACGATGTTGACCTGCGCGTGCAGGATCTTGGCGGCCTGTTCCTGAACGGCGGCGACGACTTTGGGGTGAGCGTGGCCGGTGTTAGTGACGCCGATGCCGCTTGTGAAGTCGAGCAGCTTACGGCCGTCGACCGTATGCAAATAAGCGCCTTGGCCGTGCGAGACGATGAGGTTTTCGGGGATAGCCCGGCCCCAGACGGGCGAGATGTGGGACAGGTCGAAGGATCCGGCTGCGGTGTCGGGCATGATTGATCCGCGGCCTGAACCGACCGCGAATCAGATTATAGCCCGGGTAGCTGGGCAACCGCGCGAACAGGCGGTGCGGAACACTCAAGCGACGGCGCATCGTCGGTAGACCTGCGTTTCGGGGAGGGATGAATTGGCCGGCCGGGCTCATCGACGCGACGGCGACCGGGCCTCCCAGACCACGGTGACGGCGAACACCAACCCCCCCAAGAACACCAACGCGTGTTGCAGGTCCATGCGCGCCTCCACCGGATGACCCGATTGTGAAACAAATCACGGTATCGGTCCGATGGCCTTAGGGTGGGCAGGTTAGGGGGAAACAGAAGCGGGGCGCCGGCCTTTGCCGACGCCCCGCATCGATGTGACGACGATCTCGATCAACGTCGGCCGCGGCGCAAGAATGTCGAGGCGGCGCCTAACAGGCCGAAGAGCACAGACATCACGCCGTCCTCGGCTTCGGCTTCGATGAAGTCCGGGGCGACGAGAAATGCGGCGTCGAGCAGGTTGACGCCGGTTCGATCGGCGACGCGCAGGGCCAGGTAGAGGAAGTCTCCGCTCAGCACAGCCACGATCGTGAGGCCGGCGGCCACGATCAGGACGCCGATGCGCAGGAGGGCGTTCGCCTTGCCCAGCGGCCAGAGCATGGCCCCACCGATGGCGATTCCGGCGAAGATCGCGGCGTAGAGGAAGATGCTGTCGGTGAAGTACGCCAACGCGCCCCAGAGGCCGGCGACCACGATCGCCACGACGACGCCCAGGATCGCCGAAAGCACGAGTTGGCCGGCCAGCGCGCCAAACGCGGTTGCCGGCGAGCCGGCATCGGAGACGAGCGGTGTGTTTGCGGGAGGCAGGTTCATGGACTGGGTGCTCCTACACCGACGAGCCGCCGCGCCCGACGGTCAGGCGCTTGTAGGCGGCGACGACGGCCACGGTGACGATCGCGCCCAACACCGCTTCGAAGATGACCTGAGGCGTCACAGCGGGGAGCACGTCGATCGTCAGGACCCCAAAGGCGATCGCGAACCCGAGCACAAACGCCGTATTGGCGAGCGCGCCGGCCGCGCCGGCGGCGCTCAGGGCCAGAATCTCGTTGATGCCCTTGAGTGCCTTGTAGACCAGCCAGGCGACGACGCCGATCGACAGCCGACTGACGAACAGGGTCAGGATCGGGGCGATCGCGTTCGGCCATTGAAAGGCGGCCACGAAGCGGGTGTAGGAGTCGAACGCGAACACCAGATTGACGATCAGGCCCACAACAGGCCCGCCCAACACGGCGCCGACGATCGCCGGCACGTGCATGATGGTCGCCTGTTGGGCGATGTTCGGCACCGGGAAGTACCCAAGCCCGGTAAGCGAGAGCACAAGCGCCACAGCCAGCAACACGCCCGAGAGGACGATGTTGCGGGTGCTAAACGGGCCCTCATTGGATGATTGCATCGACATGATCCCTCCTGTGTGTGGTTGCAGCGACAATAGCCGCTGCGGATCAGGGTGAAGCCGGCCTGCGCCGGCTGACATCAATCCGCGAAATCCGCGCAATCCGCGGCAAGAACGCGCTGACCTTTCGGCCCGCGCTCTGCGCGCTCCCGCACCTGCCGGCCCGGGCCATCAGACTCCGCCCGTGCCGCTCAGGTCACGCAGCGCCGGGATCCCGGCCAGCCCTTCGGCTTCGTGTACGCCGCTCAGGATCGCGTCGGCCACGACCTCGGCCGCCAACGCGCCGACCAGGTTGATATCGGAGGCGACAGAGCCGCACGACAACGCAAAGACCGTATCACCATCGACCATCAAATGCACGGGATTGATCGCCCGCGCCAGACCGTCGTGGCCCATCTGCGCGACCTTCTGGCACTCGGGCTTGGTCAGCCGCGCGTTGGTCGCCACCACGACCAGCGTGGTATTGGCCGTCGGGTTGGCCGCCATGCCCGCGATCGAGCGCCGCATCTCGTCCTCCTGCAGCGCCAGCCAATCGACGAAGGCCCCGGTCCGCGGATGCCGCATCCCGGCCAGCACCTTGCCAGTTCGCGGGTCGATCACGTTGCCGACGGCGTTCACGGCCGCCAGCGCCGCGACGAGCAATCCACCCGGCCCCGTGCGCAGCGCCGAGCCGACCCCGCTCTTGGTTGCCAGGTTAAACCCCAGACTCTTGCCAACGGTGCACCCGGTTCCGGCCCCGACGCTGCCCAAGGCCACCGGGTCGGCCGTGGCGGCGCCGCAGGCCGCATACCCGTCGGCCGCGGTTGGCCGCACCCGCGACGCCCCGATCCCGAGGTCGAACAGGATCGCGGTCGGCACCAGCGGCACGCGCGCCAGCCCGACATCCAGGCCGATGCCCTGCTCCTCGCACCACTGCATCACACCGTCGGCGGCGGCCAGCCCAAAGGCACTGCCGCCCGCCAGGCAGATCGCGTGCACG
>DKKP01000259.1 GCA_002455335.1 Anaerolineales bacterium UBA6663 | reverse complement strand
TAGCTCGCGATCTCCAGCGTGGCCCGACCGCCGAGCGGGAAGCCCAGCGTCCATATGCGAGAGAGCATCTTGCGGTCGAAGGTCCGCGGGGTCCCGAAGAGCTCCGGGCGTGCCACCCACAAGAGGTAGAGCGCGCCGAAGCCGAACGAGATGGAGGCCGCGAGGCCCGCGCCGCCGCATACGTCTTCGCGGTCGGCGCCGGCGAGGTCACCTGGCGCCAGGAGCCGTCGGCGCGGCTCGAGCTCACCACAGACAAACGCGCGTATCGCCCAGGCGAGACGCTCGAGTTGCTGATCCCGTCGCCTCTCGCAGGCGAGGCCGTGGCGTTGGTCACGGTCGAGCGCGACAGCGTGTTGCGCCATCAGATCGTTCAACTCACCGGCCCGGCCACCACGGTGACTCTCCCACTGACGGCGGACGATGCGCCGGGCGTGTTCATCTCGGCCGTCGTGGTGCGCCCCGGCGCCGATCCCGACTACCGGCTCGGACTGATCGATGTCGCGGTCAGCCCGGAGCAACAGCTGCTCACCGTCACGGCCACGCCTGATCGCACGCGAGCGCGGCCCGGCGAGATCGTACGCTACACGCTCGACGTCCGCGACGCCGCGGGCGCGCCGGCCGAGGCCGAGGTCGCGATCAGCGTGGCGGATCTGGCGGCCCTGCAGCTCATGGATCCGAACGCGGCGCCGATCGACGAGGCCTTCTACGGCAAGCCGCAGCTCGGTGTGCGCACCGGGCTGAGCCTGAACGTCGACGGCGAGTTGGTGCCCGACGACGTCTGGGCGCTCGGCCGCGGCGGCGGCGGTGGCGGTGATGGCGCGCTCTTCGAGTTGATCGCGCCGCGCAGCAACTTCAAAGACACAGCGTACTGGAATGCCCAGGCCGTCACCGATGAGGCGGGCACCCTGGCCTTCGAGGTCACCCTCCCCGACAACCTGACCACCTGGCGTCTGCAGGCGCGGGCGGTCACCGAAGACACACGGGTCGGCGCGACCCAGGTCGATGTGATCGCCAGCAAGACGCTGCAGATCCGGCCGATCACGCCGCGCTTCTTCACGACCGGCGATCGGTTGACGCTCAAGGCCGTGGTCGATAACACAGGCGCCGAAGCCATCGAGGCGCGTGTGCTCCTCGACGCGTCGGGCGTGGCGCTCGAAGGCCCGGCGGAACAAACGGCGACCGTGCCCGCCGGCGGTCGCGTCGAGATCGGCTGGCCAATCGTCGTCTCCGGGGCCGACGCCGCGGATCTGACCTTCTCGGCCCAGGGCGGCGGCCAGTTCGATAGCACAAAGCCGACGCTGGGCCAGGGGCCCGAACGGCTGATCCCGATCTACCGCTACGTTGCGCCTGAAGTCGTCGCGACCTCAGGCGACCTGGCTGAGACGGGTTTGCGCGTTGAGGCGATCGGCGTGCCTCGGCGCTTCGGCGCGGTGGTGGCCGACCTCGATGTGCGCGTCACGCCGTCGCTGATGTCGACCTTTGCGCCGGCGCTGGCCGCGATCGAAGATCCTGATCAACCGGATGCTGAAAGCTCGGCCGGCTGGGCGGCGCGGCTGAGCGCCAACACGGCCGTGCTCCGCGCCCTGCGCGCCGCCGAGGCACAACCCGACCTCCAGCTTGTGTTGGCCGGCCGCATCCGTCGCGCCGTAGATGGGCTATTCCGGCTGCAGAACGACGATGGCGGGTGGGGCTTCTGGGACGACGCGCCCTCCGATGCGTGGCTGACCGCCACGATCCTCCTCGGGCTGCAGGCCGAGCTCGAGCTCGAGGCCGAGGACGCGCCCTACGACCTGCCGTACATGCTCGAGCGCGCGGCCGGGTATCTCACGCTCCAGGTTTATCAGGTCGAGCCGGCCAGCGTACCGCTCGACTCGAACTGGGAGCTCGATCGACACACCTATACCGCCTATGCGTTGACGGTCGTCGGCCAGGACGTCACGGTCGTCACCGACGCGCTGTACGTGGCGCGCGATCGGCTCAGCGCCGAGGGGCAGGCGCTGCTGGCGTTGGCGTTCGCCGAGGATGATCCCCGCGCGCGAACGCTGATCGATGCGCTGACCTCGTTGGCCGATGTCAGCGCAACAGGCGCGAGTTGGAACGTTGACGAGGGCGCGTGGCGCTTCCTGGGCAGCCAGACCCGGGCGACGTCGGTCGTGCTGTCGGCGCTGCTACGCCACGATCCTGCGAACCCGCTGGCGCCCAACGTCGTGCGTTGGCTGATGATCGCGCGCCGGGCCGACGCCTGGGAGAGCACGCAGGAGACGGCCTGGGCACTCAACGCGCTCAGCGGCTGGGCCGAGTTGACCGGTGAGCTCGCTGGCGATTTCGGCTATCAGGTGCGGCTCAACGACACGTTGCTGCTCGAGGGCGCTGTCACAGCCGAAACCCTCGCCGAGACCGCGATGGCGCACACCGCCGATCTGATCCGCGTGCAGGCCAATCGGCTTGCCTTCGAACGCGGCGAGGGGCCGGGGCGCCTGTACTACACAGCGGCGCTCAACGTCGTTCTCCCGGCCGGTGAGGCGCCGGCTGTCGAGCGCGGTCTGATCGTCAGTCGTAGCTATGCACTCGAGAGCACGGCCTGTGGTGGGGTCGATCAGCCGCTGTGCCAACCGATCACGTCGGCGTCGGTCGGCGACACGATCCGCGTGACCCTGAGCCTCTCGACGGCGCGGGAGCGCCACTTCGTCGTGCTTGAGGACCTCTTCCCGGCGGGCGCCGAGGCGATCGACACCAGCCTGCGTACAGCGCCGCTCGCCGATGAGCCGCTCGGGCTGCGTCTGACAGAGCCTGACTTCTGGTGGGGTGGGTGGTGGTTTGGGCGCGCGAGCGTGCGCGACGATCGCATCCGGGTCGTCGCCGATCTGCTCCCGGCCGGCTCGTACACCTACAGCTATCTGCTCTATCTGCAGACAACGGGCGAGTTCCAGGTGCGCCCGGCCCAGGCCTACACGCTCTACGCGCCCGAGGTCTTCGGCCGCAGCACAGGTGAGGTGTTCACCGTAACGCCATAAGGCGGTAGAGCGCGGGTGCGTTCGCACCTGCGCACCCGCGCTCCCCGCGCTCTACGCCTTCTCCACCGGGTACTGCACTTCGTTCACAGTGTTCGGGTCGTTCTGATCGCCTGGCTTGTCGGGGAGACGCAGGTTGATCTCGCGCGCCGGCCCGGCGATGCTGTAGCCGTTCTCATCGATCCACTTCGCCAGCGAGTCGTAGGCGGTGGGGAGCGTCGCGAATGAACCGTGATGGACCACGCAAGCCATCGTCTCGACACGCGGCAGGTCGTAGACCGTGACCTTGTCGCTGGATGGCACCGCCTCGAAGATGGGCTGGCAGACCTCGATATCCCAATCCTTTTCGCGAAAATCAGGATCGTGATAGATCGCGAAAGGCGCGCCGGCCATGCGGGCCTTGTGCCGTTCCATGAACGCGATCACCTCATCCCAAAGGACGTTTTGATCGGGCGGCTGTGGCACGACGCCACGCATGGAAGCTACTTTGAAAGACTCCACAGTCTTGAGCACGACAGCGTGAACGGACATGGGTTGTTCCTCTTTGAGATGTTCGAGCCAGTTGGCCACGCGCTCCAGTTGGGCCTCGTCTTCGCGCATGCGCTGGCGGATCTCGGCCTGTCGGAGGGCGAGCATGCCACGCAGTTGGTCGACCGAGACGTCGTTCTCGAGCACGCTCCCGATTTCCTCGAGCGAGAGCCCAAGGTCCTTGAGGGCCAGGATGCGGTACAGACGTGGTAGTTGATTGAACTCGTAGTAGCGATACGACGTAAACGTATCGACCACGACGGGTTTCAACAGACCCATCTCGTCGTAAAGACGCAGCGCCTTGACGGTGACCTGGCTGAGTTTTGAAAAGTCCCCGATGCGAATCATGTTGAGGCCTCGGTGTCTTTATACAGTCTACCCGTGCGGGAGAGTCAAGCCTCTTAATCGATGAGGCCCCGGCCCAAGGCAATGCCTTGGGCCGGGG
>DKKP01000071.1 GCA_002455335.1 Anaerolineales bacterium UBA6663 | reverse complement strand
CTGGCGCTGCTTGTCGCGCGCGTGTTCACCCGCCGCGATGGGCTGTCACAGGGGATCGGCGCATCGCTGGACCTTGTCGTCAGCGGCGCGTTCGAGGCCGGGCTGCTCCAACCCGCCGACGCGCTGAGAGCCGCGGCCCGGCAATCACGCACGCCGGGCCAGAGCGCGCGCGGCTGGGCGCTCGTCCGTGGGCTGCTCCTGGCCGCCCCCGTGTTGATCGTATTGACCGCCCTGCTCACCCTGGCCGACCTGGCGTTCAATCAGGCCGTGCTCGACGTGCTGCGCGCATTCGGGCTCGACGACCTCGCCCTGCTCACCGTGCGCGGAATCTTCGCAGCCCTCGCCGCCTGGGCCGCGCTCGGACTGTTGACCCTGGCGCTCCGGCCCCGATCGGCGCCGGCCGCAGCGACCACCCCACAGGCGTCGATCGGCGGTTGGCGCTTCCTCGGGTTCACTGAAGCCGGCGTGGTGCTCGGATCGGTCAACGCGCTCTTCCTGGCGTTCGGGGCCGTGCAGGCCCACTACCTTTTCGGGGGCGTCGCCAACATCACAGCCCTGGGCTACACCTATGCCGACTACGCGCGTCGCGGCTTTGGCGAGCTTGTGCTCGTCGCCCTGATCGTGCTCGCGTTGGGGTTGGCGCTGCAGGCGACCACACGTCGCGTCGGACGCCCGGCCATCCTCGGCTTTCGAGCCCTGATCTTGTTGCTCGTCCTGCAGACCGGTGTTCTGCTGGCCTCGGCCTTCACCCGAATGCAGCTCTATGAGGAGGCGTATGGGTTCACGCAGCTCCGCGTCTCGGTTCAGGTGTTCATGATCTGGCTGGCAGTGCTGCTTGTCCTGTACGGCCTGATGGTGGCGATCGACCGCCCGCACCTGATCGCCCTGGGCGGCCTGGTCTCGGCGCTGGGCTTCATCGCCACGCTCGACGTGATCAACCTCGACGGCCTGATCGCGCGCGAGAATATCGCGCGCGATATCGTCCAGTCTTCGAACGCGATCGACGTCCCCCGACGCTATGACGGCGACCTGGACTACGTCTACGTGCTCTCGCTCTCCGACGACGCCGTGCCCGCATTGGTCGCGCTGCTCGAGCACCCGGAAGCCGATGTGCGCAACGCCGCCGAAGTCGAACTCTCCGTGCGATACCAATCGCTGGCCGGCCTTCACGACAAGCATGGGTGGTGGGGATGGAACTGGGGGCGCCAGGCGGCCATTTTGGCGCTGGCCCTCCACGGCGGACTGGATGACCCGAGTCGACCTTAGGCATTCGTCCGCGCGCCGGTTGTATCATCGGTTCGATGAACACCGATCAGACCCGCGCGCCTTTCTTCGAGAGCCTGCTTGCCGAGAAAGCCTTTGCCCCACGCTCGTATCACATGCCGGGGCACAAGTTCCGGCCTGAGCTGCTGCCCGATCTCACAACGTGGCTCGGCGCGGGATGGGCTCAGGTCGACGTCAACGAGTGCAGCCCGACGATCGACTACCTGCACTCCCCGGGCCCGGCGTTGCGCGAGGCCCAGGCACTCGCCGCCGCGCTGTATGGCGCCGACGCCACGCACTTCCTGATCAACGGCGCCACATCCGGCAACCAGGCGATGCTGCTCACAGCCGCACGCGATGGGCAGAAGGTGATCGTCTCGCGCGCCGCGCATCGCTCGGTTTATGCGGGATTGATCCTCTCGGGCGCCCACCCGGTCTACGTGCCGGCGAGCGTCCACCCGCGGACCGGCCTGCCGCTTGCGGTGTCGACCGATGCTGTGGCACAGGCGCTGGCCGCCCACCGCGATGCGATCGCCGTGCATGTCACGGGGATCAACTACTACGGCTATCTGCCTGATCTGCCGGCGCTTGTCGGTCTCGCGCACGCGCACGGCGCGCCGCTTCTGGTCGATGAGGCCCACGGCGCACACCTCGGCCTGCACCCGGCGCTGCCGCGCTCGGCGGTTCAACAGGGCGCGGACCTGGTGGTCCAGAGCCCTCACAAAACCCTGGGCGCGCTCACGCAGGCCGCGTGGCTCCACGTCAATGGCGGGCGAATAGCCCGACCCGCTCTCGTTCAGGCGCTGGCGCTGCTCCAGTCCTCATCGCCGAGCGTGCTGTTGACCGGCTCGTTGGATGTCGTCCGCCGATTGGCCGCGCTCGATGGACGGAGGCTGCTGGGCCGGGCTATGGCGCTGGCCGCGCGGGCGCGCGATGCGATCCGCGCGATCCCGGGGCTGGATTGCTACGGATCCGAGCTCGTCGACCCCGCCCACGGGATTGCCGACCATGATCCGACCAAGCTGGTGGTCGATGTGCGCGCCAGCGGCTGGCTGGGGACCCAGATCCAGACTCGGCTCCGCGAGCAGTCGCGCGTGGGGGTCGAGTTCGCCGACCCGGCCCACATCATCGCCTCGATCACGCTCGCCGACGACGATGCGAGCGTAGACGCCCTGCTCACGGCGCTGCGCCGGGCTGCCGCGACGTCACCCGAAGGATCGGCGCCGACTCAACCCGTCGCCATCCTGTTGCCGCCGATCCCGCCGATGGCGCTCACGCCGCGCGAGGCCTTTGGCCGGCCCACTCAGGCTGTGCCGTTGGAAGGAGCCGTGGGTCGAATCTGCGGTGAACAGGTGATGCCCTATCCGCCTGGCATCCCCGTGCTCCTGCCCGGCGAGGTGGTGGGCGCCGAGCACGTCGATTTCCTCACCGCGCAGTTGGCGCACGGCGTGCGGCTCGTCGGCCCTGAGGATCCCGGCCTGAGCACGCTCCGCGTCTGTGTATGACCGGGCATCCTTTGTGCACGAATTGTGGCAACTGCTCAGCCCCAGCGGGCAAGACGGTGGGCGAAGCCCCGACCCTCGGAGCACCCCGTTTTCGCCCACCGTCTTGCCTGCTGAGTCGTTATGCCAATTCGCGGCTAGAATCTGCGCCATGCCCGAATTACCCGAGGTCGAGACTGTGGCGCGGGAGTTGCGTGAGGGATCGGCGGCGCGTGGCCCATCGGTGCTTGGGCGCACGATCGCGCGGGTGACGGTGCGCTGGCCGCGTCAGATCGTTGAGCCGACGCCGCGCGAGATCGAACCCCGACTGCATGGCCAACAGGTGCTGACTGTCGGCCGACGCGGTAAGGTGATCGTGTTCACGTTGACGCGCGATGTGCTGCTGGTGCATCTGAGGATGAGCGGCGACCTGACTGTCGTAGCCGGCGATGCGCCGCCGGACAAGCATGCGCACACCGTCTTCCATTTCGCCGATGGCGCCGAGCTGCGCTTCAGCGACACGCGCAAGTTCGGCAAGATCTGGGTCGTGCCCGACGTCAATGCCGTGCTTGCCGGGCTCGGACCTGAGCCAATCGATGATGACTTCACGTCGGCGGTGCTGGCCGAACGGCTGCGCGCTCATCGACGGGCGCTGAAGCCGCTCTTGCTCGATCAAAGCTTCGTAGCCGGCGTCGGAAACATCTACGCCGATGAAGCCCTGCATCTGGCCGGGCTGCACCCGCTGCGACGCAGCGACACGCTGACGCCGCCCGAGGTACGCGGACTGTGGAAAGCGCTCCGCCAGGCCCTGAACGACGGCCTGCGGCACAACGGCGCAAGCATCGACTGGCAGTATCGCGGCGGCGGATATCAGGAGGTGCTGCGGGCGTATGGCCGCGCGGGCCGCGCCTGTCAACGACCGGGCTGCACGGGCCACATCCGCCGGATCGTCGTCGGGCAGCGCAGCACGCATTTCTGCCCGGTCTGTCAGCGGCGCACCGGGGCTGGCAAAGACTGGGTGGCCGTGGCGGCGCGGCGGTCACAACGAATGGAGCCGTCAGCGTAAGGAGCACGTGGTATGTCGGAATTCTTCCTTGAAAACGCCCTGTGGGTCATGATCGGATTGGCTGTTGCTTTCCTCGCCTGTCTGGGGCTGATCGTCTTCGGCTGGTTCCAGTGGCGGCGAGAGACGACCAAGCGTCTGGCGGTCAAGTCAGCGACCGTCGTAGAAGCCAATGGTGAGCCTTCTCAACCGCCGATTGAGCCAACGGCTCCGCTCGGCGCAACGCTGGCAGGCCCTGTGGCGCCTGAGGTCGCTGACGTGCAGCTGGTCGCCGGAACGCCCGGTTCTCCCTTGCCCACCGAAACGGNNACCGATCCGTTGCGTCTGCTGCGTGATCCGTCCACCGGGAAACTGCTTGTCGAGATCGGCGGCCAGATCTTCGCGGGGGCCCGCGAGATCCGCCAGCCTGAGCACCAGCGGCTGCTCCTCGGCACGACGCGCGACCTGCTGCTGTTCCTGGGCCAGGCCCGCGCCGCAGCCGCGCTCCCGGCCACACCGGCGGCCAACCCTGGGGCGCCGGGTCAGGCGCCAGACACGGCCCACCCGCCTGTGACAGCCAATCCAACTCCCGCTGCAGCGCAGACACCGGCCGCCACCGGCGCGCTGCGCCTGCCGTCGATGAACCCGTTTCAACAGCTGAAGGTGGTCAAGGAGTTGAGCGCGGCCGCAGAGGCGCCCGACCTGACGATCGCGCAGCAGATCGATAACCTGTTGCAGGATCTGACGGCCGTCAGCCCGCTCACCGGGCGCGGCCTGCGCGTCGCCGGCACGCCAAGCGGCCTCACNNACTTTCGAGCTCGATGGCCAGAGCTACGCCGATATCGACGCGGTGCCCGACCCTGCCGCGCGCGATCTGCTGCGCGCAGCCGTCAAGCGCTGGGAGGCCCAGGCCGGTTGAGCCCGTGGTCGAATCGATTAACGCCAACGGGCCGGGTGTGTGACACCCGGCCCGTCATCGTTTCTCAGGGTATTGGTCTCAGACCAGTTCGAGCGCGTCCACCGCGTGCCGTGCTCGCTCGGGATGGAATGCCGCGGTCGCGGCCTCATGCACCATCGACTGCAGCTCGGTCGACCCGAACCCGGGCAGCATCTGGGCCAGCGCGTACTCACCGCTCAGCGTGCAATTCGACAAACCCGGATCGTCTGTGTTGAGCGTGGCCCGCAACCCGGCCGCCAGCATCGCCGGAAGGGGATGCAACGCCAGACCCGCGGCGACGCCCGAGTCGAGGTTTGAGGTCAGGCACACTTCGAAGACAGCCCCGCGTTCGCGCGCCAGCGCGACGACGTCTGGGCTCTCCATCACGCGCACGCCATGGCCGATACGCTGGACACCCAGCCGTTCGAGCGCATGCCGCACCGAAGCCGGCCCCGACCACTCACCGGCGTGCGCCGTGATGCCAAGCCCGGCGCGGCGCGCCTCGGCGAACAACCCGGCAAAGGGCTCGGCCGGGAAATTGACCTCATCGCCGGCCAGGTCGATCGCCGCGATCTCGCGCAGCCGGTCGACAGCCAGCCCGACGACCTGCTCGGCCAGCTCGACCGGCTCATGCCGGTTGACGCTGACGATCAGAGCCAGGTCGATCTCGGGGTACTGCCGACGCGCGTCTTCGGCGCCGGCCGAGACCCAGCTGATCACGTCGCGCAGCGCAAAGCCCTGGGTCCGGGCAAGTGCGGCCGGCGTGAAGCGTAACTCGAGATAGCGCACACCGTCGCGAGCGGCGTCTTCGACAGCCTCGAAAGCCAACCTACGGATGATGCCCGGCGACAGGTAAAACCGGCGCAGCACGTTGAACTTGTCGAGAAAGGCCCGCGGTGTGCGCGGATCGGATGCCGTGATCTGAACGAGCGGGCGCAACGTCGCGACGTCGCGCGGCAGGTCGAGGCGATAGCGCCCGGCGATCTCGGCCAGCGTGCTCAGCCGCAAGGAGCCCTCGAGGTGGCGGTGCAGATCGATTTTGGGCAACTGCATCAGCGCAGTCTGCTCCAGTGAAGTCATAGCAACTACTGTACAGGCATCGCGCCTCACCGGCAACCGTTTTTCCGTAGTATTTAGGCGGGGTTTACGATGGTAACAGTTGGCTCATCTTATGCAACATAGCCGAACGTGACGGG
>DKKP01000302.1 GCA_002455335.1 Anaerolineales bacterium UBA6663 | reverse complement strand
TCGCCCAGACCCTTGTAGCGCTGGACGTGGACGTTGCTCATGCCGCCGAGCTTGTTGACGAAAGCGTCGCGTTCATTCTCGCTGTAGGCGTAGCGCGGCTCGCCCTTCTTGGGTTTGACCTGATACAGCGGCGGGCGCGAGACATACAGGCGCCCCGCCTTGATCAATTCGGGACGCAGCTTCCAGAACATCGTGATCAGCAGGCAAACGATGTGCGCGCCGTCGTCGTCCGCGTCGGCCATCAGCGAGATCCTGCCGTAGCGCATCTGCTCGGGATCGAAGGTCTCGCCTTTGTCATCGATGCCGCCCATCGCCCGCAGGATCGTGGCGATCTCGGCGCTCTTGAGGATGTCGACCAGCTTGCGGTCCCAGACGTTGTCGATCTTGCCGCGCAGCGCGAGGATGGCCTGGTGCGTGGCCGTCCGGCCCTGCTTGGCCGAGCCGCCGGCCGAGTCGCCTTCAACCAGGAAGAGCGCGGTGTGCTCGACCGGAACGAGCGGCTGACCGTTGCGGCGCTGGATGTCGGCCAGCTTCTTGATCGTCAGCTCCGAGCCGGCGTCGTCGAGCCCGCCGCCGCGGCTGATCACGGCCTGACGCGCCAGCTGTGCGGCCTCACGGCCGTGCGAACTCGCCAACGCCTGGTTGACGATCAGCTTGCCGACCGGGATGTTCTTGCTCAAATATCCCTGCATGGCCTCGTAAACCGTGCTCATCACGGGGCCGTAGATCTCGGGGCTGTTGAGCGCGTCCTTGGTCTGGCCCTGGAACTGAGGCGTCCAGGTCATCTCGATCGCGATCACGCTCGTCAAGCCGAGCAACACGTCGTCGGAGCGAAGATCTTCCTTCTTGATCAGCTTCTTATCGTCGGCAAAAGCCTTGACGGCTTTCATCAGGCCGGTCTGGAAGCCCTGGACGTGCTTACCGCCCTGCGCGGTCGGGATATTGTTAACGAACGACTCGAGATGGGTCATGTCGCCCGCGTATTGCAGCGCGACGTGGATCCGCAGCTTCTGCTGGGCGTCGTTGACCTCGAGCTCGAGCTCCTTCTCGATCTCGATCGGCTTGTGAAGCGGCTCCTCGCCGGCGTTGAGCCAGCTGAGATAGCCGAGCAGACCCTTGTCGGATTCAAATATCTCGGTCTCGCCGCCCGCGCGCTTGTCCGTGAACTTGAACTTGACGCCCGCGTTGAGGAACGAGGCCTGGCGCAGCCGCGTGCGCAGCCGTTCGGCGTCCCATGGCACGGCCGCGTCCTTTGTCCATTCCATCGCCTTGGCGTCGAAGAAACCGCGCTCGGGCAGGAACGACACCGATGTCCCGGTGCGCGTGTCTTTGTAGGCCTTGAACTTGACCGGCTTGCCTTTGACAAGCACCTTCGTCGCCATCTGCTGCTTGTCGAGCTCGATGGCGAAGTGCTCGCTGATCTCGGCGATCTGGCCATCGGCATCGTAAACCTCGACCGGCGTGATCTTGTCGCCGCCCTGCTCGAAGCGCTGGACGAAGCGCAACCCGTGGCGGCGCACCGTCACCTCGAGCCAGGCCGAGAGCGCGTTGCAGGCCTTGGTACCGATGCCGTGCATGCCGCCCGAGCTGGCGTAGGCCGACGCGCCCTTCTTCGGGTCGCGCTCTTTATCCTTGAACTTGCCGCCGGCGTGCAGGGCCGTGAAGAGCAGGGTCAGCGCCGAACGGTTCGAGTCGGCCTTCCATTCGATCGGGATGCCGCGGCCCTGGTCCGTGACCGTGGCGCTGCCGTCCTTCTCGAGCACGATCTCGATCTGTTTTCCAAAGCCGGCCACGGCCTCGTCGATCGAGTTCGAGATGATCTCCCACAGGATGTGGTGCAGGCCATGTTCGCGGGCGTCGCCCACGTACATGCCCGGGTTGGCACGGACGGCGCGGCTCCAATTCAGCTGCTCGACATCGGCGCCGGAATAGGCGTGTTTGATGGCTGTCGTCACACTCACCTCACAAAAACGGGCGATAAATCGGGGTGGCTCCGGGGCCAGGGCTGCGCGCCGGCCCCTGGATTTCCCCGCTAGATTCACCCCACTTCTAGGGCAAGCCCTTGATTTTAGTGAACTGGCCTGGTTTGGCAAGCGCCCGACCCGCCAGGTCTGGCGCTTGCTATTAGAACAAAAGTTCTGTATCCTGTAAAGGGTCAATCACCGGCGTGCCCAAGGGCACGCCGAATATGTCTGTGGGGGATCTGTGCCATGAGCCGCAAGCCGAAGGAGAAACCGGAAGGCAATACGAAGCACGAGCTCGAAGTCAGCCTGACGGTGCAGAAGCGGCTGACGTCGTTTCATGGCCGCCTACCCTCTCGTTGGCTGCTTGTGCTGGCCCTGATCGTGCTGGCGCGCTTTCTCCCTGATATCTGGGGGGCCTTGCAGTCGGTCTGGGCGCTGGTCGGTTGGCGGTAGCCACGAAGGTCGGCAGCACACGTTGTCGGCGCGCTTTTGCCGCCGATTGCGCGGTTGAGGATCCCAAGTTTGCCCGCGCACACCCGCGAAGCCCCCCGGAGTGCCGCGACGGATCGCGAGGTCTCATGGCTGGCTCGAGTCGCCCTCAGGCCATGATAATCATGGGCACAATGACGACGACGGGTCCCGAAAGGAAGGCCTCACCGAGTTCCAGCGCAACAGTGTCGACAGAAGCGTGTCGGGCAAGGAGCTCCGTGAGGGTCTTGGGCGTGATCAAACCGAGCCCGACCTCGCCCACCTGATTGAATGATTCGCCGGCCGGTACCCGCCGCACAACGACGCCGATCACATGGGCGGCCATCCGGGAAAGATCGGCCAGGCTCAGGTGGCGCAGATTGTACGCCCGGATCTGGATCACCAGTTGCAGCCCCGGCGCCTTGTGACCCCGTAGGACATAGGGCACGAAAACCCGACGGCGCTCGCCGACAATGAGGTCGTGAAGCTGTTCGGCAGCTGACTTCCGGCTTTGTCGCCGTCGACGTGTGAAGGCCGCTTCCCCGGTTGTCGTAAACGCAAGCTCCTCCTCATCCGTCGTCTCGGCCAGTTTGCGCGCCAGATTGACGGCCTCCAGATAATCGATCACCCTGTCGAGATAACCTCTTTCCAGGTCACCGACCACCTCGACCAGCGCCTCATCCAGGCGCTCATCGGCGGATTCGTGCACCGTCGGTGAGTTCAGAGCGCGGCCTTCGCTACGCAGGAGTTGCACCGTCTGCACCGCAAGGCGAAGATCCAGGTGCGCCCGCGCCTCACGCCGCTCGTCTGCGGCATCGTCGCCGGCCGGCCAGGTCGGGTCGCCGGCGCGCGGCGACGTCACCTGTCGGATCAGCGTGGCCAGGTCGTGCGCGGCGCTCCGCTCCGCATCCGTGCCGGAACTCAGACGCGTCGCCAGGGCCGACGCCGTCGCGACAAGCATCGGCACATCGATGTAATAGGGATAAATGGACATGTGTGGCGCCCGACAAGACCCGCAAAGATATCGCGCCCGCTATCGTCACAGAATACCGTTCCCACAGCGCATGCTGTCAGCGTCTCTGTGCGGGTTTGTGCGCCGGGCCAAACCGACAGGCCAGGGCCGCGATCAAGCGTCGGCCTGTGGTCCAAA
Source organism: Anaerolineales bacterium UBA6663 (assembly GCA_002455335.1). Lineage (GTDB taxonomy): Bacteria > Chloroflexota > Anaerolineae > Anaerolineales > UBA6663 > UBA6663. The sequence continues at coordinate 2,143 of DKKP01000302.1, read as the reverse complement.
CGTCACTACCCAGGGGCCATCGGGTTGTGCTAGGCTGGATGAAGCCTTCTGATCCTCATTGCGCCGATCAGGGGGGACGGCGCCCTGCCAAAGGGAGGACGTCCCATGAAAACGTGTCTCGAACGCATCCAGAGTCTGGCTCATCAAACGGGTGTGCCCCTTGAGACGCAGCGGCATCGTGAGGTGTACACCATGCAGCAGGTGGCTGCCGAGCTGCACGAGAAAGGCGCACATGTCGCCAAAGTCGTGATCGCCCAGGCCGATGACGCGCTTGTCATGCTCGTGCTCGCCGCCCCCGACCACGTCGACTTCGATGCGGCCCGCGCTGTGCTCGGCGCCCAACACGTCCTGCCCGTCCCCGAAAGCGGCTTTCGCGATCGCTTCCCCGACTGCGCCCCGGGCGCCATGCCGCCTTTTGGCAAGTTCTACGACATGCGCACGTTGCTCGATGAGGGGCTCGCCCAGACCGAGACCATCGTCTTCCAGGCGGGGACCCATCGCGAAACCATCAAGATGGCCACACGCGACTACATCCGTCTCGCGCTCCCCGAGATCGCGCACTTCGTCTACGCCCCGGCGCACGTTCATTGAGCCATCTGAGCCTTCACGGAAAGGAGCGCCATCGAACGGCATACAGCACAGACCAGGCCACACGGATCCTTCGGTCGTTCAGGAGAACGTATGAAACCGCCATCCTCCGACGATATCCGGACTTTGCTCACCTCGACGCCGGCCCCCGGCGTCTCGCTCTTCGCCCCCAACCGGCGCGCCGGCACCCAGGCTCTCGAAAACCGAACCCAACTGCGCAACCTCGTGCGGCAAGCCGAAGGGGCGCTGGCCTCGACGGGGTTGACCGGCGACGCCATCCGGGCCCTCCTCGCTCCGGCCCAGACGCTCATCGACGATCGCTGGCTGTGGCGCCGGCCGCCGGCCGGCCTGGCGCTGTTCATGTGCCCGGATGGGGCGCAGATGTACTCGGTGGATTTTGAACTCGAACCGCAGGTCATCGTCGGCCATCGGTATCACGTCAAGCCGCTCTGGCCGCTTGTCGCTGAAGCGCTTTCCTTCTTCGTCCTCGCGCTCAGCCAGAAGAGCGCCCGACTGTTTCGCGGCGACGCCCACGGGCTGACCGAGATCTTGGCCGATACGTTGCCTCACGACATCGGCGCCACGTTGCGCCACGACATCGCCCCGAGCGCCCAGGTGCGGCTGCACAGCGCCGGGCCGGTCGGGGTAGGAGGCCGACGCGGCGCTGTCGCCTTCCACGGAGCGGCCTCCAACGAAGAGCCGCTCCGCGACGAGCAGCTTCACTTTTGCCAGCGCGTGGATGCGGCGCTGACGGCCTGGCTTCCCGCTGAACGGCCACCGCTTGTCCTCGCCGGCGTGCGGTTTCTGCTTGATCTCTATCGGCAGGTGAGCCGTTACCCGGCCCTTGTCGATGCCGAGATCGACGGCAACGTGGACCGCTGGGAGGCGGCCGAGCTGCACGCCACGGCCTGGGATCGGCTTGCGCCCGAACGCGGCGCCGGCGTGATCACCGCGCTGGCCGAGGTGGATCGCCTCTCGCACACCGGGCGCGTGACGACCGATCTGCGCAGAATCCTGCCGGCTGCCCTGCAGGGCCGGGTCGGTCGCCTGCTGATGGCGCACGATCGGTCGGTTTGGGGCCGCTTCGACCCGGATCCGCTTTCCGTCCACATCGATGGCGTTGACGCCGGAACGGGTGTGGGCGACGACTTGCTCGATGTGGCGGCCGGTTTGACCTGGCTGAACGGAGGCGCCGTGCACAGCCTGCCCCAGGGCGTGATGCCTGGCAAGGCGCTGTGCGCTGCGGTGTTGCGGTTCTAGTTCGATTCGTCGCCAAAGATAGAAGCGGGCCAGCCGATCGTGNNCGTCCTGTGTGACGCCAGAGGATGCGAGGTGCGTTACCGGCCGTTGGAGGAGCGGCGCGAACTGCGATACTGCCAGCGCGAAGTTCTGTTGCCGGAACCGGCCCCGACTGGCGCATGGCCCGCGCCCTGAGTGACGGTCGGCCGGTCGCTCGGGCGGCGATCCGCTGAGGCGCTCGGGCGGGCCGGCGGCTGGCTCCCGCGGTTGTTCGAAACGGCAGGTCGATCAGGGCTGTGGGCCGGACGGCCGGACG
>DKKP01000072.1 GCA_002455335.1 Anaerolineales bacterium UBA6663 | reverse complement strand
ACCCTGGGGTTGATCGGCTTCGGTCGGATCGGGGCCGAGGTCGCCCGCCGCGCGCGCGCTTTCGACATGAACATCGTCGCCCATGACCCGTATCTGAGCGACGGACAGATCCGTGACCGCGGCGCCGAGCCGGCCTCGCTTGAGACCCTGCTGAACTGGTCCGATTACGTATCGATGCACCTGCCGCTGACCGAGGGGACGCGCAACCTGTTCGACACGGCTCGGCTGGGCCAGATGCGCAAGGGCGCGCGGCTGCTCTGTCTGGCCCGCGGCGGCGTGATCGACGAGCCCGCTCTGGCGGCGGCGCGANNGGTTCGATCGCCGAGCACCCACGTGTGATCGGCACGCCCCACATCGGCGCTCAGACCCGCGAGGCTCAGGACCGGGCCGGTCTGGCGATCGCCGAGGAGGTGTTAGCCGTGCTCCAGGGTCGCGAGCCCCGCTTCCGGGTGCTGGCCAACGACTGACGCGAAACGCCGGGAAGCCCAGGCCGAGGCTACGGCCTGGGCTTCCCGGCGTTTCCCATTGCCCCTGCCTGGGCTATAATTTGGCTTAAGCGCAAAGGACGAAAGACGAAGGGCGAAGGACGATCGCGCGAGGCACGGCCTTCGTCGTTGGTCTTTCGTCCTTTGTCGTTGAAACCGGGCCTGTAGCTCAATGGCAGAGCACGCGGCTCATAACCGCTTGGTTGCNNTGGTTGCAGGTTCGAGCCCTGCCGGGCCCATCTGGGCGGTCATCCTGGCCGCCGTGTTGTGTCGCGAAATCGTGGACGATACGGATGAGGAGGGCTTCTCATGAGTTGGACAGAGGATCTGGCTACCCTGAAGGCGCGAACACGCGACGTTCAGGACCTGGGCCACACCCTGGCAGTATTGAACTGGGATCAGGAAGTGCTTATGCCGCCCAAGGGCGGCCCGGCCCGCGGTCGTATGATCGGCGTGATCTCGCGCCTGATGCACGAGCGCATCGCCGACCAAAAGGTCGCATCACTGCTGGCCTCGGTCGAGTCCTCCGGCAAGCTCAAGCCGGGCTCCGACGACGCCGCTTTTGTGCGCCTGACGCGCCGATTCCATGAGCACGCGGTGCGCGTGCCCACCGAGCTGGTGGCCGAGATGGCCGAAAACGACTCCCGCTCACAGCAGGCCTGGGTGCAGGCGAGGCCTGCCAACGACTTTTCACTTGTCGAGCCGTTGCTGGCCAGGTCGGTTGAACTGCGCCGACGCGTCTCCGAATACTTCCCCGAGCACGCCCACCCGCTCGACACCCACATCGACGCCTCAGATGAGGGCATGACCGTCGCGATCCTGCGCGGGCTCTTCCGCCAGTTGCGCTATGAGCTCGTGCCGCTCGTTCAGGCAGTGACCGCCAAGCCGGCGCCAGACGACAGCTTCCTCAACCGGAAGTTCCCGAAGGCCAAACAACTGGCGTTCAGCAACAAAGTGCTGGCCCGCCTGGGCTACGACTTCGAGGCCGGCCGGCTCGACGAAAGCGCCCACCCGTTCACCACGACCCTGGGCGCGGGCGACAAGCGGATCACCACCCGCGTGCATGCCGATGAGCACGACGTGCTCTATAGCCTGATGAGCACCATCCATGAATTCGGGCACGGCACGTACGAGCAGAACATCAAAGAGGAGTACGACGGCACGCCGATGTTCGCCGGTGCGTCGTCCGGCGTGCACGAGAGCCAGTCGCGGTTGTGGGAGAACGTCGTCGGCCGGAGCCGTGGCTTCTGGTCGTACTGGTACCCACGACTGCAGCGCACGTTTGGCAAAGCGCTGAAAGACGTCGATCTCGAGATGTTCTTGCGCGCGATCAACAAGGTCGAGACCTCGCTGATCCGCACCGAGGCCGATGAACTGACCTACAACCTGCACATCATCATCCGCTTCGACCTGGAGTGTCAGCTGATGGAAGGCTCGTTGGCGGTCAAGGATCTGCCCGAGGCCTGGCACGCCCGCTATCAGAGCGACCTGGGCCAACGCGCGCCCGATGACCGCAACGGCGTGATGCAGGACGTCCACTGGTATGGCGGCTACTGGGGCGTATTCCACTCGTATACGCTCGGCAACATCCTCAGCGCCCAGTTCTACGCCGCGGCCTTGCAGCAACAGCCTGAGCTGGCGGCTCAGCTCGCCGTCGCCAAGACCGGCGGCCTGCACCGCTGGATGAAGAAGCATATCTATCAGCACGGCGCCAAGTACACGCCGGCCGAACTGGTCCAGCGCGTCACTGGCGGCCCGCTCTCGATCGCGCCGTATATCGCCTACCTCCGCGAGAAGTACGGCGAGCTCTACGCGTTGTAACAGGCCGTTGTAACTGGCAAAGTCATTCGCCAAAAGGGGAAGGCCCGGTGCGTCTCGCACCGGGCCTTTTGTTGTGGGGCGGCTCGGTGATGGGGGGGATCACCGAGCCTGGATTGTCGGGACGCCTTCGCGGCCCGGACGCGCTCTTGGGTGTGCGTTTTCACTCGGAGGGTGAGCGCGACAGTGATAGGATCGCGCCGCAGGCTGAGAGCCGCCTTTGACGCGCTTAAGAGTCCGCTGAGCCGCGCCGCCCCTGTTTCGCCTGGAACAGCCGTTCCCACTCCGTGATTTCGTCGGGCGTGAGCCGTGGCCCAGAATCGGGGTCCGCCTTGCGCGTCGGTGGTGGCGCAGACAGTTGCCGTGCCAGGTCGGCCGGACTGAGCGCAGCAGCGCCGCGGCGACGCGCGGCATCCTGCAGGCGAAAATCGCCGCTGACCACGATCAGGCCCCGGGGATTGGGTTCGCGCGCGATCAGGTCGAGGATGATGTCGTCGGCGGTTCGCGGGGGGCGCGCGAACGTCACGGCGAGCGTGGCGGTATTCAAGCTGGGTGCCTGGCCGATCGCGCCTTTGTCGAATACCACGCGGCCCTTGCGCCGCGTGCGCGACAGGAAGCCGCGCAGCGGCGCCACGAGCCGCTTCTCATCGTCGATCTCGGTCAGGCTCAACCCCGGCAAAGCCCCGATCAGGTTGTGCCCGTCGAACAGATACGCCACGCCCGGATTCTAGCATCGAGGGACGTGATGCGTAGTACGTGGTGTGTGGTGCGCGCCACTGGCGCCACAAGGCCTTTATGCTACACTCCGCGACTGATATGTCCGTAGATTGGCGACGGTTCACCCCATATCTGGCGCTCTCGATCGTGGTCAATGTGCTTGTGACATTGGCTGTGCTGTGGATCTGGGACCGCAATCGGCCGCGGATCGTGGTCGAAGCGCCCCCG
>DKKP01000156.1 GCA_002455335.1 Anaerolineales bacterium UBA6663 | reverse complement strand
CCGAACGCGTCCGTCTGTGGTTGGCGCGCGGCGACCATGGCGTCGCGGCACGCTGGGCCGCGACGTTGCCCGCGTCGAATGAATCGCCCAGCCCGGCTGACGACGTCGTTGCGGCGGCGATCGCCCGGGTCGATCTGGTCTTGGGCCGCCCGGCGCAGGCCGCCGAGGCCCTCGAGCCGCTTGTAACACGCGCCGAGGAATCCGGCCGGATAGGTCAGGCGATTGAGTTCCTGGCGTTACGCGCGGCCGCTGTCGGGGCCGCCGGCCGCCGGGCCGAAGCCCGGCAGACTCTGCTGCGGGGATTGCGGCTCGCCGAGCCCGNNCTTTCTCGATGAGGGCGAACCGCTCCAGAGATCGCTCGAGGATCTGCTCAACCGTGACGACATCGGCGAACTGCGCCCCTACGCAGCTCGGCTCCAAAGCACCGGCGCACCGTCGCCTCGGCCTGCACCCGTAACGCCCGCCCCGCCGACCACGCCCTCGGCTCCGCTGCTCGAGCCATTGAGCCCACGCGAGCTCGAGGTGCTTCGCCTGGTTCGCGATGGTCTCTCCAACCGCGAAATCGCCGAACGCCTGGTTGTGACGCTTGCCACCGCCAAGAAGCACATCGAGAACCTCCACGGCAAGCTGGGTGTACACAGCCGCACCCAGGCACTCGCCCGCGCCCGCGAGCTGGGCCTGATCTAGCCACGCCGGTTCGCCCGCGGCGCTTCGCCCTACTCGCCCTCCGAATTCGCCTTTGGGCGAATGCGGCGACACCCAACCGGATCGTATCCTGACACCAATCACTGCGATAGAACAGGATCCGATCATGAATGCTTCTCTATCTTCCCTCCTTTCTGGCCACTGGTCTGGGCTGGCGTCCATGCTGGCCGGGGCAGCTGCCGCCACGTATATCGGCATCGTCGTCAGCGGCCGAGGTCAGAGTGGTGCCGTCGAGGCGCGCGCCTTCTTCATCCTCTGGGTGCTTGGCCTGGTGATGTCGATCCTCTCAGGTTTGAGAGATCAAGTGACGGTCGCGCCCGCCCGGGTCGGCTGGACCTATGCGCCGCTGATGGCGTTGGGCATCCTTGCGTTCGTGATGCTCCCGTTGGTGCCGATCGCGAATCTGCTGGGATGGCTCCGCGGCTATCGCGCGGCCTTCGACCTCCTGGCGGCGATCATCGCGGCCAAGTGGGTGCTCGCGCACCTGCACTTCCTGCGTCTGGCCTGACGGCTCCTGGAGCACGCCCCATGCTCGACCATCTTCGTGCGCGCATCGAAGCAGCTCTCGCAGAACCTGTGGCAGCGCTGTTGATCACGCAGGGGCCGGGCGGGCTGCAGGCCAGCTCCTGGCCGTGCACGGCGCTTGGGCTGAGCCTGTACCTGCTCGTTCCGGCAGCCTCGGACCATCGGCTCAATCTCGACGGGCCAGACCCGGTGGCGGTCGTCGTGGTGGCCGAAGGCTGGCGCCTCGAGGGTCGCGCTTGGCCCGTGGGGGCGGATCGGGAGCCGCCAGTGACGCTGACGCAACGGCCCGATGCGCCCTGGAGCGTCGTCATCGAGATCCGACCCGAGCGCCTGCACCTGCTGCGCCCCGGCGGCTGGGGCGACTGCGAAACGCTGACGATCGATAACTAACAAATCTGGTTCCAAGCTCATAGGAGGAACACGCTGATGAACACCCTTCTGAATCCGGCAGCCGGCCGTGTCGCTGTGCAAGACGCTTCGAACGCTGCTCTCACATTCGGAGCCCGGTTGCGCCGGGCGCTGGGCGGATTCGCCCTGGCGCTCCTGGTCGTTGCCCTCGGCTACCTCATACTCCGCCCAGCGCTGCTCCGTTGGGGCGCGACCGATGCTGAGGTCGCCGCAGCGCTACCCGGCGATCTGGCCGGGCAGCGCTGGACGCGTGCCGTGACCATCGACGCCACACCCGCCGAGATCTGGCCGTGGCTCGTGCAATGGGGCCAGGGCCGCGGCGGTTGGTACAGCTACGACTGGCTCGAGAACCTGCTTGGCTTCGACATCCACTCGGCCGACCGGATCTTGCCCGAGCACCAGAACCCGGTCGTGGGCGATCCGATCTGTCTGGCCCAGGGCGTCTGCTTCATGAGCGTGTACGTGATCGATCCGGAACGCCTGTTCATTCTTCAGGGGCGCGGACCCGATGACGTGCCGTTCTGGACCTTCGCCCTCAGCCTGGCGCCCGTGGATGCAGGACGCACCCGTCTCGTCCTGCGTGAGAGCTTCGGGCCCGGCGCGCTGCCCGATGCCGCGTTGTATGCGCTCGAGGTCGCCGACGTGGTGATGGAGCAGAAGACGCTCACCACGCTGAAGCTGTTGGCCGAGGGTGGCGCGCCATCGACGCTCGTCACGGCGCTCGAGATCGCGGCCTGGCTCGGCGCGCTGCTGTGCGGGCTCCTCGCAGGCTGGTTGTGCCTCACGAGGCAACGCTGGCAGCGCCCGCTGCTGATCGGCCTCGGCGCCGTCGTCGTCCTGCTCACCCTGACCTTCGTGTTCCCGCCGCTCTGGGCCCGCGCCGCGCTCGATGCCGCTCTGATCGCCGGGCTGCTGTGGAACCGCAGTTCGGCCGATGGCGCCAGAATGTACTAGTCCGACCTATTGACGACTTACACCGTAAGCTGTACGATGCTTACGGTGTAAGTTATGGATCTCTTCAAAACCCGCTTCTTCACGATCTGGCTCTTCGGCGCCCTTGTGCTCGCCCTCTCGCTGCCGTTCTGGTGGGTCGGCGCGCTGGCCGGCGGCCAGGCGCCCGATTGGCTGCCGATCAATCTGCCGCTGGCGGCGCTCATGACGTTCAACCCGGGGTTGGCGGCGTTGGTCATCACCGGATGGGAGTCGGGCGGCGGCGCGGCCAAAGCTCTGCTCGCTCGCTGTCTTGACGGCGCCCGGGTGCGCGATCGGCGCTGGTGGACGCCGGCCGTGCTCCTGTTCCCGGGCGTGCTGGGGCTGGCCTTCCTCTGGACGCTTGGGCGTGGCGAGGCGCCGGTCGTCGATGTCGGGGCCTTTGCGAGCGCGCCTGTGCTCTTCGCCCTCTTCCTGGTCGGTGCGCTGGGCGAGGAGCTTGGCTGGCAAGGGTTCGCGTATGAACGGCTTGCGCCGCGTCTGGGCGCATTGCCGGCAGCACTCGGGCTTGGGGTGCTTTGGGCGCTCTGGCACGTCGTGCCGCTTCGGCAGGCGGAGCGCGCCACCGATTGGATCGTCTGGCACGCGACCGGGCAGGTGCTCGTGCGCGTCATCCTCACCTGGATCTATCTCAACACAGGGCGCAGCGTCCTGGCGGTCGCGGTCTGCCATGCGTTGTCGAACGTCAGCGAATTCCTTGTGCCGAACTACGGCTCGAGCTACGACCCGGCGGCGACGACCGTGATCCTGACGGGCGTGGTGCTTGGGATCCTGGCGATCTGGGGCCCAAACCTCCAGATCGATCGGGCCGCGGATGCAAGCGCGCCAAAACCGCCCACGCTGTTTGAGGTCACGAAGCGCTGGCTCTACGCGCACGGGCGCCCGAACCCGCTCGCCCGCTGGCTCAATGCCGGCTGGGCGGCCGTGCATGCCTGGGGCGTCGCGCCGAACTGGCTTGTGACGCTCGAAGTGGTCGGCCGGCGCAGCGGGCGCGTGATCCGCTTCCCGCTGGTGATGGCCGTCGTCGACGGCGAGCGCTATCTGGCGTCGATGCTTGGCCCGAAGGCGCTGTGGGTGCAGAACGTCGCGGCTGCCGAGGGCCGGGCCCGCCTGCTCCACGGTAAACGCGAGGCGGTGCGGCTGGTGTCGGTGCCGGTCGCAGACCGCGCGCCTGTGCTCAAGGCCTATCTGCAGGTCGCGCCGGGCGCGCGCCCGCATGTGCCTATCGACAAGGATGCGCCGCTCGAGGCCTTCGCCGCGATCGCCGAGCAGGTGCCGGTGTATCGCGTCGAGCCGTGGACTTGACTCCCAGAAGAATAAGGGTCGCTCAAGGGTGTGCCGCTGACCAATGCCCCGCGGCACACCCTTCAGCGACCAGTTCTAGTCGGAGGAGCCCAGCGCCCGATTGCGGCGGATCAATTCGAGCCGGGTTTGCACGCTGGCGGCCGAGCGCAGGCCGTCGGGCGGCGTGTGCAGGGCATAGTCGAGCAGGCGCTCGACGCTCGAGGTGGCGACGTGCGTGCGCGTGTCGGAGGACGCGTAGTAGATCAGCACCGTGCCGTCGGCGCGCGCGACCCAGCCGTTGCTGAAGACCACGTTCGAGACGTCGCCGACACGCTCGTCGAACTCGGGCGCGATGAAGTAGCCGCCGGGCTGATGCGTCACCCGCCAGGGCTCAGCCAGGTCGCTAAGGAACAGATACAGCACATAGCGCAGCCCGGCCGCCGTGTTGCGCACGCCGTGCGCGAGGTGCAGCCAGCCGCGCTCGGTCTTGAGCGGGGCCGGCCCCTGCCCGTTCTTGACTTCCTTGATGGTGTGATACGCCCGCGTCTCGATCACGTCCTCGGCCTCGACGACCGCCGGGCCCATGGCGGCCGAGAGGCCCCAACCGATGCCCCCGCCCGAGCCCGCGCTGATGAAGTCGTCCTGCGGCCGGGTGTAGAACGCGTATTTCCCCGCGACGAACTCGGCATGCAGCACGACGTTGCGCTGCTGCGGCGAACGGGTTTTGAGATCCGGCAGACGCTCCCAGGTCCTGAGGTCCCGCGTGCGCGCCAGCCCGGCCTGCGCGACGGCGCTCGAGAGGTCGCCGGGCGGCGCGTTCGGGTCGCGGCGCTCGGTGCAGAACAGGCCGTAGATCCAGCCGTCCTCGTGCTTCACAAGCCGCATGTCATAGACGTTGACATCCGGGTCCTCGGTCTCGGGCATCACGATCGGCTCGTCCCAGAACCGAAAGCCGTCGACGCCGTTCTCGCTTTCCGCGATGGCGAAGAACGACTTGCGGTCGTAGCCCTCGACGCGCGCGACGAGCAGGATCTTGCCCGCGTGTTCGATCGCGCCGGCGTTGAACGCGGCGTTGACTCCCTGGCGCTCCATCAGATACGGGTTGGTCGCCGGGTCGAGGTCGAAGCGCCACGCGAGGGGCACGTGCGCGGCGGTGAGCACCGGGTCTTCCCAGCGCTCGTACACGCCGTTATCCCAGCGCCGGTCGACGCGGTTGGGGCGCGTGAGCAGTTCGGCTTGCCGGCCGCGCAGCCGGGCCAGGCGTTCGACGAAGAGGGGGTTGGTCATTGCAGCTTCTCCATTGAAGACAGACGAGACGTCATCTCGAAACCCATCCGGGCGTTGTGATACGGGCACTCCCACGGCCCGGTCTTGACCTGCCCCGGGCGCGGCGTGCCGTCGGGGCTCACGATCTTGAACCACTCGCCGTGGTGGCGGTCGATGAACTGCCTGTCGATGATCTCCCAGCACGTCCGCGCGGCCTCAAGGAAACGCACATCGCGCGAGAGTTGATAGGCGTTGGTGAAGCCAACCACCCCTTCGGCCTGAACCCACCAATGCCGGTCGGCGTCGACGGCATCGTGCCCGATGGCGTAGACGATCGCGCCCTCGGCGTCGCGCCCACGCGTGAGCACGGCCTCGGCCATCCGCACCGCGACGGCGCGCACCTCGGCCAGCAGCGCCGGGTCGCCAAGGACCTCGGCAGCCTCGACCAGCAACCAGCTGCCCTCGATATCGTGACCCGGCGAGACGTGCTCGCGCTCGGGCAACGTGCGCCAGTCGTCCGCGAAGAACAACCGGAAGCTGTGCGTTTGCGGATCGATGACGCGATCGAGGAAGACGCGCAACAGCGCCCGTTGCCGCTCACGCAGGGTCGGGTCGTCCCACACGCGCAGGAGGTTGGTATATGCCTCGAGGATGTGGAGCAGCGTGTTCATCGACTTGTGGCACTGCGGCTCGAGCGCGCTGAGGCGCATGTCGTCGAGTTGTCCCCAGGCCTGGCTGCGCCCCTCGAGGTAGCCGCCGTGCACGGGGTCAGCCGCATGGCGTTCGAGCAACCCGTGGAGCGATTGCGCGAGCTGAAGGCTGCGTGGATCGCCTGTCGCGACGTGGTGCTCGCTCAGGCCGTAGATGGCGAAGGCCTGGGCGTAGCTGTGCTTGCGCGGCTCGACGGGTTTGCCCTGCGCGTCGATGCTCCAGACCACGCCCTGATGGACGGGGTCCCAGAAACGCCCGGTGAGTTCATCCAGTGCGCGCTGCGCCATGGCGAGGTCAGCGGGGTCGCGGCGCAGACGGTAGGCGGCCGCGTATGTCCACAGAATGCGGGCGCACACCACGGCGCTGCGCGGCACGTCGTTGCGCACCTTCAAGTCGTTGGTCAGGGCGCCGACGAAGCCGCCGTTGACGAGGTCGGGCGTGTGGGTGCGCCAGAACGGAAGGATATTGGTCGCCAGATCGAGTTCGATGGCGCTGCGCCAATCGGCGAAGGAAAACGTCATGTCGGCTCGTTCCGGATTGCGCGGCTTGAGCCGGTATGGGTGACGCAACCCGTGGGCTCATTGTATCCGTGCGCGTGGCCTTGCCCACCCGCCATCGGCGGCGACTCGGGTGCAGCCGACCGCCGACAGGGCGCCCAAGATGCGCGAGACTGTTCCACCGCTCTTCTGAGAATCCGCCTATTATGGGGATGCTGCGACACGCGAGGCCAAGCCCCATGACCAGCCCATCCATCGAGCATCTGCCCAACACGCTCCCGACCGGCACGGTGACGTTTCTGTTCACCGACATCCAGGGCAGCACGCCATTGTGGGAACAACACCCCGAGGCGATGAAGGCCGCCGTGGCCCTGCACCATGCCGCGCTGCAGCGCGCGATCACCGAACACCACGGCCAGGTCTTCAAAGTGGTCGGCGATGCCTTCCAGGCCGCGTTCGCGTTGCCTACCCACGGCCTGGCCGCCGCCATCGCCATCCAACATGCGCTCGGAACCGTGGTGTGGCCGGCCGCCATCGGCCCGCTTCAGGTGCGCGTTGGCCTGCACGTCGGCACAGCCGAGGTCGAGCAGACCGCGAGCGGCATCGATTACGCCGTCAGCCATACGCTCAACCGCGTCTCTCGGATCATGTCGGCCGGGCACGGCGGCCAGATCTTGCTCTCGCGCGAGGCAACCGACCTGCTAGAGCGCGACGTCCCCGCCGGCGTCACCCTGCGCGACCTCGGCGAGCACCACCTGAAAGGCCTCGCCCGCGCCGAACGGCTGACCCAGGCCTGCGCGTTCGGGCTGCGATCCACGTTCCCGCCGCTCACCGACGGGCCAACAGCCCAAAACAACCTGCCCGCGTCGGTCACATCGTTCATCGGGCGCGAACCGGAGTTGGGCATCGTCCGACAACGGCTGGCCGATGAGCAGACACGGCTGATCACGCTCACCGGCCCCGGCGGCACCGGCAAGACCCGGCTCGCGCTCCAGGCCGCGGCAGGCATGTTCGAACACTTCGCCGATGGCGTCTGGCTGGTCGAGCTCGCGCCGCTGGCCGATCCGGCCCTGATCCCACAGACGCTGGCGACCGCGCTCGGCGTCAACGAGCCGGGCGGCCGCGGCTTCACCCGCGCGTTGATCGACCATGTCGGGACCAAGCGAATGCTGCTGATCTTCGACAACTGCGAGCACCTCGTCGAGGCCGCCGCCGGGCTCGCCAGTCAGCTGCTCCAAAGCTGCCCAAGGCTCCACATCCTGGCGACAAGCCGCGAAATCCTCGGCGCGATGGGCGAGACCCCCTTTCGCGTGCCGTCGCTCGGGCTGCCTGTCGGGGCGGACCTGCCCATCCATGACCTGGCGCAGTACGAGGCGATCCGCCTGTTCGTCGAACGCACGCGGACGGCGCGCCCAGGCTTTGTCTTGAACGAGGCGAACGCGACCCAGGTCAGCCGGATCTGTCAACGGCTCGACGGGATCCCGCTCGCGATCGAGTTGGCTGCCGCCCGCGCGCGTGTGCTGCAGATCGACGAGATCGCGGCCCGGCTCGACGATACCTTCCGCCTGCTGACCGGTGGCAGCCGCACGGTGCTCTCGCGGCATCAGACCCTGCGCGCCTCGATCGACTGGTCGTTCAACCTGCTTTCGGCCGAGGAGCGCGCGTTGTTTCTGCGGCTTTCGGTCTTCGCCGGAGGCTTCACACTGGCGGCGGCCGAAGCCGTGTGCGCCGATGCCGGGACGCTTCACAGGGGCACGATCCTCGATTTGCTCGGCCAGCTGGTGGATAAGTCGCTGGTCATCCCATTCGAGGCAGCGCCTGAGGGCGGCGGCCCCTCCGAAAGCGAGACCCGCTATCGCGTGCTCGAAACCATCCGCCAGTATGCGCGTGAGCGCCTGCACGACCTCGGCGACGGTGGCATCGTCCGCGATCGGCACCTCGACTTCTTCACACACCTGGCTGAGGCGGCCGAGCCGCACCTCCGCAGCGCCGATCAGGTCGTCTGGCTCGATCGGCTCGAGGCGGATCTCGATAACCTCCGCCTCGCGCTGGAATGGTCATTGGCGGCCGGGAGCAATCGCGGCCTGCGTCTGGCGGCCGCGCTGTTCTGGTTCTGGCAGATCCGGGGTCACCGCAAAGAGGGCGTCGACTGGTTGGCGCAGTTGCTGGCGGTCGCGCCCAGCGACGCCGACGACGCCCAACCCGAGTCGGCGTTGCTCCGCGGCAAGGCCCTGGTCACCGCCGGCGTGCTTGCCAAATTCCGCAGCCAATTCGATCAGAGCAGGCAGTTCCTCAACGACGCCGAGGGCTGGCTTGGTCGGGCCGGGCCGGCGGGGCGGCTCTGGTTGGGCGTGGGGCTGCTCTATCTCAGCGACCTGGAGCGGGACTTCGCCAGACAACACGCGAAACTCGATGTCGCTTTGGTCCATCTACGTGCCGCCGGAGATCCGCTGTACCTGGCCGAGCACACGATGACCCGTGGCACGGTGTTCATGGAGCAAAAGCGCTACGTGGAAGCCGCGCAGGCCTACCACGAAAGCCTGGCGCGCCGCGAAGCGATTCAGGACATCGACGGGATCGGGACTGTGCTGCTTCAGCTCGGCGATCTGGCGATCCTCCAGAACGAGTATCGCGAGTCGGATCGCCACTACACACGCAGCCTCGAACACTATCGCGCCGTCCGCAACCGGGTAATGGAGTCAATCCTGCTCTCCCGCCTGGGTCAGCTCGCCATGCTCACCGGCGACATGGCTCAGGCCGCCGCGCGATTCTCGGATGGGATCGCGCTCAGCCAGCGGACCGGGAGCCGCTTCGGCCGGATCGGCAGCTTATTCGACCTCGCGCGGCTCGATCTCAACACGGGCGAGCCCCGTCGGGCAAGCCAGCGCTTCGTCGAGGTCACGCGGCTGAGCACCGAGATCGGCTGGCACGAGACCACACTGATCGGCTTGATCTTCCAGGGGCTGGCGGCGCTCGAGATGCAGGATCGCGAACTCGCCGCGGCCGAGACACAGCGCGCGATCGCATTCTGGCGCACGCTTAGCCCGAGCGATTTCAGCCTTGAGTACACGGCTCAGTGCCTGGAGAACCTGGCGGTGCTGCTCGCCGAGCAACGCCCGGCGCTCGCCGCCCCTCTCTTCGCGGCTGTCGATCGGGCCGGGTTGACCGATCATGCGCTCAACACACCGCACGAGCTGGCCGTCTATGCCGATGCACGCGCTCAGGTGGCGTCGCATGCGCCACCTGAGTCTGTCACCGGCGGGCTGTCGTTGCTCGATGCGCTTTCCCTGGCCCTGTGCGTAAGCTGAGCGATACTCCTAACGCGATCGTCAGGGCCGCTGCTGACCGGGCGGCGTCTTCGGCGGCCCACCCGGGGCGTTGTCCGGCGGCCCACCTGGGACGTTGGTCGGCTTGCCGCCCGGGATGTCGGTCGGCTTGCCGCCGCCCGGTAGCGCGCCCAGCTGCTGCATGATCTGGCCCCAACCCAGGCCAGATTGCCTAAGCGCAAAGACCTCGACGACTGTCAGGTCACTCTCGGCGGCCAGGCCATAGGCCAGCTCGATCTCGCCAAAGCCGTATCCCTGGCAGAACCAGCCCATGATCTCGGCATAGTCGACGCCATAGCGTTGGGCCAGGGTCGTCGCCTGCGGGTGCGGGTCGGCGCCTGTGCAGCCGATGTCGCCGGTGGGCGTGGCCGTGCCAGTCGGCATCGGCGTGAGGGTGCCCGTCACCACGGCAGTCGCCGTCACGGTGAGCGCGGCGGTCGGGGTCAGCGTCGGCGTGGCCGTGGCCGTCGACGTGGCTCCGTTGCAGGCGTTGACCAGGGTCAGGGTGAGCACCGCGCCATGATGCCCCGGGCGGTTGGTTTCGCCGGCAACACTTACCTGCACCTTCACCTCGGTCCCAGCCGGCGCCGCCAACCAGGTTTCATCAAGCGTGATCGGGATCAGGAACGAGACCCGCTCACCAGCCGGGATACGCGTCCACGCCGTCGGATCGAGGCTGACCGTCTCAACGAGATCGGCGCCCTTGATGATCGTGTACGTCAACGCCACGTTGGCGGCGACATCGTCGGGCTCATCGCCTGTGTTTTGAAGCGCACCGGCGAAGACGAACGCGGGCGCGCAGCCGCGCTGCTCGAGCTCATCGGGTTCGAACGACAGGCTGGGCTGCGCAGCTGGGTCGGGAGTCGCCGTCGGCGTGGGCGTCGGCTCGGGGACGTCGAGCGACGTCAGAGCCGACACAAACCGCGCGCCATCGACGACCGTGAACGTCACAGAGGCCAGCGCGCCGAGCGGCAGATCGACTCCGGCGCTGACCGGCTCGGGCACCTTGAGCGCCACGCCCGCCACGACCCAGTCGACGCCATTGCGAGCCTCCACAGGGCCGGTAAACTTATACGTCCCATCCGAAGTTGTCGTCGGAGCCACGTCATCCACATACCAGATGCCGTCATCCAGGATGCGCCCTGTGACGCTCAATGCCTGGCCGATCGTCACCGGCTGGGGCAGCATCGCGGCGACCTCGGGCGAGACGAAGAGCGCGACGCCGCCGACCATCCAGGCCGTGCCAACGCTGGCCTCCAACGATCCCGAGCCCGTGAACGCGTAAGCGGCCGGCGCGGGAGCCCCGCCCCCTGCCGCCACGGTGGCCTGCCCCGTGTTGAGCACGATTTCGTTCCGGGCGGCGTCGACGAGGACGCGGCCGGTGCGCACCGAGTACCGCGCGCTGCCATCCGCATCGACGGCCACGCTGAAGGTCGTTCCGCGGACGCTGGCTGTGCCGTTCGGGGTGTGGACGAGGTACCGCGCCGCCGCACCGCGCAGCGGCACCACCCGATGCGTGGTCGCGCCACGGACCTGCGTGAGCTCGACNNCGGCGCTCGCGGCCGGGCCGGTGCGCAGACGCTGCCCGGCGCGTACGCTTTCTCCCGGCGAGGCGGCATGCCACTCAACGCCGGCCGCGTCGGCGATCTCGACGCGGCCCTGAACGTCGCGCACGGTCGCGGCCGATGCGTCAAGATCGATCAGCCCCAGGCCCGCGAGCCAAACCGTGCCGGCAATCAGGGCGCAGATCAAGGCTCCGAAAA
>DKKP01000426.1 GCA_002455335.1 Anaerolineales bacterium UBA6663 | reverse complement strand
AGGGGGCGAGGCGGAGCCCGACCCCTGATCTCCCACAGCGCACCGTGAAAACGGCAGGTGGGGCCGCGACGCTATAATCCCTCCACCTGCATGACAAACCGCGCACGCACTTACAAGACCGAGGCGATCGTGATGCGTCGGACCGATGTCGGCGAGGCTGACCGGGTCCTGACGCTGCTCACCCCCGAGCACGGCAAGCTCCGCGCGATCGCCAAGGGCATCCGCAAGCCGGTCTCGCGCAAGGCCGGGCACCTCGAGTTGTTGACGCGCGTCGACCTGTTGCTGGCGCACGGCCGGGATCTTGATCACATCACCCAGGCGCAGTCGTTGGACGTGTACCCGCAAGTGCGCGAGGATCTCGCTCGGCTGGCGCATGCCTCCTACGTGATCGAGTTGCTCGACCGCTTCACTGTCGAACAACAGGAGGCCGGTGAGCTCTATCTCCTGCTCCGCTGGGCGTTGAGCACGCTTGACGACGGCGCCGACCCGGGTCGACTGGCGCGGTTCTTCGAGCTACAACTGCTGGCACACGCCGGGTATCAACCCGAGCTGCGGCGCTGTACGGTCTGCCGGCGCGAAATCGTGGCCGAAGACCAGTTCTTCTCCCTGCTCGACGGCGGCGTCGTCTGCCCGCGCTGCGCCGAGACGCGCTCCGGCCTGATCGCAATCGGCGTCGAGCCGCTCAAGTTCCTGCGCTACTTTCAGGCCCAGCCCTGGAGCAAGGTCGCGGGGCTCAAGCTCTCCCAGGGTGTCGTGAGCGAGATGGAATACGTGCTGCAGCGCTACCTCGTGGCCCTGCTCGAGCGCCAGCTCAAGAGCGTGGAGTTCCTCAAGCTGATCCGGCGGCAGGCGCAGTGATCTTTTTGGCGTGAAGCGCAGGATGGCTGCGACCGGCCAGCCCGCTCTTCACGCCAAAGCTACAAAAACCTATGAGGCGGCTCTGGCGATTCTCGGTATCTTTGCCCGGCGCCCGCAAACCGGGCTCAAGAGGTTCGAGGATGAAACCCGCCACCGGAATCGTATTGCTCAACCTGGGAGGGCCGGCGACGCTTGACGACGTCGAACCCTTCTTGACCCGCCTGTTTCAAGACCCCGAGATCTTCAAGCTGCCCTTTCAGTCGACGGCCGGGCGCTGGTTTGCGAAGCTGCGCACACCCCAAATCCGGGCCAACTATGCGGCCATCGGCGGGGGCTCGCCGATCTTGCGCTGGACCGAGGAGCAGGCGGCCGGCATGGTTCGGCTGCTCGACGAGCGCTCGCCGGCCACGGCCCCGCACCGCGCCTATATCGCCTTCCGCTATACCGAGCCGCTGAGCGAGACGGCGCTGCGCCGGATGCAGGCCGACGGCGTCGAACGCGCCGTGGCCCTGACGCTCTATCCGCAATACTCGTGCACGACGACCGGCTCGAGCCTGAACGAGCTCTGGCGGGCGGCAGGACGTCTGGGGCTCGAGCAGGCCTTCCGCTGGAGCGTGATCGACCGTTGGCCCACGCACCCGGGCTTCATCGCGGCGATGGCCGAGAGCGTTCGGGCGGGACTCGAGCAGTTCCCGGCCGCCGAACGCGACGACGTGCTGCTCCTCTTCAGCGCCCACTCGTTGCCGATCTACGTCGTCGATCAGGGCGACCCGTATCCGCAGGAGATCGGGGCGAGCGTCCAGGCGGTGATGCAACAACTCGGGTTCTCGCACGAATACCTTCTGGCCTATCAATCGCAGGTCGGCCCGATCAAGTGGCTTGGGCCGCAGACCGAAGACGTCGTCCGCCAGTTGGGCAAACGCAAGCGCCGGAATGTGCTTGTGGTGCCGATCGCGTTCGTCAGCGACCACATCGAGACGTTGGCCGAGATCGACCAGGAGTATGCCGAGCTGGCGCATCAGGTCGGCCTCACGGGCTTCAAACGCGCGCCGGCCTTGAATGGCTCAGCGTTGTTGCAGCGGGCCCTGGCGGAGCTGGCGGCCGAGCACCTGGCGAGTGGCGTCCTCGCCACGCGCCAGTACGGGCTGCGCTGCCTCGACTGCAGCAACCCGCTGTGCCGGACCGTGCTCAACCCCAGCGCCGCCCGAGAGAGTTGACGATGTCTGAGACACCCGCGCCACTCCAGCCCCTGCAGCGCGTTGCGTTGATCGGCGCCGGCAGTCTCTTCCTGGGTCTGGGTGTGCTTGGCGTGGTCGTGCCGGGTTTGCCCAGCACGCCCTTCTTGCTCCTGGCTGGCGCCTGTTATGTGCGTAGCTCGGATCGGCTGTACCGCTGGATGCACCGGATCCGTTGGCTGCAGCCGGCCCTGGCCCAGGCCGAACGCTTTCGCCAACACCGCGCGTTGCCGCTGCGCATCAAGCTGATCGCGCTCGCGTTCGCCTGGGGCTCGGTCGGGCTGATGACCTTTTCGATCGGGACGACGGCCTGGCCGGCGCTCGGCCTGGTATTGGCCGCCGCCCTGGCGGCCACCATCGCCATGGTCTGGATCCGCACCGATCAGTCCACCTGAACAGGGTTCACATTCTGTCGGCATCTGGTCAACGGTCGCCCGGGCGGATATAATCCGCTTTCTGTGCTTCCTACCCCAACCACCACCGAGATCGAGACGCTCCACAAGGAGACTGCGCGCCGGCGTACCTTCGCGATCATCTCGCACCCCGACGCTGGCAAGACGACGCTGACCGAAAAGCTGCTGTTGTATGCGGGCGCAGTCAATCAGGCGGGCTCGGTGCGGGCACGCAAGAACCAGCGCGCCGCCACCTCCGACTGGATGGCGATGGAGCAGCAACGCGGCATTTCGATCACGTCGACGGTGCTGCAATTCGAGGTCCAGGGCTGTGTCATCAACTTGCTCGACACCCCCGGCCACCGCGACTTCAGCGAGGACACCTATCGCACGCTCACCGC
>DKKP01000035.1 GCA_002455335.1 Anaerolineales bacterium UBA6663 | reverse complement strand
CAAGCGCGCGACCTTTCGACCAGCCTCGCGCAAGAAGAGCGCGCGGTCATTCACCAGCCTCGCCGCGGAGGCGCGCTGCAACGCAACCACGGCCAGCTCCTCGCCGGGCGCATCCGGGGCCTCGAGCACAAGCCGCAGAAAGTCGAGGCGCTCGGTGAAGGCCGCAATCTCGTCGCGCGTGCAGGCGGCGATGACGTCGAGCGTCACCGGGGGCTGAGGGGGCAGCCCCTGGACGTAACCGCTGCGATCGCCGTCGGGCTCGTTCAGCCGATACCCGACCGCCAGCACGCTGACCTCCACGGGCACCTGTCGGTTGCGCCGTTGGTCGAGGATGTACTCCTCGGGCAGATCGCCCGCCGCCACAAGCGGGCGCACAAAGGCGTCATCCTGCACCACGATGTCGTACACCAGGCCGATCACGTCGATACGACCACGCTGCGCCGGCACGCGCACGAAATCGCCAAAGCGCGGCACATCCGGCTCGGGCAGGCTGCACCCAAACACATACCCTGTGGTGGCGGATCGCATCAACCTTCCGATCATCGCTAGCTCCTGAGCAGGTGAACGGGGATGTGGCGCTGGTCAACCAGCGCCACATCCCCGTTCAACCGTATTTCTGTTTGGCCGAACTCGTCCAGGCCTTGCCCTGCTGCTTCTGCGAGATGCTGGGCGAAAGACCACGTCGGATCAGCGCCGTATGCAGGGCCTCGTCGAGCAAACGGCGCTCGGCGTGGGTGACGACCGCGATCTCGTGCGCGCGCATCAACACATACGGGAAGCCCCCGGTGAGCTCGCCCTGCTTGACAATCGCGGCGTGGACGAAGTCGAGGCGTTCCGGGTTCTGCGCGACCCAGGCAGGCACTTCGACGCGCAACAACGTGTCACCGGAGCGCACATAGAACAGGTAGATGCTATGGCCGCGCGGCTTGTAGGAATCCTGGTTAGCCGGCGAGCCGTGCTCGAACAACGCGCTGCGATGCCCGGGCGCAAGATCGGCGAACAGCAAGCCGTCGGTCATATGGCGATACGGACCCAGGTCGCGCAGCGCCTGATCGTTGATCTGGTCAGCGCCCAACTCGGCCAGGCGCAGCAGACGAACGACGCTGGCCGCTCGCGGCCGATCGACCACCCCGGCCGGGTTCGCGCCGGCGGCCTTGAGCGCGTCGAGATGGGCCAAATAGCCCTCGACGATCGCGTCGGCATATCCGCGGTTGGGTGACTGCAGCGTGATGTAGAGCAACAGCCCGTTGTCGATCAGCGCCACAGTCGGTGTCGCGACCTGCTCACCGGCGAGCTGCACAAGCTCACCCAGCTCGGCCAGGTCGCGGTCGGCGTCGATCTTGAAGGACGGGATCTGGCCGCCGTCCTCTTCATAGAGATCGGCGTCGGCATAGTGCAGCCGCGGCTCGGTGCGACAATCCGGCGCTTGGCCCGAGCCGTGGCGGAAGGCGATACTCCCGGTGTTGATCAGGTAGTACAGGGCGATGCCGTGTCGGTCGGGGTAGATTTGGGAGCCGTCCGCAGCGAGTACGTCGAAGCGGGCCGGCGCCGGCGGGCACGGATAGCTGGCATCGACGGGCTCCTCGGTCGGGATCGCGCCCGCCCAGCGCATGCCAAGCGCGGTCTGGACCCGGGCGCGCAGCGCGGCATCGGCAGACCCGATCTCGGCCAGCCGCGCCCTCGCTGAAGGCAGTCGGGCGCTGAGTTCAGCCAGCCGCTCGGCCGCATTGGCGCTCAGCAGATCGACTTCGGGCAAGACCCGGTTGAGTTCGAGGGCCATATCGTTTCAGTATAGCACGCCTGTTCGCATCGAGCGCGTCCGCGTTGCCCGGTGTGCTCGGGCGACTTGTCACCCTGGGTCAGGCGCGGCTCCAAACAAGCTGGATCTTTGCCGTGGATTTCGCGCGTTGGAACGAATGCGCACGAAGTGAATAGCGAGCGTCGAGCACTCATTCGTGACACGTCGTCGTAAGGCGTGCAATTCGTGGCACGTATCGCTTTGACAGCCCGCGATCCCACCCAGCAAACCTATAATCGACTCAGGAGCTCAAGCCGAACCCATGAACTCGCAATCGACGCCCATCCTGATCGTGATCGCTTCCATCGCGGGGGTCGCCATCGCCCTGCAATCGCCGCTCGCCAATATGATCGGCCGCCGGCTCGGCGCGCTCGAGAGCGCCTTCATCGTCCACATCGGCGGCGCGATCCTGGCGATCGCGATCCTGGCGTTTCAGCGGGGCGGCAACCTGGCCGGGTGGACCCAGGTGCCCTGGTACGCGCTGGGCGCCGGCTTCCTGGGCCTCGTCATTATCGGCGCGATCAACCTCGCGATCCCGAGCCTGGGCGCAGCCACCACAACGACCCTGATCGTTGTCGCCCAAATCGCGATCGGCACGATCATCGATCATTTCGGCTGGCTCGAGGTCGCACCCCGCCCGATCACACTTGCCCGCCTGGCCGGATTGGCGTTCCTGGCCGTCGGCGCCTGGCTTATGGCCCGTGAGTGACATCCCAGTACTTTTTCGGATAGCGCACGTTATGGTGGCTCGCTAAAATTGTGTGAAACAACAAACCTGGCCCAAAGTTGGACACCAACCAACCGAAGACATCCGTTAGTAGCGGGTTGAGATTGCGTTGCTGTTGTGTTAGTATTCTCTAACCTCAGCATGGGAATGGTTAACGCATGTCCGAAAAGATCCTGGTGATTGACGATGACGAAAACACCTTGTGGCTGGTGAGCACCCTGCTCCAGCACAATGGCTTCCAGACCGTGACGTCCGGGTCCTCAGAAGAAGGGCTACGCCTCGCTCAGGAGGAGCGGCCCGAAATGGTGCTGCTCGACGTCATGATGCCCGAGCTCGATGGCTGGGAGCTCTGCCGTCGCATCCGCGAGTTCTCGGAAGTGCCTGTGATGTTCATCACAGCCAAGTCCGGGATCCGCGACGTGGTCAAGGGCCTGGAGATCGGCGGCGACGACTACATCGTCAAGCCGTTCGACAATCGCGAGCTTGTGGCCCGCGTCAAAGCGCACCTGCGGCGCCAGACGAGCGACAAGAAACCGACCGACGAGCTGTCGTTCAACAACGGCGAACTGCGCATGAACTTCCTCTCGCGCGAAGTGCATGTGCGCGAGCGCCTGGTCGATCTGACTCCCAAGGAGTTCAACCTGCTCTCGCTCCTGGCCCGCAACGCCGGCCGTGTGCTGACGCGTGGCGAGCTGATCGCCCAGGCCTGG
>DKKP01000044.1:3037-3255 GCA_002455335.1 Anaerolineales bacterium UBA6663 | reverse complement strand
TGCCCGGCCAGCCAGTCGCCGTCGACCACGGGGCCATCGCCGAACTGCCAGACACGGGCCGTGATCTGCGAGTGCGGCGAGTACGCGGCCTGCCCGAGCCGCCGACCGTCGGCCGCCTTGACCCAGACCGTCTCGCCCAGGGCCGGGTCGCCCGTCACACGCGCCACAGCGCCCGAAAAGATCCAGGGATGCCGCCGCAGAAGCGACTTCTCGCGTTC
>DKKP01000044.1:256-3012 GCA_002455335.1 Anaerolineales bacterium UBA6663 | reverse complement strand
CGGCATAGGCGCTGGCGTCGTCGCCGCAGATCAGGGGCACGATCGCGGTCGTGCTGTTGAGGATGTCGAAACCGACGGCGCGCAGCCCGGCGCGAAAGCGCTCGCCGTTCGCCCGGACGGCGTTCACGCGCTCGGGCTCGGCCTCGATGACCTCGAGCGCGGCCAACGCCGCGGCCGCCTGCGCGGGCGGGAGCGCGGCCGAGAAGACGTAGCCGCGCGCGGCATGTCGAAGCACCTGCACGATCTCGGCGCTGGCCGCGATATAGCCGCCGACCGACGGGATGGTCTTGCTGAGCGTGCCCATCTTGATGTCGATGGCGCCGGGCAGACCATAGTGCTCCTCAATGCCGTGGCCAGTCGCGCCGACCACACCCACCGAGTGGGCTTCGTCGACCATCAGCCAGGCGCCGTAGCGACGGCACAGCGCGCTGAGCGCCGGCAGATCGGCCAGGTCGCCATCCATGCTGAAGACCGCATCGACGACGACGAGCCGGGTCACACCCTCGGGGGCCAGCGCCAACCGACGCTCAAGGTCGGCGAGGTCGTTATGCTTGAAGCGTACAAAGGTCGCGCCCGAGAGCTGACAGCCATCGACGATCGAGGCGTGGTTGAGCTTGTCGCTGAACACGACATCGTGTCGGCCCATCAGAGTCGAGATCGCGGTCAGGTTGGTGACATAGCCGCTCGAGAATGTAATCGCGGCTTCGCGACCCGTAAACGCCGCCAGGCGTTGCTCGAGCTCGGTGTGCAGGCTCAGCGAGCCGGCCAGCAGCCGGACGCCATGCGTGCCTGTGCCCCATCGACCGATCGCTTCGGCGGCCGCGGCGTTGATGCGCGGATGACCGAGCAGGCCCAGATAGCTATAGGACGCGAACTGCACCAGCTCGCGTTCGCCGATCCGTACCCGGGTCGGCGAGAGCACCTCATCGACAGGTTGATTGAAGTAGTACAGGCCCTGCGCCCGAGTCATCGCCACCCGCTGCTGCCAGTACGCGATCCGCTCGCGAATGCGATCGGACAGCGGAGCGCGATTTGCGTGGAGTGTCATGCGGTTATCGTACCAAAGTCGGTGGCCGTTGAGCGCTTGGGGGCGACCGACCGGTCGCCCCCATGATTTCAATCACCCAGGGATTTCAGCGCGTCTTCATCGAGGATCGGGATCCCAAGGCTTTGCGCCTTGGCGAGTTTGGAGCCCGGCGACTCGCCGAGGACAAGGTAAGTGGTCTTCTTGCTGACGCTGTCGGTCACCTTGCCGCCACGGTCCTCGATGTAGGCCTTTGCCTCATCGCGGCCCAGGGTCGGGAGCGTGCCCGTGATCACAAACGTCTGGCCCGCGAATGGCCCGGCCGTGGCCGCAACCGGCTTTGGCGCGGCGGTTGGCCAAACCCCGGCCGCGCGAAGCTTGGCGAGCATGGCCTGGTTGCGCTTCTCGGCAAACCACTCGACCACGGCAACCGAGGCGCTCGGCCCGATGCCGTCGACTTGCTGTAGCGTATCGGCATCCGCGGCGGCCAGCGCGTCGAACGAGCCGAAGTGCGCGGCAAGGTCGTTGGCCGCCACCGAGCCGATGCCACGGATGCCAAGCGCGGCCAGCAGCCGACCAAGCGGGCGGTCCTTGACAGCCGCGATCGCGGCTAGCAGTTTGTCGGCCTTTTTGTCGGCAAAGCCCGGCAGCGTGAGCAGCGCGGCTTTGTCGAGCGCGAAGATGTCGGCCACGTCGCGCACCAGGCCCTGCTCGACGCTGGCGTGGGCGACCTTTTCGCCAAAGCCCTCGATATCGAGCACGGCGCCGAAATACTCGACCACCCGATTGAGCTGCGCCGGGCAGGCGCTGTTGACGCAGTACACGTCAACCTCGCCCTCGACTTGCTGCACGGGCTCGCCGCACGACGGGCAGGCCTTTGGCGGCCTGATCTTCTTCTCGCCGCCCTTGCGCGCTTCGACGATCGGCCCGATGACGTACGGGATGACATCGCCCGAGCGCTTGAGCAGCACACGGTCGCCGAGCCGGATGTCGTTGTCGTTGATGTAGTCGAAGTTGTGCAGCGTGGCGTTGCGCACGGTCACGCCGCCGACCTCGACCGGCTCGAGTACGGCGGTCGGCGTGATCTTGCCGGTGCGCCCGACGTCGACCGTGACATCGAGCAGCGTCGTGGTGACCTCACGCGCCGGGAACTTGAACGCCGTCGCGCCGCGCGGATCCTTGCCGACGAAGCCCAGGTCGGCCTGCAGCCGCAGGTCGTCGAGCTTGATCACCATGCCGTCGATCTCGAACGGCAGCGTGTCGCGCTTCTCGGCGAACGACTGACAATAGGCGATCGCGTCCTCGAGCGCCGAGAACCGGCGCGCCACATCCGAGACCGGGAAACCCAGCGAGCGCAGCAGCTCGAGCGTCTCCCACTGGGAGCCGGGCGCGAGGCCATCGGTCGCCACGATTTGATAGCACAGCAGCGAAATCGGCACAGCTGCCGTAAGCGTCGTATCCAGATTGCGTAGCGCGCCAGAGGCCGTGTTGCGCGGGTTGGCAAACGTGCGCGCACCCTTCGCGATCTGAGCCGCGTTGAAGCGCGCGAAGTCGCCTGTATAGATCACGGCCTCACCGCGCACGACAAGCGTGGCCGGGAAGGACGGCGCCGCCGGCTTGCGCCGCGATGAGCCCGCCGGCGTGCGGAGCCGCAGCGGGAGCGTCCGGATCGTGCGCAGGTTGGGCGTGATCACCTCGCCGATCTCGCCGTCGCCGCGGGTCGCGCCCAGGG
>DKKP01000044.1:0-178 GCA_002455335.1 Anaerolineales bacterium UBA6663 | reverse complement strand
CTTCGAGAGCCTGTAATTCCTGAAACAGGGCGTCATACTCGCGGTCCGAGATCGTCGGCGCCGAGAGCACGTGATAACGATAGAGATGCTCGTGCAGCTCACGGCGCAGCGCCTCGACGCGGTCAGCGGGTGATTTCGGGGAAGGCATGGGGAGAGTATATCCAATCGCGCGCGCGAG
>DKKP01000069.1:42292-42519 GCA_002455335.1 Anaerolineales bacterium UBA6663 | reverse complement strand
TTGACCTGCTGCCCGGCCGCCGGAGTGAAGGGCAAGCCGGAGGCCGATGTGCCAAGGTACTCGTACACTGCGTCTACCGAGAGCGCACCGCTCAGCGCCGTCACAGACAGCGCACGCGCACCGGCCGCGGCCGGGGCCGAGGTTGAGATCGTCGCCGGTCCGCTACCTGACACAAGCGCCAGCGTGGCCCCGTTTGCGATCCCGTCTGGAAGATCTTCCACGGTGAT
>DKKP01000069.1:0-42181 GCA_002455335.1 Anaerolineales bacterium UBA6663 | reverse complement strand
ATATCGTCGCTGTCCCAATCGATGGACCCATCACCGAGTCCCTCCACGCCGCCGTCAAACATCAGGCTCATGATCCTCTCCTCTCAATCGAACCACGGCGCAAAGGCGCGCACGCAGTTTGGATGCTGCAGCGGGTTCTTGGTTGCCCACTCCAGTGATTTCACAGTGCCCTGCCCGCCGGCGCCCAGCTCCTTGCAGACCGGGTCGCTGTCTTCGAACCCGTCATCCAACACCAGCACCTTGGTCACGCCAGCGGCGCCGTAGCGCCCGACCGCCGCGATCTGCTGAGCGGTGCCCAGCTCGGTGCGCGCGATCGTGCGGCCGCGGTTCTTGTACGTCTGCTCCACGATGTCTCGCAGGCCCGGGTGGTCGGCATCCCCGCGGGCGATCTTGTCGACACTCCAGCCTTGCTCGCTGGCGTACTGCAGCAGCTCGCGCACGTCACCCAGCGTGGTGGCCATGATGTCCTTGATGCGCGTGCCGCTATCGGCCAGTGCGGCCGTCACCGCCAGATCCGTGCGATCGAAGCTCACGCGCACACCCAGCGCCGTGTTCCAGGTCTGCCAGCTCTGCTGCAGCAGATCCACATACCAGTACTTGAGCAGCTCCTCGAGCTTGTTCTCGTCTTCAGGATCGATCAGGTCTTCAGCCGACTGCACCTTCGTCTCGCCGGCGGCCGCGCGTTTGCTCAGGCGCTCCACCATCCGATCGGCGAGCTCGGCGAAGAAATCGTTGACGTCGGTCTCCATCTCGTTAGCCACGCTGGCACGTAGCCGCTGCAGGCGCTGGGCCGCTTTGATCGCGGCCGATCGAGCAGCGGCAGCTTTGGTGTCAGGCGCCGGCAACGCCTTCTGCGGCCTGGCCTCGATCTTCGCGGGCACGGTCTCCTTGTTGGGATCCCGGATAAAGACGTCGCCTCCCGTTGCAGATGCGTATCCGTTCGCCGCCCGAAACTCGTTGACCGTGAGCGCGCCGGCCGTCATGCCGGCCAGCGTGCGCGTCCACCTGGCCGTCGTGTCTTCGCCCATCGCCTTCACGTTCGTGGTGTCGAAGCGCGCCTCGCCCTCTCCGAACTCGCGCGCGATCATGGCCTGCATCTCGCCGGCGAAGAGCACCCAGAGCGGAGCCAATGTGCCTTGCGTGTAGCGTCGATAGGCTTCGTCCGAGTTGCTGAAGGTCGGATCGTCGCCGAGGCCGGCCACGCTGAGCGGCGTTCGAAACGCGCCGGCGATGCGCTTCTCAGGAACAGCATGCAAGGCCTCGAAAGCGAGCTCCTTCAGATCAAGCCCGATACGCTTGATGTCCGCCCCGCCCTCGAGGATCATCAGCCCGCCGCGGTTGTCACCGCCGTGTTGCTCTCGATACTGCGCCTTCAGCCGGCCGTACTGCCCGTCATCCAGAGTCACGTTCTCCGGGATGATCATGGCCGTGCGCGGCATGGCGTCGTTCTTGAGCAGCGCGAACAGATAGCGCGTCGCCTCGTTGTCGGCGTCGACCTCGCGCGCCACGGCTCGCAGCGGAGGCATGCCCTGCCAGGGTTGCTCCGGATCCGCAGCGGGCCACTGGAAATGCACGATGTCTTCGATCGGGATCTCGCGCACATCCTTGCCCGTGGTTGCGCCGGATCCGGTTGGGTCATAGACGTAGTGCGAGATCCAGGTCTCACCGCCCGGGATGGGTGTGATGTTGCCGGCGTGATACGGCCAGATCTCCACCACACGCCCCGCGGCCGATCGCACCAGGTGCCCATAGGCGTTGCCGCCGATCGCCGTGTAGGTGATGAGCTTCGACCAGAACGTCGGCTCGCCCATCTTCGGGTTCGGTCGCATCACCAGCTTGCGCCCTGGATGATTGGACACCGGGTTCCCGTCTGCACCATAGATACGCAGGGGCGGCTCGGGGAAGAAGAATGCGAAGGTGTTGATGCACGCGAAAACGGCCGCGTTGCTCTTGTAGCCCTCGCGCACCAGGTTGCGCCAGATCGGATCCAGCCAGCTGGCGCGAACCCAGGGCGGAACGATCGGCAGCGCGGTGGCCTTCAGCAATCCCCGCGCCATGCTCAGGCGCATGCGGTCCCAGAAACTCAGAGCCATCGGATTCTCACCTCAGCTCGCGGCGCACTGGCCATCTCGAGGCCACCGGTCGCGGTGTCGATCTGGTCGTCATGTTTGCCACGCGGGAAGAGCGCGGACTCGCGGTAGAACGCTCCCATCCAGGCACCACGCACCAGCTTCACCCGCCGCTGCGAGAGGCGTGTCTGCAGCGGCCTGGCGCGCGTGACCTTGTCGCCCTTCGGATGGATCTCGCGGATGGCCACTCGAGCCAGGCGCGGATCTTTGATCAGCTCCTGGAAAGCCAGCGAGCTGAAGGCCACGCTCTCCACGCCCCAGATGGTGCCTCGCTCGCTGTCATCCAGCATCGTAGAGATCAGCACCTCGCGAAACTTCTCCCACCCCTGCATGCGCAACATGTCGCGGAAGTAGACATCGCCCTTCGACGCATCGAACGCGGTGCGCAGCACGGCGTTGTAGTCCGCCGTCTTCTTCTCGCTCAGCGCCAGGTCGATGTACGCGTACCACTGCAGACCAACCGGCGGCGCGCTCACTTCCTCCCAGCAGTCCTGATCGAAGAACAAGCCCTCCGCCGGCGACGGCCGCTGCTGATAGAGCGAAGCGAAGTCGTAGGGCCCGATGTTTCGCTCGATCACTTTCAAGCGCTCAGCCGAGTACTTCTCTGACCAGAGCGCCTCGCCCTCCGTTCTCCCGAGCGGATCCTCCACACTCAGGTACACGCCCTCACCCATCGCCGTGAGTTGCTCATCCAGGCTGTGCGCCATCTGGTCTGGACCCCAGGCCACCGCCGGCAGATCCACCACTTCCCACTGATCCACCAGTGCATCGCCGGCGGCCATCTGCTTGAGCAGGTATCCGGTCAGATCGTCCGGGTGCCAGCGCGTGGCACAGATGATGATACNNCGTCGCGCAGACGATGATCGCCCCGCCCTTCTCCAGGCGCGTGTACGCTACCGATCGGTAGAAGTCGATGACCTTCCGCCGATAGGCCTCGCTCTCCGCGTCTCCGCGGTTCTTGAACGGATCATCGAACGACAACAGGTGCGCGCCCTTGCCGGTGACGCCGCCGCCGATGCCGGACGCTACCATTCCGCCGCGCGCCGGCGGCATCAGGTTCCACTCGCTCGAGCTCCGGCTATCCTGGCTGACCTGCACCGAGATCTCGCTCGAACCCAGATCTCCGAACAGCGCCCGATACGGGTCACTGCGCACGTAGTCGCGCGTGGCCCGACTGAAGCCCGTGGCCAGATCGTCGCCATAAGCGATGTTGATGATGCGTGTGTCCGGCCTGCGCCCCAGGGTCCAGGCCGGGAACATCTGAGAAACCTCTTCGCTCTTGCCGTGGCGAGGCGGCAGCTGCACCAGCAGGCGCCCGATCCCACGCGCGCCGCCGCTGTCGATGAACTCGAAGACCTGCTCGAGCTTCAGCGCCAGGTATGCGTGGTGCGGCCCTGGTTGATACCAGGGCGCGATGTAGGGCATGAAGTCGATCAGGTGTCGGCGAGCCTTCTCGCGCCGCACCCGTTCGCGCCTCGCCTCACGCGCGGCTGCCGGCGTTGCGAGTGTCATGTTCGTCATCGAGTTTGCGCTCGAGCTGCGCCAGCTCGGCGTCGCTCAGCTCAGCCATGTCCTTCGGCTTCCCGGTCACGTTCTGGTCCACCTTCACCCGCGGCGTGTAGTCGCCCGTGAGCTCGAGGAACAGCTTGCGGTCTGGATGGTTCTTGTGGCTCGGGGCGCTCGCGCTATCGGCCAGCGCGCGCAGCACCTGGGCGCGATGCTCGAACAACTGGCGCGCTTCCAGTACGCCAATCGCGGCCTCGATCGCCGGGTTCTTGCGCTTCCACTCGCGGATCACGCGATCGCTCTTCAACCCCAGCACGCTCTTGGCCAGGTCAGCCTGCGTTGTCGGATGGCGACCGTCACGCGGGCTGGCGCTCCAGGCGATGAGCACGGCCACACGCCAGGGCCATCCGTCCTGGCGCAGGTCCAGGTAGTCGCGCGCCCAGGCTGGCATGCCCGATGCGCCATCCTCAAGCGCAACCTGAGCCGAGCGGCTGATCAGTTGAGCCTCGGCCGGCGAGATCCCGCGCTCGCGCGCATCGTCTTCGACGTCGTCCAGCTCGAAGCCCAGAGGCAATTGCACGTTGCGATCGATCATTCCCGATGCACTCCCGCCGCGGCCAACACCATGACGATAATCAGCGCCACGATCCAGTACTCAAAGAGGTGCTGCATCGCCGTTCTCTCCGTGCGGTTCGTCGTCCTGGCTATACGTCCACTCTGGCGTCAGCCCCGCTTTCGTGATCTGGTTAGTCAGGATCCCAACTCCGTTTGTGAGGTAGACCACCTTTCGGTCCAGCTTCTCGATGTGCAGGATGTTCGCCTTCTGTGTGCGCGTCAGCCTTCCGATCTCATTGGTCTTTGCGGCATCGGATGTCTTAAGCGCTTCAATCTCCGATTCCTGTCGCTCGATTTGCTGCAGCTGCGCATCCGTCTGGAACCGCAGCGCCGTGACCTCCTGGCGCAATGGCTCGATCAGGATCTTCGTTGCCGCGGCTAAGCGCTCCGTTGCAGACGCTTCGTCCACGCGGTTTTGTGCCGGCGATCTCAGTACGTTGATCCAACTTGCAACCATGCCGCCGAGTGCTCCGATCACTGCCACGCCGAGCGCGATGAATGCTGCTTCCGAAATCGAGATAGAGACCATCTTTTGACACCGACCCGTTCGGCCAGCACCAGCCACGCCAGGACAAGCGGCGCCATGACGATCAACACGATCGCTGTAGGCCAGCCACCCTTCGCCACGGGCTCATATACCATCTCAGCTCGAGATCTGGCCGCGCAGTTCCGCAACGCTCTTGCCGATACTCACGCCGAGATCGATCAGGGCAGCGCCCAACAGGCCGGTGGAAATCGTCGGGCTGATCCATTGCGCGGCCGGGCCGAAGAGCGCCACCATCTCCGGCGTGACAACATGCAGAGCCGCGGTCATGGTGCCCCAGCCAACCAGGTTCGGCAGAACCGAGGTACGGTAGAAACCAGCCACCTTCTCCAGATCAAAGCGCTTGAGCTTCAACGCCGCTGCGAGACCCAGACCCAGATCGACCAAGATCGCGATCACGATCGCGCTGACCTGCGGCTTGTATTGCTCAAACGCCACCACGATGACTTCCGCAACCGGTTGTAGGTCCATTTCTCCTCCACAAACAAAAAGCGCCGGATCTGGTTTCCATCTCCGGCGCGCTGTTTACGCTGACGCCTATTTGGGTGCGAGACGAGTTCAGGCGTCTTCGCTGATCAAGTAGAACATCCGCATCGACGCCTGCACCCCGCTGGGCGTCACACTGAAACTGAGCTGGTACTTCTCGCGCTTCTCGAGCTGCTCCTTGTTCGAGCTCAAGAAGTGGCGAATGCTCTCCATGCCCTGATAGTCCATGCGCATCTCGCCGCGCACCGATCGCCCCGCCACGTTGAAGATCAGCTCGTAACTCTCACGATCGCCCAGCGCCTGGCCGTGCTTCTCCAGCCAGCTCAACATGTCAGTGACACGGCTGGGTTGAGCGTGTGCGGGATGTCTGCGCGGTGCAGGCTGCTGGTTCAGCATGGCGTCAGTCTACAAGGCATGTCCAGCGGATGCAACCAATTCACTTGGTGAGTGCGGCGATCTCATCATTCACCGCCGCGATTTCCTTGGTGCTCCAGTTGAGCTCTTCAGGCGCCTCGCTCAAGTAGGCGGCCGCCCTGTCTGAGTAGACGTCCACGCCACCGCGCACCACCATCCAATCCCAGATTGCGGTCTGCGGGTAGCCTAGCCTCCGGCCTGCCCGATAGATCGCGTTGATCATGCCCTGCCACGTGAGCACCTTGAATGCCGGCGGCGGCGTCGTGGGCATCGTCACGCCTGCCCAGTTGATCAGATCCTGCAGCGATCCGTTGAACACATCCAGGTCGATCGGCGCGCCGGCGCCAGGCACCACACCCTGCCAGGCGTACTGCCAGAAGCGCCAGTTGCCGCCCCAGGTCGCGGGCACCTCCGGCGTGAAGGTCTTGTTGATGAGGTTGGCCCACTGCGGCACCGCTCCACCGGAGAGCGGCGGATTCCCGATCCAGAGTTGATAGCCGCTCGCCCAGGGCGCATGCTTCGCATAGAAGTCTTTCCACGCAGCCGGTCCCACGTACAGCAGCGGCCGCCGACCCGTGGCCGTCTCGACCACATCCAGCCAGATCTTGGCCTGCGTCATGTAGGCTGCGTAGTCGATATTCTTCTCCTCAAGATCCAGCGCGCAGGGCAGCTCGCCCCTATCCGCGCCGAGTTGGCCGAGGAAAACATCGGCCTGTTCCTGTCCGCTGCCGGCCATGAAGTAATGATACGCGCCACGCAAGAGGCCGGCTTGTTTGGCGCCTGGCCAGAACGATGGAAAGTCGATGTCCTTCACCTTCCCTACGGACGCGCGGGAGATGACGAACTCCACGCCGCTCGCTTTCACCTTCACCCAATCGATCACGTCCTGCTGATGCTTGCTCACATCGATGCCGCGCGTGTAGACGGCTTGCTTGACTTCGGTCACGGGTGCGCTCTCCTTCTTCGCTTGAATGATCGCCGGATAGAAGCGGTTCATCTCTTGGTCAGTCCAACCACCCTCTGCATCGATCGTGAATGGGCAGAACGCAATCACGCGGCTGCGCAGCTTGCCGTTGTACCAGTTGCACCGCGCCACGATGTCCGCCGGATCAGCGGATTTCGACGTCCCGCCACCAGGGTAGAACTCGCCCACCAGCACGTCAAACACCTCGCCGCCGGCGGCCATCCATAGGTACTCATGGCGCAGCGCCATCGATCCAGCCGTGTAGGCGCGCCTCTCCGGCGCACCCGGGATGGTGTCTCCCCAGCCGTGCAAAATCGGCGTCTTCTCGGTTGGAGGGATCACGC
This sequence comes from Anaerolineales bacterium UBA6663, assembly GCA_002455335.1. Taxonomy (GTDB): domain Bacteria; phylum Chloroflexota; class Anaerolineae; order Anaerolineales; family UBA6663; genus UBA6663. The sequence goes on along the minus strand of DKKP01000069.1, from coordinate 35,179 downwards.
CTTCGTGCACGTTGAGGCAGTTGCCACTCGCGGCCAAGTATGCGAAGAGGCCCGCGTCGCGCATGGCCAAGATCTCGTTCCACTCCGGCGTGCCCGCATTCAGTCCCAGATGCGCGAGCTTCTTTCCCAGCGTCTCGGATACGATCCGCCCGAGCTCTGTCGATGCCGCGGCCAGGCGCCCATAGTTGATCGCGCCGGACGGATCTGGCTCGTTCTCGAGCGCTAGATAGTCAGCGGCGCCGAGCTCGGCGATGTTCTTGCCTGCCATGGCATGCTTGAACAAGTCAAACGCCACGGCCTTTGGGTCGTCACCGCGCTCGAGCCTAGCGCCGTACCCCCAGGCCTCATCGCCGGTTATGCGCGTGATCACGATCGTGCTGGGGCTGACGCTCTTGACCTCCGAGGCAAGCGTCGGTTGGTTGACGCTGAGCACGGCCTTGAACGGACGCCCGACCTGCGCGGCCTGGCGTAGCAGCGGAATTGCGTCGCGCGACCGAATGATGTGCAGTCCTAACTTGTGCATGATGGTCTCCTCCTAGTTGGGCCGCTGGCTTCTAGCCAGCAGCGTGCGTTCCCAGTCAGTACCCTCGCCGGCCGCCCGGATACCCACCATGGCATAGCCGTCGAACTCCACAAACCAACCCGGCTCCCGTCCAGTCCAGCGGATGACGGCCGCGCCCACGGCTCCGGCCGGTACCAGCAGCGTCCCGTCAGACCACAGCAGGCTCACCAGCATCCGGACGTAGAACTTCACTCCCTGCACCTGTGCCAACTTACCCATTCCCGCCTCCCTTATCGCCCTTCCCTCACCTCACCGCTACCGGTCCCAGTCGCGCATCGTACATAGAATGATGCAGAACGATCAGAACGATCAGAACGATGCCGTTATCCGCGCTTTCTTGGCGGGTCGTCCTCATCCTCCTCAACCTCGAGGATGGCCGCAGACCCGCTCTTGACAGCGTCACGGAGCGCGACCAGGGTGTCATACGAGGTGCTCACAAACGTGCCACCTGTCTTGGCGCCTGGCCGCGTGACGACGTAGTTGCCGAGTGCCTTCAGGCGCCTGCCACGGGTATCGCGCGGGACCCCCCACGACTCGAGCGCGGCCGCGGTCGGAAACACATTGCTATGTTTCCCGTTCATCTGTATGCAAAGGTCCAAGAAGGTCAGCACCCGCAACTGCGTTGGCGAGTACCTATCCAGTCCGCCGTAGTTGGTGTCGATCGTTTCCCCATCAGGATCAGCAGCGGCCGACGCGGCCACATCCTCCTTTGGGATCAGCTCGACCAGAACCACCGGATTGCCGTCAGAGGTGTGCCGCACCAACGTCCGCCCGATACGCTCGGTGTTGATGCGCGCCGTCTTAGTCCTGATCTCATCCGCCCTGGCGTACATCTCCTCCGCATTGGCGTTGGCCTCGATCGTCTTGGCTTCGGCGTCCGCCTCGGCCTGTACCGAGATCCGCTTCGCCGAGGCCTCGCCCACCTTCTTGATCTGGAGGATCGCGGTGACGCCAATGGCGATCATGATCAGCAGCGGAACGATGACGCAGCCCCAGTCCCAGACACTGCGCTGCAGCTCCTGCTGGTCCTGGTATTCGACGATCGCGGTGGCCGTGCCTGACGCGCGCGTGCCTTCGACCTCAGCGGTCTTCGTCGCCGAGACCGATGTCGGTGTGCCGTTGACGATCGCCGTGGCCGTGAGGGCAGTGGATTGCGCGGCCGTCGATGTCGCGTTGTCGGCAGTCAGCGCGAACGCCAGGCGGGTGCCCTCGTCGCTTAGCGCGTTCTGCGTCAGCTGGCGATCGGCCGTGGCCGTCGCCTGCTGATGCAGAACGGCCTGCGTCTCCGCCAGACGAGTGAGATCATCGTTCGTCAGTACGGCCTGAGCTGTCTGGCCGTTGATGTCGCTAGCGTTGCTCACCATCGGCGTGTCGACGCCAGAGCTCTGGGCGAGCATGCCCACAATGAACACAACAATGATGGCGAGGCCCATTAGCACTTGCTTCATGGCGTATCACTCCAAAGACTGCATCAGACCTGGCGCCTGCTGCAGGGCCAGGACCTCGCGCACGTATTTGGTTACGATCTCTGGCTGCGGGTCTGGTTGGCATTCAATGTTCCCGACCGCTGTAGGTTCGACCTCAATACCAGAGCGCTTCAGCGTCTCGCGCATCAGGCGCAGCTGGTACTCGATCGCCGTAATGGATCCGCGCAATGCCTCGACATCGACGCGAGGCTTCGGTCCCTCGTCTCTCACCAGCTCCCATGCGCGCTTCGCTCTGCGGTCTGCTCGCCGCAGCGCGGCCTTCATCTCCGGCGTGTCATACATGCGACCATTCATGATGGCGTAGAGCTGGCCATGGCTCTTGATGCCGAGCGCGGCGGCCGCCTTTCGGAGCGACCCATAGCGCTTCAGCGCCACCTTCGCCAAGCGTCTGGCGGGCGCAGAGCTCCGGGGGGCCTTTGCCAATTTCGCGTCAATTTCGGATTTCCGACTTACGGGTCGCGCGATCATAGAATGACTCCTCGCTGTTTGTTTACAGCCTTGTTACGGTGTTCGAAAATCGCTTCCATGCACTCGCGAACGCGCGATTTTCGAGGATGGTCTTGAGTTCGCCCTCCGAAAAGCAATCGCCCATACCCATGGATTGGTGCTCCACGCGTATCCCCTCTCCGCGTTGATTTCATCCCAGAGGTGAGCGAACCCTGCGCGGTACGTTGTTTGAACTCGCTCAGGTCCGTCAGGCGTGTCTCGCACATACCATCCACGCGGCGCACCTTCGTCGATCGCGTCGCTCTCACTGATGCACTGCAGTTGCTCGAGACGAACGCTCTCGATTTCCAGAGTGATACGTGATGCTGCCCGCGGCATGAATATTGACGGATGCCAGCGCGTGCGGTCCCACTTCCCATCGGCTTTGTAGATGAAACCGCCAATGCCGCGTGGGTCTTCGAGCCAACCCCATGTCTCCTTGACCCAGATGCTATTGCCCGGGAATCCGTACGGGCAAAGGATCTCAGCCAGACAACCTGAACGCCGTGAGATTGCGAAGGCCTTGCCACCGTCGAACTCGATCGGTCGGCTTCGGTCAGCCCACTTCGGATGCGTTACCACTCGGCGCGTTTGATCCTTGAAGTCCTCCAAAATGGCGTGGACCATCGGAGCAGAAAAAAGAATCGGTTGCTCTTTCATCGCTCACCTCTTCCACTGCGGAGCACGTAGCTCCGGATCGACCAGGTCGATGCCGAGCGCGGCGCAGACATCAGCCTCGGTCTCTGTTGGGATGACTACCGCCGGCGTGCCTCTGTCAGTGCGCTGCCAGAGCGCGGCCTGGTCGATCATCACGTGGCCAGGCAGCGCCCCACCCTGCGCCTTCGAAGTCACGATCCATTGGCTGTATTCAGCCGGGCCGGTGCGCAGCAGCTGCACCAAACCGAACTGCGCCGGCGGCCGAACAATGTGGAGCTCAGCCTTGATCCAGGCCACGTCGGTCTTGTAGTTGGGCGCCGACGTCGCCGCGCCCGGGTAGTGCACCTCAGAGCGGATCTCGAGGCGCTTGAGGCGCTCNNCCTTCACCCGCGGCTTGCCCCGCCGCAGGCTGCCAGCCACCACCGCCAGCTCGCACGCCGGCGCCAACCAGCTGCGCAGGCGCTCGGCCGCGGAGGCTGCGCGCAGGCCACCGATTCGTCCGGCCACGTCCACCATCCAGCTCTCCCACACCGCAGCCGTGAAGACGTCGTTGTCCACTTCCGCCGGATCTGGCAAGCCGTATTTCGTCAGGTAGAAGGCTTCCGTCATGTGAACCCCCAGAGCTTTTCTTGGGAAGAACAACTGTTCTTGGGTACTTCTCAAAAAAACACAAGTTCCCAAGTTCCCAAGAACGCTTGTGCTACTTTACAGAAGGCGTTAATTTGGGTGGTTTGCTGTGGGGTATGTGCCCTTTTAAGTTCCCAAGTTCCCATCTGAAAGCCTCCTGTTGTTGTTTGTTGGTAAGTAAATAGATAAGACGTTCTATAAATGGACCAAGCAAAAGGCCTGAACATGCGTTCTTGGGAACTTGGGAAGGAGATTCTGGGCATGAGGCACGCGCGAAAGTTTTTTCGTACGGGCACTCGCAGGTCGCTTCGAAGTTCCCAAGACCATTGACATAATTGCTAATCCTCGCTCGGGATCAGGCTGAAGGCCTCGTCCGCCGGCGGATCTGGCGGGATCTCGGCTGGCCAGTCCGGCGGCTGCTCCGGCTCCTGCAGCTCGAGCTGCTGACGCGGACCAGGCGCCTGGCTGCCAGGCTCCACGAACTCCACGCCGTACTTGCGACAGAGCGCCGGCAACCGTTGGATGGCATCGGCCATCAGCGTCACGCCGAAGGGCTTGGAGGGATGCCAGCTGCACTTCTCCACGCGCAGGCCCAGCTCGGTCTTGGCCGTCTGGCTCACACGCTTGGGTGAGAGGCGGTTCACCCAGTGGCTCTTGTCGTTGCGTGGGCTGGACTGGTTGACCGTGCCATCCTCATTGCGCGCCGGCGCCGCGTCCTCCTCATCGAAGACGGCGTCGCGGATGGCCTGCACCAGCACAGTCAGGCGCATGTCCCAGTAGGCCGCGTAGGCCTCGCCCTTCTTCTGCACCTGGGGCTTGGCCGCGATCTGGATCACGGCCTGCAGCAGCTTGGCCGCGATCGACATCTCGCGCTCCGCCCGGTTCTCGCCTTCCTGGTCGCGCAGCATCGCCGTGATCGCGGCCCGGGCATCGGGATCCTTGACCAGGGTGAAGAGCGCGGCGCCGATCTGTTGAGACCGGGGCTCGAGCGTGGGATCCACGTCGGTGTAGTCGAGCTGCTTCTCGGTCTCCCAGAACGCCATGCGAAACGTCATCAGCTCGCGCCGCAGCTCAGCGGCCTCGCGATCGAAGACACTCTGCAGCGCCTTCGGGATGTCGGTGCGCGTGGTGGCCAGGCTGGCCCGGTAGGTGATGCAGCGGCTATCCGTGGCGGGATCGTTGAAGCGCTTGATCGCGCCGAAGATCTTCGGCCCGTAGACCTGGAAACCTTCAGGGAACAGCGAGTTCTTGTCGCCGCCGGTGCGCAGGATGGCGGGCGATCGTCGGCTGCTCCCCAATTTGAAGATCATCTCCAGCTCCGGATCCGTCGACTTGTCCGGAGCGTTGATCTCATCCATGACCAGCGTGCCGCGGATCAGATGCAGCGTGCGGAAGATCGGGCTGACCGAGCTGCTGCCGGCGGCGCGGATGGCGCGGTAGGAGATGTAGCCGTACGTGTCGGTGAAGCGGCTCTTCCCAACTCCATAGGGCCCGACCATGCGCAGGTAGCCGATGGTTTGGAAGCAGTCATAGAGCCAGGTCAGGATGATGTAGTACGCGGCCACCGATTGGAACTCGGCATCGGCGTCGAAGTACTTGTTGGCGAAGGCCACGATGCGCTTGTGCAGCTCGACCACCGACAGCGCCTGGCGCTTCTCGTTGAGGCCGTCCGGGAAGATGATCGTGTCTCCTAAGCCCATCAACTCGCTGGGCTCAGGCGGAATCCACTTCACGCCCTTGATCTCCACGTCGTTGCGTACGCTGAGTTCGTAGTCCGGCTCAGGCCCACGCACGGCCAGGCGGAAGCGTCGGTGAGTGGTATCCCAGATCAGATCCACGAAGTGATCGCCGATCATCTCGCGGCCGCTGGTCGTGAGCTCAGGCAGATCGTCGGGCAGCTCCTCGACATCGGCGTCGGCGGCCGCGTCGGCATCCTCAGCCTCGCGTGCCTTCACGATCTTCTCGAGCGCCGAAACCTTCATGCTGGCTCTCGAGGCGAGATCCTCGCGTGCGATCGCCCACCACTGCCGGCCGAGCTTGGCTGCCTGCTCGGCGAGATCCATGATGGCCTGCTCTTTGGTGCCATTCACCGACGCGCTAACACGATCGGCCAGCCATTGCACATAGGTCGGCTGCTGGTTGAGCCAGACCTGAACCTCGGCCGGTGTGCGTTGGAGGTCCTCGAGCGCCCACGCGTTGACGTCCTTGGCCGGCCAGACCACGTAGGTGCACCGTGGGCCCATGGCCTTGGCCAACGTCCTGTTGTGTGAGGCCCCGCTGTCGTCAGCATCCAAACCCGCATAGCGCTTGCCGACCTGGTCGAGCATGTTGACCAGCGGCTGGCCTGGCGTGTTGCCGGCCAGGGCGATGGCCGGGATCTCCCACTGCCCCAGGGTCACAGCATCGGCCTGGCCCTCGACAACGGCCACCTGCTCAGCGGTCTGGCGATAGAGCCAGTTGGCGTACATCTGCTTCGGTCCGGCCAGTTCCTGAGGCAGGTTGTAGTGACCCTTGCGCTCGGTGCTGGCCAGGCGCAGGCTGAGATAGACCACGCGGTTAGCCAGCACGTGGGTGTAGACCAGGTGCCCCACGGGCAGGCCCGGGATCCGGTTGTCCCTCAGCCAGGCGTCGCTGGGCTGCAGCTCGTGAGCCTTGGCCCAGCCAGCCACGTCGCCGGCGTATCCGATGACGGCCACGGCCGCCGGGCACTCGAGATCCACGCCCGCGCCCTTGAGCGCCGCCACCATCTCCTTGCGAGCGGCCTCCGGCTTGTCGCCGGTGTAGCCCAGGCGCGCCGCCCTGGCCGTGTCCATGCTCCAGCCCCTGGCCGACACGTAGGCCTTTGCTGAGTCGCTGAGGGCCAGCCTGCCGCTCAGCACGCGGGCAGCCAGGTCTAACACCTCCTCGCGCTCACGGCGGGCCCTGGTGGCCTCGCTGGAGGCCGCGCTGGTTTCGTAGGGCAGGCCAGCCCGATCGCACAGCCAGCGGATCGCCGCGCCCACATCCTGAGTGCCAGGGGCGTGGTACATCACCCAGTCGATCACGGATCCCGACCAGCCCGTCTGGCCCTGGTGCTTGAACCAGAAATAGAGCCCGGTGTTCGGGTTCACCTTCAGGCTGTCATGCTGCACGGCCTGCAGCTCCGTGCCCTTCTGCTCCAGCCGGAACGTCTCGCCGATCACCTCAGCGATTGGGTTCGCGGCCTTGATCTCATCGATGGTTGCCATGCTCGCCTCAGCCCAGCAGATAGCTGTAGCGGCCAGCGATGCGCTTGGCCTTGGGAGCCCTGGCCATGGCACGGCGCCAGGCAGCGCGAGCCACAGCGAACACGCTGACGCCTGCGAACCCACCCGCCAGGCCGATCAGCACAAGCCAGTTGATCACGTTCTCGTAGGTCACCATCTCGCTGCTCACATTCTGTTGCGAAAGATTCAGCCCCCTCAGGCCTCATCTGCCGCATCTATCGGGTCGGTTAGGTGACGCATTCGCAAGAGAATGCGCCCTGTAGTTCGTTCTCTCGGTTCGATCGCGGTCAGGAAGGGTTGCCGGAGGCCTCGCCCCAGGTGGGCCACGGCGACGATTTTGGGAAAAATCGGACGTTTATTGCGTGCGTCCCCATACCCTCACCCCCGGCGGCGGCGCGGCTTCGCCTTGGGTGCCACGATTGAAGGCTGCTCCCCGGTCAGGAGCTGCTCGATTTCGAGACTGTGCTGCAGCATGACCGTCGCCTTTGCGCACCTGTCGTAGTTCTCAACACAGCGCCTGAGATGAACCACCTGGCCGCTCATCTCTGTCGTGGTCTGCGCGTCCACCACGCGCCTGGCTGCCCTCACGAGCGTCCCCAACCAGCCATCGCGATCGCGCATGGCCTGCTGCAGCGCTTCCTGCGTGCCAGTGCTGCCTGTGCTCATGACGCACTCTCCAGGTGTTTGATGACGGCTTCGTTGCGTTCGCGGATGGCCTTCAGCAGCTCTTCCTCAGCGCTCTGCTGGACCTTTTCGCAGTTCCTCACCCAGCGCTCCAGGGCATCGGCCAGCGGCCGGTTCTCCTCGCGGCAGCTGCGCGCATAGGCTCGAGCCGCTTCCCGGGCATGCGGATCTCGATCGAGGCGCAGGACGAAGATCTCGCCCTCGAGCTCCTCGCCTGTCTCGGCATACGTGACGTCGTACTTGTGATAGAGACCGCGTGGCATGTCAGGCTGTCCTTTTTGCGCCGCAGATAAGGCGCTCGAGATCTAGCAGGTCACCCATGGTTTTGACGCCCTTGGCGTGCTTGTTCCGAATGGTGACCAACACGGGATCTCGGAATGGGTAAACAAAGATGCCGATGTATTTTTGAAACTGCTGATTGTTCTGCACCCATCCGGCTGAGAGCAATCGATCTGCCGTGATCGGATCATCTGCTTCGCTCATGACATCCTCTCCATGGCCCGCGCCAGGTCGCTGGCGTCTGGGCTGATGTAGCGCAGCGTGGTCTCGAGCCGCTCATGGCCCAGGATGGCCGCCACCTCGCTCAGCTGAGCGCCGGCGTTGAGGAGCTCCTTGGCGGCCGTGTGGCGCAGCTGGTGCGGCGTGCAGTCGACATCCGCCATGGCCGTCAGGCCGCGCAGGCGCCGATAGAGGCCCGCGTAGCTGAGCGGACCACGCTTTCCGACGAAGAGCTGATCGCTCTCAGAGGCCGGCCGCGCCTCGAGCCAGGCCTGCAGCTGCGGGATGCACTCCTTGGAGTGCAGGGGCACCTCACGGCGCTTGTCGCCCTTGCCATGGCGCACCACCACGGTGCCGCGCTTGCCGTCTTGCGAGATGTTGAGATCTCCAATGCGAAGCCCAACCACCTCGCCGGCGCGCAAGCCGGAGTAACGCATCAGGGCCACCATGGCCGCGTCAGCCAGGCGCTGTGATCGGGTCCATTCGCCGTGCTGGTGCATGCGCAGCTCAGCCGTGCGCGCCAGGCGGCCCTGATCGGTGCGCTGCAGCCAGCGCGGGCCCACGTTCTGTGTCTTGAAGCCATGCACGCGCGCCAGGGGATCATGGCGCTCATCGATCTGGTCAGTCTCTTGACCCCAGCGCACCCAGGCCTTCAGCGAGGCCAGACGGCGGTTCATCGTCGCCGGCGCGACGTCGGCTTCGCTCTGCTCACGCAGCCACTCGTTGACATCGACGCGATTGATCGTGGTCACGGCCGCCGGCGAGCCGTGGCGTGCCTGGTGCCAGGCCGAATAGCGCTCCACATCACCCGTGTAGTCGCGTACAGTCGATTCTGAGCGGCGCAACCCGCGAAGGTGAGAAGCGAAGTCGGTCATTTGAGCTCCAGAGCCTCCCAGGCGCTGCCGTTCCAGCTGAACCCACGCCCGGTGAGATAGATCAGGATGTCGTTGTCGGTGAAGGCCTTCGGCCACGTGCGCATGGTGCTGAGCTTCTCGAGCCAGAGCCCCAGGAGCACGCGATCGGCCGCCTGGCGCTGCTGGTTCGTCATGCGGGCTGCTCCTCAGTGCCGGGCGGAGGCAGGATCAGGCCATCTTCGAGTTCGACGTAGAGGGCCTCATCCATCGCATGCTGAAGGTCGAAGGTGAACTCCTCGATCTTGAGCACCATCGCGTAATAGACGCGGATCCACTTGTGGGCATGCTGGTCCCAGGTGCGATACCAGCCACGGCCATTCTCATCAGGCTCAGCTGTCGGCGTAAGCACCCAGGCTCGACCCGTGCGCCAGCGCTCGCCCTTCTTGCCCTTGGCGCCGTAGGTGACGCGCCACACCTTGAAGTTCCACCACATGCGCGCCTGGCGCTCCTCACGGGCCTTCAGCGCAGCCACGCGCTTGTCCTCGGCGTCCTGCAGAACAGCCATGCACTTGGTGTAGGCCGCATCGACCTGGCCATCCGGGCCCCACACGTTGCAGAATTCCTGGAGCCACTGCTTGGCAAAGAGCGTTTCACTGGGATCGATCGGCTCCTTGGCCAGGTTGGTGAAGTTGTCGATCGCCCGACTCACCGCCACCGCCCGGCGGGCCTCTTCGAGCTCAACGGCACGTCCAACGAGATCGAGCACCTGTTCACGCTTCGCCGGAAGCGCCAGGCTCTCACTGGAACCACCATGCCCATAGAGCTCGAGCGCCAGCACCGTGTGCGTGCCATACTCTCCTCGGGTGTTGGTGCCCGTGTATCTCCGCCAGGCCAGAGAGACCCTCGGGATCTTGGTGACCCAGCGGGTGTCGTTCTCCACGGCATAGGTCGGCTCTTCGAACTTGTCGATGAACTCATCCGTGCCCGAGCGACCAATGCTCTGATCGAGCGCGGACTGCAGCGCCTCGAAGCGATCGCGATCGCGCTGTTCGATCTCTTCACGCCGTTTCTTCATCTCCTCAGCGCGCTCCTGAGCACTGCGCTGCTGCCGATCGCGAGCTGCGTGCCGAGCCTGCTCCAGGAAGCTCGCAGGCTGAGCGGTGACGACGTCTGCGGTGGTCATGCGGGTTCTCCTTCCCAGATGGGCGCAACGGGCATGTCAGCCACGCTGTGCTGCGTCTGATTGAGACTCCAAGCGATGTGCGTGGCGTCCTCGAGCTTCTGACAACTGCAGACCAGGCGGCGGCCGCGCGTGTCCCACACGTGCCATCCATCCATGCGGCTCTTGCCGACCTCAAAGCGCTCCGGCCAACTCGGCTCAGCGCCCAACTTGCTCTTCGTCTGGTCCATTGATGCTCCTTCCCGTATCCGGCCTGGTGGGCGCGCCGCCGTCGGTCTCAAGCCAGCGCTGCGCGTCCTTCACGTAGTTGAGTGCTCGACTGGCCCTGATCTGGATTTCTTCCCTGGTGATCTGGCGCTCAGCGAGCAGCGGCGTCAGCGTCTTCGTCACGACCTGGAGCAGAAGCGCCGCTTCCTCGACTGCTCCGGCGGCCCGGCGTGGCAAGGGTTTCCTCGGCGTCGTCATACAGGGCCCTCCTGGCCTCTCCTCGAGCCTTCTCATAGCGGTAGATCGTCACAGCGATCATGGGCACGCCCGTGGCTACGAACATCGCGCCGACGGCCACCGTCGCCTCAAGGCCGATGACCGGCGCACACAAGGCCAACGTCAACACCACCCCTACGACCACCATCAGCCACGCGTATCCCTCAGCCCGCCCGGTAGACTCGATCCGATGGATCACCCAGGCGTAGGCCACACCCACCAACAGTGCGAGCGGATAGAGCGCGAGAACGCGCCCGCTCAGTGCCCCTTCGATCACGGCTGCCTCCCACGACGTAAACTAGCGACATGCTCATGAACCGCCGGCGGGATCGCCACCCTGTACGCGTGCCCTCGCACCGACACCCAGTCGCCTTCGCACACATCGCCCGTCAGCGTCACAGAGGCGCCGCTCGGGAAGGTCACCGTGCGCGGAAAGGACGTCGGCGGCGGCACCCGCCTGAGCCATCTCTCCAGACACTTCGGGCAAAGCGTCAGGCCACCAGAGTTCCGGAACGCGATCGGCCTCCAATGGCCACACCGCTTGCAATGCCCCAATTGAGTCGTCATCTCCGATCACCTGTTCTAGAATCCGGAGCAGAGCCCGTACCCCTGCTTCGATCGCTTCGTCGTTCGTCCGAAATCGAGGGTTTCGAGCTGCATCGCCAACCTCGCATGCCCACTCAGGCGGCCGCCGCCCCCGCATACAGCGTCATCTGGTGGAGTTCCCGGGCTCGCATCTCGCGCGCCCCAACGATCCGATCCACGGTCGCCCGCGATCGCTCCCGCTCTTCGTGGATCCGGCGATCCTCCAGGTGCTCAAACGCCCGGATCAAACTGCGCACCTGCCAGCGATACACCTCCCGAACGACCTCGCGTTTGTGGTGCTTGATCGCCAGGCGTAACCGCGCCTCGCGCTCAAGCCGGGCCAGCACCAGCTCGCGGGCCAACTGCGCTCGTAGATCCGGATACAGCACGATCGCTTTCAACATGACTGACACCTCCGACGAAAACGGGCACGGCCCGCTATTTGGCGGTTACCGTGCCCGACTTGCGGCGCTTCGGAGAAGTCGCGATCGCGTCTTCTAGAAGGCCAATCCAATAGGCCCTGAGGGCCTGCTGCAGCTTGCGGTCGTCTGGAAACGCCTTTGCCAACAGGCGCATGCCATCGATGTTGATTTGCCGTTGGCCAGAGATCCACTGCCGAATGGTCTGGTGCTTCAGGCCGTGCCGGTTGGAGAACTCCAGGACGGAGCTCTTACCAATTCGCTGGATCAAGAGAGAGATGATGTCGTTCATATCACAACCAGTGAATATTTGCTTTCACTGGTTGAAGTAATAACACACTAGTTAGGGAATTGCAACAGCTGAAGAAATCTTTAAGGCGTTTTTTACGGATTGAGTCGCTAGAATGGGGGCACCGTGAGCGACACCAAGACAATTGCAAAGGCAGTGGCCTATTTCCGGCAGAAAAAGCACTGGAGCCGCAGCACTCTCGCGACGCGTGCCGGCATCACTGCGAGCTACATTTCTATGCTGGAGCGCGGTCAACGGACGGGGCAAGTAAGAGAGGACACACTTTGGAAGCTTGCAAGCGCCCTCGAAGTCTCCGTTGATGCGCTAACAGAATTCACTGGTGAAGAAAAGGCGGCCAAGGTGGCAAAAGAGGCCGCCGCAACATATGGCGAGAAGAAGCGGACTGAGCGGCTTTTCAGGATGCTGCAGCAGCTCACTGATGACCAGCTCGAGGCACTTGAACTATTTGTGGAACGTCTTTTAGCAAGGGGGATTGGTCGTGGATAGATATGCTCGGATCACGCGATTGGTTTTCATGCTGAAGAGGTGCACGCCAAAGCAAATCAGGATCGTCAGAGAATACGTGAGAGGTGATCGCACCTGGTTCACCATCAAACCACGCTACTCGGACTGGATCATCATCGGAGGTTGAAATGCCCAGGCGCAGCGGAGCATTCACCAATACCGAGCGTAAGCAGCTGTTCTTCAACAAGGGATGCAGCGGCTGCTTGACCTATCTGATCTTCATGCCACTCGACATGTTTGTGGCAGCCCTTCAAGGGCTGTTTCGAGGCGCCAAGAAGGTATCGAAGCGCCGAGGCCGTTGGTAGATTAGCGTTCCCAAATTCGCTGGAGGCTACAAATGAATATCCTTCGCAGCTTTGGAAAGCTCCCACTGGGCCAAAAGGCCCTCGTGAGCGTGGCCAGCCTTGCGATGTCGTGTTGCACGTGCTTCGGTGGAATGGTTGCTCTGTCGGCCACTGACCAGATGATCAACGGAACCTATACGCCTGGTCCCGAGACACTCCAGGCCGTGAGCGGGCCAACCGATGCGGTTCGAATGGCCACGCTCGACCTCAACAGCCTGACGGTGTTCCCGACCGATACGGTTGCGCCGCCGGCGAGCGACACCGCCGAGCCCACAGAGACGACCGTGCCCAGCGCCACCGCGGCGCCCACCGAGATCCCGACCGATCCGCCAACCGTCACGGCCGTCCCTCCCACGCCGATCCCACCAACTGCAGTTCCTCCGACGATCGCGCCGCCCACGATCGCTCCACAGCCCACTGCAATTCCAACTGTGGCTCAAGCGGGCCCGCCCAACTTCGACCACAACGGTGATGGCAAAGTGACCTGCGACGATTTCTCAACTCAGGCAGAGGCTCAGATTGCATACGAAGCCGGATATCGGAACCTGGACGGCAATGACAATGACGGCCTAGCCTGCGAATCCAAACCATGAGCTCACCCTGCCCCTTCCCCGCCGGCGCTCGCATCGTGACTTACGGCCGCGACAGCGGCGGGGAGGAGCAGGATCGATCCGTCGATCAGCAAAACAGCGTCTATCAGCAGTTCGCTGGTCAGCACAACCTCACGATCGCGCTGACCTTCGAGGACCGCGCCAGGCCGGGATCATCAACGGTCAACCGAGATGGCTTCGAGGCCATGATGGCCTACCTGCGCAGCCACGGCCCGAAGACGCCAGACGGCGTCGCCGGCGTGCTGCTATGGAAGCTCAATCGGTTCGGGCGCAACATCAACGACAGTCAGTTCTATATGGCGGATCTGCGCCGCCAGGGCTTCGTGCTGCACTTCATCGCCGACAACATCCCGGCGGATGATGAGATCGCTCCGGTCTTCGAGGCCCTGCTGGCGTGGAAGGCTCAACGGGATCTCCACGACATCAGCGTGGATGCCAAGCGAGGTCTTCGCCAGCTCGTGACCATGCGACGCGAGGATGGATCCTACGAGGGCTTCGCGCCAGGCACCCCACCCCGCTGTTACAAGCGCGAGCCCGTGACGATCGGACGCAAGCGGAACAATGAGCCGCGCATTGTCAGCCGCTGGGTGCCGGATCCGGCTTATTGGGAGCAAGGTCAGCTGGCCTGGCAGATGCGCTGCGACGGCTACAGCCTACCCGCAATCCACACAGCCACCAGGCTCTTCTCCACCAAGCACTGCTACACGACATTCTTTCGCAACGAGATCTACCGGGGGACGTTCGTCTTCAGCGGCGAACGCCTGGAGGCCTTCGTGCCGCCGCTCTGCACCGACGATCAGTGGCACGCCGTGCAGGCCATCATGGGCAAGCGCGATTTCAAGGCTCACCCAGAGCGGGCTCCGCGTCGCCTGCGGAGCGAATACCTGCTCTCAGGTCTGCTCATCTGCGCCAAGTGCGGCAGCGTGATGAAGGGCGAGAATAGCAACAAACACCTGTATTACGTGTGCAAATCTCGGACGTGCCGGAAACGCATCCCAGCCAAGAAGGCTGACAGCCTGGTGATCGAGTTGCTCAGCAACCTCATACTTACATTGGACAACGTCAAGCACCTCTACAGTCTCTGGCAGAGCCAGAAATACGTCCGGGTGGATGAGCGCAAGGCTCAGATCGCGGAGGCTCGAGCCAAGATCCAGAGCCTGCAACGAGGCATCCGCAATCTCCTCGACCTGGTCGAGGCCGGCCAGGGGCCCAGCGTGAGCAAGCGCCTGGCCGAGCGCGAGGAGGAGCTCTCGGAGCTGCAGGGGCGGCTATTCAGGCTAAATCATGCAGAAAACGCGGATCCAAATCTGACCGACAAACAGCTAATGGAGCTCAGCAAACAGATCCGCGAGCAACTCGCCACGGGGAAGCCTGAGCTGGTGAAGCCAGTGCTTCAGGCGTTCATCGTGACGATCGTGGCCGATAAAAAAGGGGGCACCGTGCACTACACGATGCCCCTCTCCAGCCAATTCTACGCCTATAGAGCAGTGCCCCCATGGGGATTCGAACCCCAGTTTAGGCCTTGAAAGGGCCGTGTCCTGGTCCACTAGACGATGGGGGCGACAGAACGCGGCGAATTGTAACACAGCAGGTGCGTGGAGCGTAGAGCGTGGAGCGAGAGAATCGCTTATCGCTCCACGCTCCACGCTCCAAACACGACGCTCCGCGTTAGTTCCCGCAGACGCCTCCGAAGTTCGCGCTGTTACGCCAGTTGCCCACCACGTCGTTGACGTTCTGCGTGCCTGAAGCGCCGTAGCTGAGGGTCAGCTGCCGGTTGCCGATCTCGCCGCAGGCCGCGTCCTTTTCAACGTAGTCCCAGCTGCCGAGCGCGTACTTGTACTCGATCTGAGTCGACTCCTTGCCCGTCAGCGTCATCTGCCAGGTGGTGGCGTCGATGCGGGTCAGCGCCGCCCCACTCGGGTTCCACTCAGGCAGACCGCCGTCGAGCCGATTGAGCGTCCCGGCGATGTTGACGACGCGCCCAGAGGCATCCGTGGTGTCGGGCACAGTCACCGTGAAGACGACCGTCACGGTGCGGAGTTCGGCCGTGGCAGTGACCGGGGCGGACTCACCCGATCGGTTGTACGCGAGGTCCACGGCGCGCACGGTGTAGGTGTACGCCACGCCCTGTTGGACGTCGAGGTCGGTGAACGCCGCCGCCGTGACGAGCGCGACGGTCTCGGAAGCGCCGCCGGCCGAACTGCGGCGCACCTCGTAGCCATACAGGCTTGCGTCGCCGACCACCGCATCCCAGGCGAGCACGATCCCGGCCGGTGAGGCCGAGTCGACTCGCAACCCGGTCGGCGCCGCCGGTGGCACGGTATCCGCGTCTGCGAGCACGTTCAAACGCCCGGGCTGAGCCGGCAGCGCGCCTGCGGCCACCGGACCGCCCAAGTCGGCGTATAGCCAGCTGCGCCCGGCCGAGGTCGAGTAGCGGTATACGACGTCGTAGCTGCCCACGATGTCGGGCAGGAAACTGCCCTTGAACTCGTCGTTGTTCCCGTTGTCGATGTTGAACACAGCCGGCGACCAGAGCCAGCCGGCTCCCGCCGGATCGCTGCCGACCGGGCCGTAGCCGACCTCGGCGATCAGCGTGTCGGCGACGCCGGGCTGATTCGTCACGCCATCGATCCAGACCTGCCCATAGAAGTCCGGCGTGCGGTTGACCACGCTGACTGTGTGATCGACCGACGGAGGCCACTGGAGGTTAGCCCAGCCGATGGTGTAGGTCGGCATGGCACTGGCCTCGGGCGAGGCCGCGCTCTCATTGCCCACGCTATCAAGCGCGCGGACGACGTAGTAGTAATCGCGCCCGTTGCGCAGACCGGTGTCGGTATAGGTCAGGCCGGTCAGCGGCGCACCGTTGAGTTTGACGAAGCCGCCGCCCGTCAGCGGGCTGCGGTAGACGTTATAGCCGCCCGCGCGCGGCACGGCGTTCCAGGCGAGGTTCACCTGGCTTGTGCTGGCCGTCGCCGTCAGCCCGGTCGGGGCAGCGGTGGGCGTCAGGTCAGCGCCGTTCGTCACGAGGATCATGCCGCCAAGCGCCGGCACGGTCACCGACAGGGCGCCGCTGCTGACGCGATACTGGCGCAGCAATCCGCCGCTCAGGCTGTACACCTGGGTCAGCCGGGTGCGCTCAGGCAGGAACCCGGCGACCGGCACCGTGATGGTCTGCTCGACGTCGCCGCGGTTGAGCACGATCACGGCGCCCTGGTTGTTGAGCTGCCGGCCGTAGGCCAGCGTGTTGTTGGCATCGTCGACCAGCAGCATGCGCAGGTCACCGGTGGCCAGCGCCGGGAAGAACTCGCGGAGCCAGCCAAGCGAGGCATAGTGGGCGAAGAGCTGCGTGTCGGGCTTGCCGCCCTTATCGGCCCACGGATAGGTGCGACGATCGTCAGGGTCGTCGTCGCCGGTTACACCGACCTCGTCGCCGTAGTACACGGTCGGCGCGCCGGGCAGGGTGAACTGGATCAGCGAGGCCAGCTTGACACGCTGCTTGCCCGCGGCCAGGTTGGCGGCGTTGAACTCGCGCTCGGCCTGGGTCTCGGCCCCGGCCGTCAGGGTCCACAACAGCCGCTCGGTGTCATGGCTGTCGAGCAGGTTCATCAGGCTGTAGTACGCCGCGTCGGGGTAATCCTCACGGATCGCCAGGATGCGGTTGGCGAACTCGGTCGGCGTGATCTGCCGGCCGCTGTCGCCAAAGCCCTTGCCGTCGAAGCTGGCGTTGGGCGTGAGCAGCCCCAGCACCGCGTCGCGCAACCGGTAGTTCATGGTGGTATCGGCACGATCGCCGCGCAGGAAGCGCAGCAGCGTGCTGTCTTTCTGCCACAGCTCGCCGATGATGACCGCGTCGGCGCTCTCCGCTTTGACGACCGAGCGGAACTCCTCCCAGTATCCGGCCGGGAACGAGGCGTCGCCCATCACGTCGAGGCGCCAGCCGTCGGCCCCCTGCTCCAGCCAGTACTTCGAGACGCTGTCGTCGCCTGTGACGAAGTAGTCGACCACCTCGGGCAGGCTCTTGTTAATCACCGGGATGCTGTCGAAGCCGAACCAGCCGGAGTAGTAGGTGTCGGCCCCGCCGGGCGTCGACGGCACGCAGGGCGCGGGTTCGCTGGCCGACGGCGGCCGGAACGTGAACCACGGCCGGAACTCGGAGCCGGCCGACTCGCAGGCACCGACGATGTCGTAGGCCTGATAGCGATCGAAGAACGCACTGTCGGACGAGAGGTGATTGAACACGCCATCGACCACGATGCGCATGCCGAGCAACCGGGCGGCGCGCTCGAGCGCCTTCCAGTCATTCAGCGTGCCGAGCGCCGGGTCGATCTCGTAGTAGTCGGCGGTGTCGTAGCGATGATTCGAGCGGGCCGTGAAGATCGGGTTGAAGTAGATCACGGTCACGCCCATGCTGCGCAGATAGGGCAGGCGCTGCAACACACCGCGCAGGTCGCCGCCGTAGTAGTCGCGGCCGCGCGGGCTCTCGACCGTCGGGCTGGTGTCCGGGGGTGTGTCGTCGAAGCGCCACGGGCAATTCTCGTCGCGATCGGCGTAGTTGCGGCAGTAGCCCTCGGGCAACGTGCCCCAATCCAGCGCGATCATCGGGTCGTCGTAGCGCGGGTCGCCGGTGTCCGGATCGTTGCGCGGGTCCCCATTGCGGAAGCGATCCGGGAAGATCTGGTAGATCACGGCGTCCTGGGCCCAGGACGGGCTTGTGAAGGCCGGATCGTGGACCATCAGGGCGTAGCTGTTGTCGATCGGGTCGTCCGACGGCGCGCCGAGGCCGCCGTCGAGCGCCGTCGTGTTGTCACCGTAGTAGTCGACGTCGGTGCCGTCGGCCACGACGAAGCGGTACCAGACGTTGGCGGGCGAGTCGTTGGGCAGGGTCACGGCCCAGAAGTCGCACGTGCGATCCTCAAGCCCGGCCTGATAGCAGCCTACATCGGTCGCCGCCGGGGTCATGGGCAGGAGGGTCTGCGCGGCCGTGTCGACGTCGTAGACACGCAGCTGAACGCCGGTGACATCACCGTGGAAAGTGCGGAAGCGCACGGTCACGGGCGTGCCGGTCGGCACGGCGCCGCCGGGTGTGCGATAGAGCGGATCGCGTGAGTCGTGCCGCAGGCCGTCCCACTGGACGTCGTCGGTTGGCACAAGCGGCACGACCTCAATCGTCGGCGTGTTGGTCGCCGAGTCAAAGGCGAAGGTGACGGTTGCGCCGCTGGCGGGCACGGTGAAGAGGATGTTGTCGCCGCCCTGGACGCCGCCCGCGCCGTAGTTGACATCCCACGACTCGTTGAGCGCGACCTTGCCCTCGTAGGCGCCGGCCGGGATCGCGGTTGTGGCGAAGGTGTAGACCCCGTCGTCGTCGATGTCCTGCAGCCAGGAGCGCAGACAATCGGGCTGCCAGTCACCGGGGCAGCCAAGCTCGCTCTGGAAGCTACCGGGTGCGACGGCGATCATGTGATTGACGTTGCTGGTGATCCAGTGGGTCTTGTCGTCGTAGTAGAACTTGACGACGGTCTCGGCCGCGAGGTTGAGGGCGATGTTGGCGCCGCTCGGGGCCGCGTTGGCGCCATAGTTCTCGTCCCAGCCGTTGTTGAGCGCGACCTTGTATTCCCAGGCGCCGGCCGGCAGCGTGAAGGTCGCCTGCCAGACATCGTCGGCGGCATCGTAGGTGAGATAACTCGCCGCGCAGGCCGGGTCCCAATCGCCCGCGCAGCCGACTTCGCTCTGCAGGCTACCGACCAGGGCCACTGTCGAGGCCACGGCGGGTGGCGCTGCGCGGACCGGCGTCGGAGCGGACGCGAACGGCGCGGCGAGCAGGCTGAGCAAGGCCAGAGCGCTGACAGTGCGATGCAGCTGTTGACCCACGGTCATGGTGCGTCTCCTCAGATGATGTGCGATTGTGAAACCAGGAGGGTTCGCCCGCTATCTTCGAACCGTGTCGAGGCTTTGTCAAGGCCCCGTCACCCGTTTGGGCTCCGCATTTAGTAGGGGGGAGAGCGGAAAACGATTACCAGCTGGCGCGTCGTGAACACCGGGTGTCAGATAATCGGCCGAGGAGCGCCGGGGCGATAGGCTCGCGAAGGTTAGAAAACGAACGCGATTTTGTTCCAGTGATTTCGCGAAGCCCGTGAAAACAAGCGAATCGCGGTGGACCTGTCAGGTCAAAGGTTTGAATCTACGCCTCATCCACGTACCGCGTCTCCTCGAGCTGGCGCTCGCGTTGACCGGCCGGATCGGGCGCGGCGACTCCGGCAGTCGGCGCATCGGCGTTCTCGGCCGCCGCCAACGCTTCAGGCGTGGCGCGGCGCACAAACGACCAACCCCCACAGTGATCGCACCGATCGAAGCGCCCGCCAATCGCGTTCAGGCTCCACAGATGGATGCCAAAGGCGCGCCCACACCGCGGGCAGACCGCGCCGCCCAACAGGCCGTAGCCGCGGCGCGACCCCGAGCGCCCGAACACCAACACCTGGATCGCGAACACCACGGCGATCACGGCTCCGACGCCCAATATCAGCGTCCCACCCATCTGGCCCGCCGCCTGCCAGCCGACCTCGGCTGCCACGAACTCGAAACGCCGGGTGTTCGACACAAGCACCCGGCCGTCGCTTAGCATGCCCGTCGCTGTGAGCTCGTGCCAGCCATGCGGGTAGGTATCCGTGTCGAAGTCGACCCGGAACGGCGCGGCGCTCGTGGTCGCCAGGACATCGCCGTCNNCAGGACGTCGCCGTCGATCAGGTATGTGACCGAAGCCAGATCCGCCGGGCCCTCGACCTCAAGCCGGAAGTTGCCCTGGATCTGGCTGCCGCCGCCGTAGCCGAAGTTGCGCCGCACATAGAGCGTCAGGGCATCGTCCTGCGCCACGACAGCGCCGGCTGATAGGACCCACATCGCCAGGACGAGCGCGCGCCACACGGCACGCCACAAGGTTTTCATTTCCATCGCGTCAGGATCACCTCGCGCTGAAACAGCCGCGCGCCGAAGAACACGAGCACCACATCGATCACGGCTACCCCGGCCGCGACGGTCAACATCAAAGGGACGTTGAGCACCAACACGCCGGCCAACTGCGCAAAGACCAGCCCCAGCACCGGCACGACCAGCGCACCCGAGATCTGCTCGGCCGTGCGCGGATCGTTGACCCGCGACGAGACCATCAGCGCGAAGATCACGGCCAGCACCGCGACCAGCGGCCCGACCAGAAAGGTGGCCGCAAACCACGTCGGGCTGAGCGCCGTCAGCAGCGCCGGCCCGCTCGCGCCCACCAGCGGCAGCCCGATCAGGAAGACCGCAAAACTAGCCCAGGTCGCCAGCACCGCCGGGATGACCGCCGCCAACGCCTTACCGGCCAGGAGCTCCTCGGTCGTGATCGGCGTCGCCAGCAGCGGCTCGAGGCTGCGCGTGGTCTTCTCGCCGACGATGCTGTACGACGCGATCGCGATCGGGATAAAGAGCGGCATCATCATGAACAGCGGCAGGAACTGGTTGAGGAGAAAGATCTGGAAGCAGTCACCCACCGCGATGGCGCCGCAGGCCTTGAGCATCGAAGGCGGCAGATCGGAGACATCGCCTTCCATGCTCATCGCGCCGCCGGTCGAGAGCAGGATGCCGAGCGGCAAGAGCGCCATCAGCAACGGCAGCGCGCTGACTGTGAAGATGACGATCCGGTTCTTGAAGACCTCGGCCCACTCCTTGGCGATGAGGGTGCGAATGTGTTTCATGCCTGCCCCCCCGCATCGTGGTTGACGAAGCGCAGATAGATGTCTTCGAGCGAGTGTCGCAGCTCGCCCACGAACTGGATGTCGGCGCCGAGCGCGATCAACTCGCGAACGATGATGGGATTGGTCGTCTCGGGTGTCTCGAGACGCACCACAAGCTTCTCGCCGGCTGCGTGTGCCTCCTGGACCCGCGGCAGCGCGCCGATGGCCGTCACCCAGGCCGGATCAAGCCGGGCCAGGTGAAAGACGACCTGACGCCCGAACAACGTCCGTCGGAGCGCGGCCGGCGTATCGACGGCCAACAGCCGGGTCTTGAAGATGCCGATCCGATCGCACAGCCGATCGGCCTCGTCGAGATTGTGCGTGGTCAGGAAGATCGTCCGGCCTTCGCCGCGCAGCTCGGTGATGAAATCGCGCACCAGCCGGGCCGCTTCAGGGTCCAATCCACTTGTGGGCTCGTCCAGGAACAGCACCCGTGGCTCGTGAAGCAGGGCCCGTGCAATCGCCAGCTTTTGGCGCATGCCCTTTGAGAAGCTGCCGGCCGGGTCCTGCCGCCGATCCCACAGCCCCAACAATCCAAGATAGCGCTTGACCGCCGCCGCGGGGTCGGCCACATCGTACAGCTCGGCGAACAGACGGAGATTGGCCTCGGCGCTCAATCGATCGTAGAGGCCCGGCGTCTCGGTCAGGATCCCGACCGAGCGCCGGATCGCCTGATCCGCCCTGCCGAGCGCATGGCCGTTGACCGTCGCGGTGCCACGCGTGGGCGCGATCAGCGCGCACAGCATGCGCACCGTGGTGGTCTTGCCGGCCCCGTTGGGGCCGAGGAAGCCGAAGACCTCGCCCTGCGCGACCGTGAGCGACAAATCCGAGACCGCCTCGACCACAGCACCCCGGGTCGCGCCCTGAAAGGTCTTGCTCAAGCCGTGGATGTCGATCATGCGGCGACCTCCGCGTTCACGGTCACCGTCGGACGACGCAGCCAGAAGAGCAGGCCCAGGCTGACCAGAGCGACGACCGCCAGCGCGCCCTCGGCCGCCAACGGCCCGGCCGCCTGCGCTACGCCGACGCCCACGATATTCGCGAGCGCGTGCCACAGCATCGCGGCCACCAGCCACCAGCGGTTGTTGCGCGTGAAGCACTGCAGCACCATGGCCGACAATGTGATATGTAACGTCAACGCGAAGACGCGCTCGACAGCGCCAAGGATCGTCAGATACCACGGCGCCGACCAGAAGGCCTCGACCCCAACCCGTGTCAATTCCATCTGCTCGGCCGTCATCGGCAGCGTTGTCAGGTCGAGCCCGCGGAGGACGACCATGTTGACAAGGGTCAGGCCCGCGAGCACGCCAAAGATGATCGCCTCGATGCCGCCGTGGCCGGCCCCGTACGTCACAGCATCCTCCCAGCGCCGCGCATCGCGAATGATGAAGCGATAGCCCAGCCAGCGCGCGCCCTCCTCGAACAGGCCAGCCGTCAAGCTGAGGAAGACGATGTTGAAAACCGTGGCAACCTCCGACGACATCACGTCGCGGCCCTGGAGCAGCGCCGTCAGGCCGAAGAGCAAAGGCAGCCGCAGACCCTGCGAGGCGATGAACGCCAGGGCGCCCCACCCCAGCAGACTCCAGCGAGTCTTCAGTCGGCGGACGATCACGATCCCGACCACGATCGGGAGCGCGATCATCAGCACAGCATTCAAGGAATACGTTACTGACAATACGGGATCGACCATCACATCACTTGTCCTCGATCGAGACGCCAAACAGCGTCATCTGGACCGTCGTTTGGGTTCCATACACCTGGTCACGACCCGTCGAGAGCATCCAGCGATCGTAAGCGTTCTTCCAGAGCTGTTCGGACTCGGCATGGCCGGCCTCGGCAGCGTCACGGGCCAGTTGGTAGGCGCGTTCATAGTGTGCGGGCTCGGTGCCGTGCTGCAAGATCATGGCCGCCTGAAACTTGTCATCCGCGGTCTGCACTTCACCCTGCTCGATGAGCGCGAGCACGAGCGTCACTCGCTCCTGGTCGCGATCATTCAGGCCGACAAAGCGTAGCGCATACCGATCGCCCTGATCCGTGTCGAAGGCATATGCCAGCTGGCGATGCGCGGGCTCGGTCGACGACAACACAGCCGGGCGGACCGCCACGTTCGTCACCAGGATGC
Organism: Anaerolineales bacterium UBA6663; assembly: GCA_002455335.1. Taxonomy (GTDB): domain Bacteria; phylum Chloroflexota; class Anaerolineae; order Anaerolineales; family UBA6663; genus UBA6663. Next base: position 11,758 of record DKKP01000069.1, on the reverse strand, counting down.
CGACGGCGCCGATCAAGATCGCCATCCCTGTCACAACGAGCGGGGGGCCAAGCCGAAAACGACGCCGAATCACACGGACCAGTTGGAGGAGCCAGGCCACGGCCCAAACCGCTACGACGGCGATGCTCGACCAGACGCCAAGGACGATCAAGCCGTATGCGATCAGCCCCATCACGTCGAAGAAGAGCGACAGGAGCGCCATGCCCAACACCAGGCCACCCACGAGCCATGCCATGCGTCTGGTCACCATCGTCGCCTGCTTTCTGCGATGTCGCGCCCGCCAAATCGAATGATCAGCCCTGCGTCGTTGTCTCGCTCGCTGAGAGCGGGCCTGCCCTACCGGAAGCCTTCGCGAGCGAGACAAGACCCGCCATCCCGCCCAGGTTCATCGTATCGACTGCCGAAGATGGCACGATCACGAGCGCGCCCTTGTCCTTCAGGCCCTCGAAGAGCATGTTCATGGCGCGCAGGTGTAGCGCGGTCGGGTTGTCGGCGTAGGCTTCTGAGGCCTGCGCAAACGACTCGGCGATTTGTTTCTCGCTCTCGCCCAGGATCACGCGCGCCTGCCGTTCACGCTCGGCCTGCGCCTGTCGGCTCATCGCCTCTTCCAGCGACTGCGGGATGACGATATCGCGGATCTCGACGCTTGTGACGCTCACGCCCCAGGGCGTTGTGCGCTCGTCGATGATCTTCTGCAGTTCCTGGTCGATGGCCTCACGTCCCACCAGTAGATCGGCCAACAGCATCTTGCCGATGATGTCGCGCAGCGCGGTCTGCGCCGCCCAGTCGACCGCGGCTTCGTAGTCCTTGACCTCGAGCGCCGCCTTCTGCGCGTCCCACACCACCCAGAACAACACGGCATCGACATCGACCGGGACTGTGTCGCGCGTCAGGGTCTTCTGCGCGGCAAAGGGCGTGACGATCGTGCGACTGTCGATCCAGGAGGAGACCGAGTCCATGATCGGCACAACCCAGAACAGCCCGGGTCCGTACAGCCCGCGAAACTTGCCGAAGCGCAGCACGACGGCCTTCTCCCATTGGTTTGCGATCTTGAGCGCAAAGAGGAAGTACGTGCCGATCAGCGCAAACGCGGCCACGCCCAGCCCGGCCATGTCGTCCGTCAGCCCATAGACATTGGTGCCGACGATGGCGAAGAGAATGCCGATGACCAGGAAGACGAAGAACACGGTCAGCGAGACGCTGTTGGCCTGCCGCTGCGCTCCTGAAGTCGCCCGGCCCGAGTCGCTCGCCCCGGCCGTTGTGGCCGTGATCGCAGTCCTGAACGCCGACATCATGATGAACCTCCCTTTTCCTCGCGTTGGGCCATCAGCCCACCCTCCACACTCTTGCGGACCTCGTCGGGCACGTAGCCGAGCCGCGCCGCTTCGTCGAGGAAGCGGTCGGTCAATTCGGCCAGACGGGCACGCCTGAGCTTCCGCTGCTCTCCCACATCCGGCACAGGCTGATCGAGCACATACGTCCCCCGGCCCTGCTGGGTCGACAGGACGCCTTCTTCATGAAGCGTGCGGTAGGCGCGCGCGACCGTGTTGAAGTTGATCCGCAGATCGGCCGCAAGCTGACGAACCGTGGGCAATTGGTCGCCGGGCTTGAGCGCCCCGGCCGCCACCATCGTCTTGACCTGTTCGACCACCTGCGTGTAGATCGGCACCCGGCTACGCGCGTCGAGATGGATCAGCATGGCGAGAATAATTGAATGAGTTGTACAATTGAACTAATTGTACACCGACTGCGCGACGCTGTCAAGGCTTTGGGTTCTTGCGTGAGATGCGGGATGGCAGGCGCTGGCGTTCCGCGTGGGCGTCGGCCGTCCCACACCTCACAGTCGATCGTTTCCCGCCCATATCCCCCAAACGGCGTATACTTACTTCAGACTGTCCGTTTCGGAGACCGAATGACCCCTTTTCTCGATCACATTCAACAGACTCTGGCCGAAATCGAACGTGAGGGATTACTCAAACGGGAGCGCCTGATCGTCACGCCGCAACGACCGCGCATCGAGATCCAGGCCAACGGCTCCCGCCGCGCCCTGCTCAATCTGTGCGCCAACAACTATCTGGGGCTTTCCGATCACCCGGAGGTCATCGCTGCCGCGCACCGCGCGCTCGATACCCACGGTTTCGGCATGTCTTCGGTGCGCTTCATCTGCGGCACACAGGATCTGCACCGTCAGCTCGAACGCGCGCTCGCGCGGTTCCTGGGCAAGGACGACGCCATCCTGTTCGCCGCAGCCTTCGACGCCAACGGCGGCGTCTTCGAGCCGTTGCTTGGGCCAGACGATGCGATCATCTCCGACTCGCTCAACCACGCCTCGATCATCGACGGCGTTCGTTTGTGCAAAGCCCGACGCTATCGCTTCGCCAACAGCAACCTCGACGACCTCGAGGACCAACTCAAAATCGCGGACCGTGACGGCGCGCGCTTCAAGTTAATCGCCACCGACGGCGTCTTCTCAATGGACGGAATCATCGCCAATCTGCAGGGCGTCTGCACGCTGGCCGAGAAGTACAACGCCGTGGTGCTGGTCGACGACTGCCACGCCACAGGCTTTATCGGCGAGACCGGGCGGGGCACGCCCGAGCACACCGGCGTCGGAGATCGGGTCGAGATCCTGACCGGCACGCTGGGCAAGGCGCTCGGCGGCGCGTCGGGCGGCTATACCTCGGGCAAGCGCGAAGTGGTCGACTGGCTGCGCCAGCGCTCGCGTCCCTNNTGGGCAAGGCGCTCGGCGGCGCGATGGGCGGCTATGTGGCGGCGAGCCAGCCGATCATCGACCTGCTGCGGCAGCGGGCGCGGCCCTATCTGTTCTCGAACAGCCTGGCACCGGCCGTGGTCGGCGGCTCGCTCAGAGCCCTTGAGTTGATCGAAGACGGTCACGCGCTCCGCGAGCGCCTGTTCGCCAACACGCGACGTTTCCGAGCCGGGTTGACCGAAGCCGGGTTCGAACTGCTCCCCGGCGAGACGCCGATCATGCCCGTGATGCTCGGCGATGCGATCCGGGCGCAACGCCTGGCGGCCGAGCTCGATCGTCGCGGTGTGTACGTGGCCGGGTTCTTCTACCCGGTCGTGCCCCGTGGCCTCGCCCGGATCCGCACTCAGATGTCGGCGGCGCTGACGCCGGCCGACGTCGACTTCGGCATCGAGGCTTTCAGGGCGGCCGGGAAAGCGTTGGGGATCGTTTAGCATCGAGCGTGGGAGTCGCTCCACGACACAAGGAAGGGGAATCTCGATGAAGGCGCTCGTAAAATCACAGGCTGCACGCGGCCTCTGGCTCGAGGAAGCCCCGGTGCCCGAGTTCGGGCCCGAAGACGTGTTGATCAAGATCCACAAGACCGGCGTTTGCGGCACCGATGGCCACATCTACAAATGGGACGAGTGGGCGCAACGCACGATCAAGGTGCCGATGATCATCGGCCACGAATACGCGGGCGAGATCGTGGCGCTTGGAGACAGGGTGCGCACGCTGCACGTCGGACAACGTGTGTCGGGCGAGGGCCACGTGGTCGGCATGCGTAGCCGAGCCAGCCGTTCGGGGCACTATCACCTCGACCCTGAGACCCAGGGCGTCGGGGTCAACCGCCCGGGCGCGTTCGCCGAATTCGTGCGCGTCCCGGCCTTCAACGTGATCCCTCTGCCCGATGACATCGATGACGATCTCGGCGCGATCCTCGATCCGCTCGGCAACGCCGTGCACACGGCGCTGACCTANNGGCGCCGGCCCGATCGGGATCATGGCCGGAGCCGTGGCGCGCCACGTCGGTGCCAGGCACGTAGTGATCACCGATATCAACGCACATCGCTTGCAGCTTGCCGCCTCGGTGGCCGATATCACCCCGGTCAATACGGCGCAGGAAGAGCTCAAATCGGTGATGGCACGCCTGAAGATGACCGAGGGCTTCGACGTCGGGCTCGAGATGAGCGGCGCGCCGGCGGCCTTCGTGCAGATGGTCGACCACCTGGTCATGGGCGGCCGGATTGCCATGCTCGGCATCCCCACCCAGGCCTTCCCCGTCGATTGGTCGAAGATCGTCTTCCGCATGCTCACGGTCAAGGGCATTTACGGCCGCGAGATGTTCGAGACCTGGCACAAGATGATCGCCATGTTGCAGAGCGGTCTGCAGGTGCGCAACGTCATCACGCATCACCTGCCCTACACCGATTACCTGACCGGCTTCGAAATGCTGGTCAAGGGTGAGTGCGGCAAGGTCGTGCTCGACTGGACCGTGTAGCGATTGAAGAATAGCGATCAAGAAGAGAAGACGCTGNNCAGCGTCTTCTCTTCTTGATCGCCGGGGACGCCCTCACGCGCCAGGCTTGCCGTAGGCGACCACCACGGTTTCGAGTTGGCGCTCAAGACCTTGCAGGCACTCCAGCTGACTATCGTTCAGTGCGGCCAGCGGTAGACTGCGCGTCATCGCTCGCGCCAGCGCCCCCTGAGCTGCGCTGCCTTCGTCAGGCCTGAACGCAAGGAGATATTCGACGCCAAGCGTGCGCTCAGCTTCAAGAAGCGCAGTTTGCTGTGGATCGGTCAGGGTCGCCCAGCTCCAGATGCTGCCCATTTTGATCTCCTTGTTTGAGACGTGCCAGCCAATGGGCAGATTATACGGACTTTCGGCGGGCGTCCGGGGCCTGTATAGCGGCGCGATCGAGCGTCACGACAACCGCGTGAAGCGCATGACCCAGTTCGTCTCCCACGTGACACCGCCGTCGGGCGAGAAGGCCTGCTCCCAGCGCGCGCCGGTCGCCGTGATCTCGGACCAAACGAAACGCACGCGGATCGGGCGGCCCTCGAACGTATCGTCCCCCTGGAAGACGCCGATGCCGTCGGTGAATCGCCCGACGACCGGCGGAAGCAGGTGCCCGACGACGTCGAGGCCGCCGGTTTGGTTATCGAGCCAGTAGATGCTCCACAGATCCGTCGTCGGATTGAAAACACGCAGCGACATCCCGACATAGCCGGGGCGCCAGTCGATCGGCACGAAGTCGTCACAGTTGCCGATCCCGCCCGGCAGCGGTTGCGCCGTGCCCCGTGCCTCGAAACGTTCCCAGGTCGTCGAGCCCTTCAATCGTTCGACAAGGCGTTCGTTGTCGATCCGCCAGGATCCCATCCAGAAGTCGAAGTCGCGCCGGCCGTCGGTCATCGAAACCCTCCTGAGTCAGAACAGTGTCATCAGGGTAGAGGCGAAACCGGTCGGGATCCGACCTGATTCGGTTGAGTGGATTCGATGTTTCCCAGTACAATGCCACCCAGGGTCTCGGCGCCGCCAACCGGGACTGCGGCGACTGTGCGCTGAACGACCCAGCCGATGACCCATCGAGCCAGAACTCGACCGATCACACCCCGACCAGCCCGAGTGCTCACCAACCCGGAAGCCCTGGCCGGTGTGCGCTTCGACGCTGCCCACTTCCCCAATGGGCATACGCCTGCTCTGGCCATCGCGAGCAACGCCGCCGAGGTCGCCTGGGTGCTGCAGAGCCACTCGACTGTGTTGCCGATCGGGTCACAGTCTTCATTGACGGGCGGGGCCACGCCCAGGGGCGAGGTCGTGCTGGCGCTACGTGACCTGCGCGGGATTACGCGTATCGCGCCAGACCGCTGGCGGGTTGGGGCCGGCGTCACGCTGGCCGAGCTCCAGGCGCATCTCGTCCAACACGACGCGTTCTATCCCCCCGTGCCGGCTTATGCCGGAGCCCAGATCGGCGGCGCGGTATCGACCAACGCCGCCGGCCCGGCCACCTTCAAATACGGCGCAACCCGTGGCTGGGTCGAGGGGCTGACCGTCGTCCTCGCCGACGGCTCGGTGCTCGATCTCGAACGTAACCAATGCCGCGCGCACCCTGACGGCTACTTTGAGTTAACCAGCTCATCGGGTGCACGACGAATCCCGGTTCCTGCCTATCATCTGCCTGCAGTCGCCAAGGTCTCCGCGGGCTACTCCGCGGCACCTGAGATGGATCTGATCGACCTGTTCATCGGCGCCGAAGGCACGCTGGGCGTCATCACAGAGGTCACGATCCGAACCGTTGGCCCAGCACCACGCTCCAGCCTGAGCTTCGCGTTGTGCCGGAGTGAGGAACAGGCTCTGGCGTTGACGGCGACCTTACGGCTCGAATCCCAGTTGGCGTGGAAAGGCGCCGGCAACAGCCCGGACATCAGCGCGATCGAATACCTGGATGCAGCATCGCTGGAGATCCTCAGAGCCGAGGGCCTGGCTGAGGCCGTCGGCATCCATCTCCCCGAGCCGGTTGGCGGGGCCCTGATCATCCAGCGCGAGGCGGCAGCGCCAGGCCTCGAGCCACGCGCCGCAGCGCGCCTGGCCGCCTTGCTCGCCGACACACAACTCGGGGGCGCTTTGCTCGTCGCAGAGCCGCGCGATCTGCTCACCGAGCGTCGGATCCTCGATCTGCGCGCCGGGGTGCCGCTCGCAGTCAACGCAAGGGTCGGCCGGGCGCAGCGCGAGATTGACGCCGACATCACCAAGGTCGCTGCCGACATGATCGTCCCGTTTGAGCATCTGGGTGAGATGCTTCACCTCTTTCGCGAGGAGTTCGATCGGCTTGGGCTCGAACATGCGATCTGGGGACACATCTCCGACGGCAATCTGCATCCGAACGCCCTGCCTCGAACCCGGGCGGAGGCCGACGCCGGACAGACGGCCATCGTAAGGCTCGGCCGGATCGTCACCGCCATGGGCGGCAGCCCGCTGGCCGAACATGGCGTCGGCCGCAACCCAACCAAGCAGGCGCTCTTGCGGCAGCTCTATGGCGCAGCCGGCGTCGAGCAGATGCGATCCGTCAAGGCGGCGCTGGACCCCGCGGGCAGACTTTCGCCGGGCGTGATCTTTCCGGCGGTGTGACGTCAATGATGGTTTTTCATTGTCCTGAGTGTGGCGGCCACTATCGCGATGAGGATGGTTGCCGCCAGAAGTTCGAGGCGATGCTGGCTCTGGAGTTCTCGGATCCGGCCTTTGGCCGCGTCCACTTCTTGACGGTCACCGCGTATATGCTGCAGCACCCGACGCGGCTCTCACGGCGTGGTTGGCTCGCGATGCGCGATCTGCTCAGTCGCCATCTGCGCGATGGCCACGGCGTCGAGGACATCAAGGTGGGGATCCGCCGAGCGGGGGTCTCGGCGGCAAAGGGCTGGAAGATCAAGGCCGACGGCACGACCTTTCATGAGGCGATCGGGCTGGATTGGCCTTTGACGGCGGCTGACGTCGATCCGAGCGATAGCGTCCGCTATGGCGCGGGAGTGCAAGCGTGGGCTGAGGCCGCGTTGGCGCGCTCCGAAGCGCTGCCCGTGTCCTGAACCCGTCGGTGCGATGTCGCGCGCAGGGCGTCGCTCGCAAGACACGGGCTGCAGGGCCGGGCGGGATCGCTCAAGAGTCGACCGGGACCCTCAATAGCTCGAAGCCGACTTCAGCCCCTGCATGATCGCGACGCCGGCGCTTGTGCCGAGCCGGGTGGCGCCGGCGGCGAGCATGGCCTCGGCATCCGCCAGAGAGCGCACGCCGCCCGCGGCCTTGACCCCGAGCTTCGGGCCAACCGTCTCGCGCATCAGACGCACATCCGCGACCGTCGCGCCGGCCGTCGAAAACCCAGTCGATGTCTTGACGAAATCAGCGCCGGCGCGTTTAACGATCAGACAAGCTCGCCGCTTCTCGTCGTCAGTAAGCAAAGCAGTCTCGATGATCACCTTGAGCAACTTGCCGGCCGCATGCGCGACCCGCGCCACGGCGCGGATATCGCGCGCGACGAGCCGATCGTCGCCGGCCTTGAGCGCGCCGATATTGATCACCATGTCGAGTTCGGTTGCGCCATGAGCGATCGCCACCTCGGCCTCGTACGCCTTGACCTCAGGCGCGTTGGCGCCGAGTGGGAAGCCGATCACGGTGCAGGTGGCCACCCCCGATTTTCGCAGCAGCCGTGCGGCAAGACGCACGTGTGTCGGGTTGACGCATACCGAAGCGAACCGATGCTTCCGCGCTTCAGTACAAACCTTCTCGATCTGGGCTGCGGTCGCCTCAGGCTTGAGCAGGGTATGGTCGATCATGGCTGCGATCTCGGCCGGTTTGCGACTCATGGTGGGCCTCAATTCTTCTTTCGGAAGCTCAATCGCACCGGTGTTCCCGTGAACGGATACTCCCGGCGCACCGAGTTCTCGAGATAGCGACGATAGGTGAAGTGCGCAAGCTCGGGGTCGTTGACATGCAGCAGGATCGTCGGCGGGTTGACGCGCACCTGCTCGGCAAACGTGATCTTGAGCTGCCGTCCGCCCTTCGAGGGCGGTGCGTGACGCGCCACTGCGGCACGGACCAGCTTATTGAGCGCCGAGGTGGGGATGCGCACCAGGCGCTCCTCCTGCACTTTGAGCGCGGTCTCCAGGATCTGGCCCGTGCGCTGGCCCGTCTTGGCTGAGACGAACAACACAGGGACATAGTCGAGGAAATGCAGGTTGGTGCGCAGACGCTCTGCGTAGGCCGCCATGGTGTTCGAGTCTTTCTCGATCACGTCCCACTTGTTGACGAGCACCACAACGCTCTTCGACTCGTCAAGAATGAACCCGGCGACATGCGCATCCTGAGCCTTGAAGGGATCCTGAGCGTCGATCACGAGCAACGCCACATCCGAACGCGAGATCGCTCGGAACGTCCGCAGGACACTCCATTTCTCTACGCCCGGGTCGATGCTGCCCCGGCGCCGGATGCCCGCTGTGTCGATCAACGTCAATTTGTGCCCGTTGAAGAGCAGCGGCGTATCGGTCGCATCCCGAGTCGTGCCCGGCACTGGGCTGACGATCGCGCGCTCCTCGCCAAGCAGCCGATTGAGCAGTGAACTCTTGCCGACATTGGGCCGGCCGACCAACGCGATCTTGATGCTCTCGTCGGGCTCGGCCTCGGGCGCCGGCGGCAGGGCCTCGATCAACGCGTCGAGCAGGTCGGCGATGCCTGTGCCATGCAGCGCCGAGATGAGATACGGGTCGCCCATCCCGAGCTCATAGAAGGCATAGGCGGATTGCTCGGCGGTTGCCGACTCGGTCTTGTTGACCGCCAGCAAGACCGGCGGACGCAGCACGCCATCGGCATCGCGTTTCTGCGCGCGGCGCAGGATCTCGGCCACCTCGCGGTCGGCCTCGGTCAGGCCGAGCTTGGCCTCGGTCATGAAGATCACGGCGTCGGCGTCCGAGATGGCCATCTCGGCCTGTGCGCGCATCTGGGGCACAAAGGCCGCCGAGCCCTCGGCGAGCACCTGGCCGCTTGAACTGGCGCGCGGCAGCGGCTCGATGCCGCCTGTATCGATCAGGTCGAAGGCCCGCCCGTTCCACTCTGCTTCGGCGACCAGTCGATCGCGGGTGGTCCCGGGTGTGTCGTCGACGACGGCCAGGCGCTCACCGGTGAGACGGTTGAAGAACGTCGACTTCCCGGCATTGGGCCGACCGACGATGGCGACAATTGGTTTTGACATGGGGTTGCATTGTATCCCGGGATGATCAATCCGAGCTTGGGGGCGCTGTCGGGGTCGCCGTGAACAACGGCAACAGCGTCTGTGTCGGTGTCGGTGTCGGCGTGAACGTCGGCCTTGGCGTGGGTGTGCGCGTTGGTCGCGGGCCACGGGCGACCACGACCTGCACCTGAGCCGGCTGGATGCTCTCGACCGAAAGGCTCTCCGGGACGGCGACGACAAACGGCTCGAGCAAATAAGTGCCAGCAGCATCCTGCCCCGTGAGATCCACGGCCAGCTGGATCTCCTCGGGCTGCAGCTGGTTCAGCAGCGCCACGGGGCCGCGGATCACGACCGAAACGGTCTCGGGCTCGACACGCGCATTGAAGCCGGCCGCCAGGTTGATCGGCTCCACGCGGACGGCCGGGAACGGGATGCTGATCACCACGGGTTGAATCGTGATTTCGACTGTGACAGCCGGCTCGCCCTGCACCGTGACGCCCTCAGGCAACACAAGACCGACCTTTTTGATGACGGTCTCGGTCACGCCATCGATCGTGAGCGGCTCGGTCTCGACGAACCCTGGGAGCTCGGCGACCTGGCGCGCGTCGCTCGACGAGAGCGTGACCACCGACGGCGATGCGACGACGTCCGACACATAGTAGCCCTCGGCCGGAGCGCCAAGCCGGTTCACCTGCACGACGACCTCACGATAGCCTGGGCGCGCACCGATCGGCAACGTGACATCCACCTGCCCTGGCGCAACAGTCAGGCCCGATACCGTGCGGTTCTGGATGTCGAGCGCCTGCACATCCAGCGATTGCACGATGTCGCGGCGCGCACCGGCGATATTGAGCGAGACAGCCAGCAAGCTGACTCGATTGACAAGCGACGTCGGGCCCATCACGGTCCCGGTGATCGTCGATAGCAGCGGCGTACCCACTTCGAAGCCGGTCGATGGCTCACCGCTCTGCTGCAGTTGGATATCCAGGACACGGGTCTCGATCGCCTCAAGTCGCACGCGGGCCACCTGGGGCGACAAACTGACGAGGCTCAGCGGCGCCGGCGGGCTGTAAGTGAGTGGGACGTCGTGCTCGCCCGGCCCCAGCCCGCTCAGATCCGCCGTGATCTCGAGATTTGACGGATCGATCGTGTTCAGCAGGCTCTCCGGCCCGCGGAGCGTCACGGTCGTCTGCACGGTCTGGGTGCCCATGTTGACGAGCTCTGCGCCCAGGTTGACGTAGACGACAGCGACCGGCTGGTTGAGCCTTTGTTCGATGAATTGATCCTGCTCGGCCGCTGCCACAAACCAAACCAGGACGGCGAGCACAACAGCCAGAACCGCGCTGGCCAGGACGTCGAGTTTCACAACTTCATCCCGTCTGCGTCTGCGGCCCTACGCCGCACCCGCAGGCTAGTCTTCTGAGCGCGGCCGCCCCCGACCGGCCTCCTCCAGAGGCAAGCTCTCGGGCGGTGTCGGGGGAGTCGAGAGGCGCGGACCCGAGCCGTTGGTCCCTGCCCCTCCATTGCCCCGCATGGCGCGCAACAGGCTGCGCACCGTGCCCGCAAACGAACGGTCGCTGACCGGCTTGTAGAACGCCCCGAGCACGTTTCGCAAACGCTCTCGATCGAGCGGCCGGATCATGTGGCCGTTGTGAACGACCGAGATGATCCCGGTCTCCTCCGAGACGACGACCGCCACAGCATCGGTCGCCTCGGTGGTCCCGAGCGCCGCGCGATGCCGCAACCCGATTTGCCGGCCGGTCAGCTGCGGGTTGGTCGTCAGCGGCATGACGCATCCGGCCGCCGAGATCCGATTGCCCCGGATGATCACAGCGCCGTCGTGCATGGGCGTGTTGGGGTAGAAGATCTGCAGCAACAGCTGGGCCGTCACGGCGGCATCCAGACGCATCCCCGTGTCGATGTACTCCTTGAGGCCGCTCTGGCGCTCGATCACGATCAAAGCGCCGTGTCGCCGCTCCGAAAGCCGCTGAGCGGCGGTCGCCAACGCATCGATCACGGCGTCGGCCTCGCCTTCCGGGAGTTGCCGATCGAGCAGCACAGTCGCCCGCCCGATCCGTTCAAGCGCGCGCCGAATCTCGGGCGCAAAGATCACGGGGATCGCGACCACCAGGGCCGGCAATGTGGTGCTCATCAGCCATGAAAACGCCTGTAGCCGCAGGATCTGCGTCAGCAGCGTGATCCCGATCACAAGGAAGATGATGCCCCGCAACAAGGCGGCCGCCTGCGTGCCGCGCACCAATTGCAGCACGGCCAGGATGATCAGCGCGACCAGACC
>DKKP01000239.1 GCA_002455335.1 Anaerolineales bacterium UBA6663 | reverse complement strand
GGCGGGGTTGCGCCGCAGCTGTACGCGGACGTTGGGGCGCGGTGGGGGGTGGGCTCCGGCGGGCCTGTTCGGCCTTGATCACATCCAGGATCTCGCCAAGCGCGGCCGGGCGCCGTTCGAGATCGGTCTCGACGTAGGTGCGCAGCCGGCTGGCGATATCGCTGATGAATTCTTGCGAGAGCCCGTCGCGTTTCGCGTTGGGCTCCCAGAACATCATCAGTTTTGGCAGGCCGCCGATGACGGCCTTGTTGGCGTATTTGAGCCCAACTTCAGTCTGCAGGACTTTTTGCAATTGGGCGAGTGAAGATAGCATGGAACGATTGTACTACACGGTTTGTGACGAACAGCGTATGCAACACGAGCCAAGGCATCGCCTCGGCTCGCGTTACATACGCCGTTCGTGAATCTTATCGAAGGCTACTCGGTTGCGGCGCCCTCGGAGATCATGATGCCCATCGCGCCCGGGCCAAGGAGCACGCCGAGCGACGGCGCCAGCGGCGCGATCGGCCAGTCGTAGTCGCTGCCTTCGGAGGCCAGCAGGTCGAGGAGTTGACGGGTCTCGGCCGTCCGCGCCGGGTCGGCCTGCAGGATCGCGCCGCGCTCGATCTCGGTCACCTCAACCGAGAACTCGGCGAGCTTCTCGAGCGCATTGGCGCGCGTCTGGGCCTTCTCCATCGGCACGAATTCGCCCTCTTCGAGGCTGAGGATCGGTTTGACATCCAGCATCTGGCCGATCAGCGCATGCGCGGCGCCGAGCTGGCCGGCGCGGCCGAGGTAGGCCGGGTGCTCGCTGAAGAAGACCGAGTAGAGCTGGTGGATCTTGCCACGGGCCAGACGGATCGCGTCTTCGAGCGAGAGCCCGGCCTCCGCGGCCTTGACTGCCTCTTCGACCACGAGCCCCTGACCCAGCGCCACTGAGCCCGTGTCGATGACGTGGACAGTCGTCCGCCCGCGCACCATATCGGCGCCAAGCCGCGCGTTTTGCGGGAGCGGGCAGAGCTGGCCCGTGCAATGGATGGCCATGATCAGGTCGTCCTGCCGGGCGATCGCCTCGAACGCGGCGGCGAACTCCTGCGGCGTCGGCGGAACGAGCGCGGGCGTCACGCCGCGCGTCGCGATCGCCTCGAACAGCTCGAGCGTCGTGATCTCATCCTCACGCACCACATCTTCACCGAGCTTGATCCGGATCGGTAGAACCGTGACGTTGTGGGCCTTGGCGAAGCGTGGGACGGCGAAATACGCGCAGGTATCGGTGACGATGTGCATGGCGCAGAAAACTCAAACGGCCCGGCAGACGTTGTCGGGCGCGATGACAGGGCGCTGGCCCATTTATTCGAGCGACAGGATGAAAGGATAGTGCGGCTGGCCGCCGAAATGGCTCTCGATATTCAACTCGGGATAGCGCACACGGATCTGGCCGGCCAACGCATCGGCGTCGGGCTCTGAGATATCCTGCCCGCGATACAGTGTGAGCACCTCGTGCGACCCGGCATCCATCTTCTCGAGCAGCGCCAGCAGCGTCGACTCGAGGCCCTCGCCGGCCACCACGATCTGGCCGTTGCTCAACCCGATATGCTGGCCGTCACGGATCGCGACTCCGTTGAGCTCGACCGTGCGCGTCGCCAACGTGACCTCGCCCGTGTTGACCTGGGTGATCGCGTGCTCCATGGCGCCGGCCACCTGAGCGAGATCGCCATCGGGCAGGAGCTGGAGCAGCGCGGCAACGCCTTGCGGCACGGAGCGAGACGGCACAACGCGCACCTGTTTCGACGACAGGCTGACGACCTGGTTGGCGGCCAGGATGATGTTCTTGTTGTTGGGCAGGATGATCACGTGGTCGGTGGGGAGGTCGTCGACCGCGCGCAGGATGTCTTCGGTGGAGGGGTTCTGGGCCTGGCCGCCGCCCACGATCGCGGCCGCGCCAAGCGAAGCCAGCACGCGCGAGAGCCCGTCGCCGGGCGAGACGGCCACCACGCCGATCTGGCCTGCGGAGACAGTTGCGAGCTTGAGCGGCTCGACATCGCCCTCGCCGACCTGGGCCAGCAGGTTCTCCATGTGCACGTTCGTGATCGTGCCCAGATCCTCGGCCATCTCGAGCGGCTCGTAGCGGCGGCTCTTCAATAGATGGATGTGGACGCGGTACATGCCGTCGCCCTCGCCGACCTGGATGGCTGTGCCCATCGCTTCGAGCCGGCCGTACATCGACGACACGTCGATCGAGCCCCGCGGCTTGAAGTCGACGATGACCTCCCACTCCTGGCCGGGCTCGATGGTCTCCATCGCGGCGCCGACCGCGTCGAGCTTGAGCGGGCGGAAGGCCGTCTCCACGGCGACGTCGAGCGGCAGCCCCCGGAGATAGCGGAGCATGCCCTCGAGCATGATCGTCAGGCCCTTGCCGCCTGAGTCGACCACGCCGGCCTGTTTGAGCACCGGGAGCAGATCGGGCGTGCGTTCGACCGAATTGTGCGCGGCCGAAACGATGCGCTCGAGCAACGTGCGCAGCTCGCGGTGGCGGGTCGCGGCGTCTTCGGCGGCCAGCGCCGCGTCTTTGATCACGGTCAGGATCGTGCCCTCGACCGGCCGGACCGAGGCGCGATAGGCCGTTGTGCTCGCCTCGCGCAGCGCGCTGGCGAAGAGCGGGGCGTCGATCGTCTCGCTGCCGTCGATCGCGCGCGCAAAGCCGCGCCAGATCTGCGACAGGATCACGCCCGAGTTGCCGCGCGCGCCCATCAGCGCACCGTGGGCCAGGGCGTGCGCGACCCGGCCGGCGCTGCGGTCGTTCATCGGCGCGATCTCGCGCATGGCGGCCTGCATGGTCAGCGACATGTTGGTGCCCGTGTCGCCGTCGGGGATCGGGAAGACGTTGAGCGCGTTGACCAGCTCTTTGTTCGTCTCGAGCCAGATCAGGGCAGCTTCGGCCAGTTGCTTGAACTGCGGGCCGTTGCAGCTGTAAAGGTCGGATGCGGGCTTCGGGGTGGTTTCGGCAGAGGTCATCAGGAGCTTACTCACGCGTCGGGGGTGCTGATGCGCAGACCCTGGACGTGCACATTGACCTCATCCACGGTCAGGCCAAAGGTCGATTCGACGTTGAAACGGACGCTGTTCGAGAGGCTGTTGGCCACCGCCGAGACGCGTGTGCCGAACTCGACCACGACGTACAGGTTGATCACCAGCCCGGCGGGGCGTTGCGTCACCTCGACGCCCTGGCGCGGGTCTCGGGTGAGGATATTGGTCAGGCCGTTGAGGACGTTTTTCGGCGCCATGCCGACGATGCCGTACGCCTGCAGCGCGGCATGGCTGGCGACCGTCGCGATCGCGACCGGCGAGACCTCGATCTTTCCGAGCGGATTGACTTCTTCGGGCATAGCGTGTCTCTCGGCCCGATCGGCGACGAGGCCGACCGGTGGCGGGGGGAATGATACCAAAGAACCGAGGATCGAAGGGCGAAAGGCGACGCTGCTACCGCGCGACAGCGTTCGCCCCGCGCTCTTCGCCCTACGCTCCTCGGAGCACAGCGATCGCCTCAGCCACCGGCTTCCCGGCTTTATACACGGCGCTGGCCGCGACGAGCACATCGGCGCCCGCGGCGCGGCAGAGCGGGGCTGTGGTCGCGTCGACGCCGCCGTCGACCTGGAGATGGATGGCGCGGCCCGAGGCCGTGATCAGCTCGCGCAGCCGCGCGATCTTGGGCAACATGGCGTGGATGAAGCGCTGGCCCGAGTACCCGGGGCTGACCGTCATGGCCAGCACAAGTTCGACGTTGGCCAGCACGGCCGAAACCGCCTCGGCCGGGGTGCCCGGATTGAGCGCGACGCCCGCCGGCTTGCCGAGGTCATGGATCAGATCCAGCGCGCGGTAGACGTGCGGCGTGGCCTCGACATGGACAGTGACGCGATCGGCGCCGGCTTTGACGTAATCGGCGATATAGCGCTCGGGGGCCGTGATCATCAGGTGGACATCGAGCGGCAGCGTCGTCGACTCCCGAACGGCCTCGACAAGCACAGGGCCGAAACTCAGGTTGGGCACAAAGTGCCCGTCCATGATATCGAGGTGGATCCAAATAGCGCCGCCGTCGGCGGCGCGCGCGATCTCGTCGCCGAGGCGCCGGAGATCGATGCAGGCGAAGATCGAGGGTGCGATGAGCATGACGTGGATTCTAGCCCGATTTGCCGGCTGCATCACGAGGTGAAAACGGGTGCGGTGCAG
>DKKP01000314.1:19483-19717 GCA_002455335.1 Anaerolineales bacterium UBA6663 | reverse complement strand
GATCCGGCGGCTGAGCGAGCACGCGGCGTACGAGCACTGGCATCGGCTGCTGTTCACGCGCTTCCTGACCGAGAACGGGCTGCTGATCACGGACGAGGCGAACGGGTCGGTGCCGATCACGCTGGTCGAGTGCGAGGATCTGGCGGGCGAGTTGGGCGCCAAGGACGGCTTCGACCTGGCGTGTCGCTTCGCGAGCCGGACGTTGCCGGGCGTGTTCCGGCGCGACGACCCGGT